>NZ_CP019980.1:3451930-3759378 GCF_002982115.1 Lysinibacillus sphaericus | reverse complement strand
ATGCACATCAATCCTTATTAGCTACGCGTGTGCGTTCACAAGATATGTATCAAATTGCAGATGAAACAGCACGTATGATGCATAATTTCTTCTCGTTAGAAATGTGGGGTGGCGCAACGTTTGATGTAGCGTATCGTTTTTTAAAGGAAGATCCATGGGAACGCTTAGCTAAGCTACGTGAGCAAATACCGAATGTGCTGTTCCAAATGCTATTGCGTGGGGCGAATGCTGTAGGCTACACGAACTATCCCGATAATTTAATTCGTGCGTTTATTGCTGAGTCGGCTGCATCGGGTATTGATGTCTTCCGTATTTTCGATAGCTTAAACTGGATTAAAGGGATGGAAGTTGCCATTGATGCAGCAAGAGATGCAGGGAAAATTGCAGAGGCTGCGATTTGCTACACAGGTGATATTTTAGATGACGGACGTGCAAAATACTCCGTGCAGTATTACAAAGATATGGCGAAGTCGCTAGAGGCGTCAGGAGCCCATATTTTAGCGATTAAGGATATGGCTGGGTTGTTAAAGCCGGAAGCTGCTTACCGCTTAATATCGGAGCTTAAAGAGGCGACAAGCCTACCAATTCATTTGCACACGCATGATACAAGTGGCAATGGGATTTATTTATATGCAAAAGCAATCGAGGCAGGGGTAGATATTTTAGATACTGCACTCGGTGCAATGGCAGGTTTAACATCACAGCCAAGTGCTAACTCTTTATATTATGCGATGAAAGGTAGTAAACGTGAAATTCGTGCAGAGATTGAATCGCTTGAAAAGCTTTCTTATTACTGGGAAGATGTGCGTAAATACTATAAAGATTTCGAAAGTGGCATGATTAGCCCTCATTCTGAAATTTACGTCCATGAGATGCCGGGTGGTCAATACAGCAACTTACAACAACAAGCAAAGGCTGTCGGATTAGGCGATCGCTGGGATGAAGTAAAACGCATGTATTCACGTGTCAACCTATTATTTGGAGACATTGTGAAAGTGACACCGTCATCTAAAGTAGTCGGTGATATGGCATTATTTATGGTGCAAAACGAATTAAATGAAGAAACCGTTATAACGAGAGGGAGAACGATTGATTTCCCTGATTCCGTTATTGAATTTTTCCAAGGTTATTTAGGGCAACCACATGGGGGCTTCCCAGCGGAACTTCAGAAAGTGGTATTGAAAGAGCGTGAACCAATTACTGTTCGACCAGGTGAACTGTTAGAGCCTGTTAACTTTGAACAGCTAGAGGAAGTATTGGCGGATAAATTAAATCGTCCTGTTACGAAGAAAGATATACTCGCTTATGCACTTTACCCGAAAGTATTTGAAGAGTATGCGAAAACGCTAGAGTCCTTCGGTAATATTTCAGTGCTAGATACGCCAACGTTTTTATATGGCTTAAAGCTAGGCGAAGAAATTGAAGTAGAAATCGAAAAAGGTAAAACGTTAATTATTAAACTGGTATCGATTGGTGAACCACAGCATGATGGTACACGTGTTATTTACTTTGAATTAAATGGTCAATCGCGCGAGCTTGTCATTCAAGATATGACGGTAGAAGTGGATGGCAGCATAGCTCTCAAGGCAGACCCAAGCAATCCGAACCAAATTGGGGCAACAATGCCAGGGACTGTATTAAAAGTCGTTGTATCTAAAGGCAGCCCTGTCAAACGTGGTGACCACTTGTTAATTACCGAAGCCATGAAAATGGAAACAACTGTACAGGCACCAAAGGATGGTATAGTGAAAGAGGTATACGCAAGTGCAGGAGATGCCATTTCAACAGGTGATTTATTAATTGAAATTGAATAATTAACGATAAAAAAGGTTATTAGTAGCTATATTGTAGCGCACTAATAACCTTTTTTCTTAATAGTAGAAAGTGCTTAAGGCATGTTATAAATCCATTTTCATAACAGATGGTTTGAAAAGAGCATTAAAGCCCACTTTCTTTCTAGACATTCAACGTCTTTAGCCATTGCACTGACTTAGCCACAAATAGGTTGCAATTGTCCACCGTTTTATTGCTGAAGGTGGCCTATTCTTTAACTACGAAGACATCAAAAAAATAATATAATCCAGTTGTTTCTTCGCAAAAATTAAAGGCACGCATTATTTTGAGGTCAGGAGGAAGGATGTGATGGAAAATAAAAAAGATTCGACAGCAACGTGTCGAATCCTTTTCGAATGTTATTTATTTTTTTCATTATAATTGCTACGTGCTACGAGCATAATCATGTAACAAAGAAGGCCGAATAAAAGTGAAATGAATAATGAGTGTAATAAAGCTACTGTTAAATTCAATCGAGTAAGGACTACTAACATACCTGCTAAAACTTGTAGAATAACGATGATGAAAGCAGTAATCCAGCCATAATAAATAACACGTTGTTGTTTGTATTCTTTTATAGCGTGCCAAGTTATGTATGTAATCCAAATGAAAATAATGATAGCTGCCAGTCGATGTCCCATTTGAACCCATTCGTACATATTGTTTGGTTGAGCAAAAGGTGTTTCATTGTAGCAAAATGGCCAGTCAGGACATACTAAACTAGAATCTGTATGTCGAACAAGTGCCCCTGTATAAACGACTAAATAAGAATAAATTGTGACAGCGATTGTATGCCAACGTAGCTTTTTCCCAATAAATACGTTATCTGCATCAAACTTTCGATCAACTTCAAATACAATCATAGAAAGAAGAAGAACGGCTGCAAAAGAAATAAGCGAGATTCCAAAATGCAGAGCTAGAATGAAGTCTCCTTGTCCCCATAATACTTGAGCTGCTCCAATAAGTGCCTGTGCAATTAAGAAGAACATCGATAAAAAACCTAAAAATTTTACTTCACGAATATGACCAAGTTTCCGCCATGTCCAAATTGTTAGAACGAGAATTGAGATGGATACGACTCCTGTAACAAGACGATGAGAGAATTCAATTAATACTTCTGTTGTAATTTCTTTTGGGATAAGAGAACCATTACAATCTGGCCAGTTTCGACCACAGCCCAAGCCACTATCGGTTTTTGTAACAAGTGCCCCGCCAAGTAAAATAAGGAGCATTCCCAGTGTAGCGGCAACAGCAAACCACTTCATATACCTGTTATGTTGCATAAAATGAGTCACCTACTTTATCTATCAATATTACATGAAAGTAATGTTTCTGCTACTAGATGATATCTAAAATACAATTAAAATACAACTTGTAAAGAGAAGGGAGTAATAGATGTCGATTCCATTTCACAAATTGTTCATAATTTCGTACTTTAACCTTCACAATTCATTTTAGAAAATGTTTTACTATAGATATGTTGTTTTTAATTATATTTCTAGACAAAGCTAATTTTTACAACTTCATCTAAATTTCACTAAACGTCTAGAAATCAATCGCAAATTTCGCTATAGTTATTGTTAGCGGAATATGCTTACAAAAATGAAAGGAGAGGTAACATGTCAAACGGTCGTACGTTATCGGCTACTAGAAACACTGATCCAGAATCAACATCTGTTGTAAAAGATTTCTTAGCTCTGATAAAAATTGGAATCGTTAACTCGAATCTTGTCACAACGTTTACAGGGATGTGGCTGGCATTTCAGTTTACTGGTAGACATTTCTTGCAAGAGCTTAATGTCATCGTTTGTATCATGCTGGGTGCGGCATTAATTATTGGCGGTTCTGGTGCAATGAATAATTTCATTGACCGAGATATTGATCCCATTATGAAACGAACGAAGTCAAGACCGACAGTTACAGGTAGATTTAAGCCGAATTTTGTATTGACCATTGCCCTCTCATTTTTAATTGTAGGTGAAATTTTGTTATTTACGGCATCATTTGCAGCCGGCATGTGGGGACTAGTAGGAATATTCGCTTATGTTGTTCTGTATTCAATGTGGTCAAAAAGAAAGCATGTTAGTAACACGATAGTCGGAAGTATTTCGGGGGCGATTCCACCTGTAATTGGATTTGCAGCTGTTGAACCTGCACTCGGCCCAGGAGCACTTGCTCTCTTTCTTATTATGTTTGCATGGCAACCACCGCATTTTTATGCGCTTGCTATGAAACGTACTGAAGAATATCGTGCAGCTAATATTCCAATGCTACCAGTAGTGAAAGGTTTTAAACGAACGAAGTACTCAATGTTTTTCTGGATTCTTTTATTATTCCCGTTACCGTTCCTATTACCTGAGCTTGGAATTGGATTTTTAGTGCTTGCGACTACTTTGAACTTAGGCTGGTTAATACTAGCTTTAAAGGGCTTTACCACAAAAGATGATATGAAATGGGCAAATAAAATGTTTATTTACTCATTGAATCATATGACGATCTTATTTGTGGCAATTATAATATTTGCGGTGTTCAGCTAAATTTAGGGATTCTTTCTTTCACAAGAATTCATATAGACAGAACCAATGTCCTAGGTACACATGAAAATACAACAAAGAAAGAGGGGTTTAATTAAGCTATGATGAAAGGGCTTAAAAAGTGGCGTCTTTTTTCACTTCTAGCAGTGATGATGGTTTTCCTTTCAGGTTGTGGTGAAGATTATATTTCTGCACTGAAACCATCTGGTCAAGTAGGTAAAGAACAATTCAACCTATTATTGTTGGCTACTGGAATTATGACGTTAGTTATAGTTGTAGTATCTGTTATCTATTTACTTGCATTCTTAAAGTTCCGCCGTTCAAAAGTAGGCGAAAATGTTATTCCTAAGCAAGTAGAAGGTAGTCACACACTTGAAGTAATTTGGACAGTTATTCCTATTATTTTATTATTAATCTTATCTGTACCGGTTGTTACAGCTACTTATAAATTTGCAGATGTTGCTGCAATGGACGAAGTAGATGAAGCAGGTAACAAAACGGCTCTAACAGTAAACGTAACTGCAAAATTATACTGGTGGGAGTTCGAATATCCTAACCAAGGGATTGTAACAGCTCAAGAATTAGTTGTACCAACAGGTCAAAAAGTTTACTTTAACTTAAAAGCTGCTGATGTTAAGCACTCATTCTGGATTCCCGCAATTGGCGGTAAAATGGATACGAACGTAGAAAACTTAAACAAATTCTACTTAGTATTTGATAAAGAATCAGCAGATCTTAAAGATGGCGTATTCTATGGTAAATGTGCTGAGCTATGTGGCCCTTCACACGCACTAATGGACTTTAAAGTAAAAACAGTTAGCCCAGAAGCATTCGATGCTTGGGTAGCAAACATGAAAGCAACTGAAGGACAAACTGCTTCTAAAGATTCAACTGATTTAGGTGAAGCAACATTTGCTAACAGCTGTTTAGCTTGTCACGCTGTATCTGGCGTAGGCGGTACTGGCGGCGTTGGTCCTAACTTAACTACATTCGGTGACCGTAACCGAGTTGCAGGTTTCTTAGACCATAATGAAGAAAGCTTAAAAGCATGGATTAAAAATCCAGGAGAATTCAAACCAGGTAACTTAATGATGAATCCTGAAGGTACTGCACCAGTTTATGGTGATTTAACTGATGAAGAAATTCAAGCTCTTGCAACTTACATCATGGGCTTATCAGTAGAGAAATAATTTTTGTTTATGTAACAAACTTTGAGGGAGGTAAAAGTTGTGAGCTCATATACACAGAAAAAGGGCTTTGGAGCAGCTGTCTGGGATTACATTACAACTGTTGACCATAAAAAGTTAGCTGTAATGTATTTATTAGCCGGTACATTGTTCTTCGCTATCGCTGGTTTTGAAGCGTTATTAATGCGTATTCAGTTAATGAAACCAAATAACGATTTCGTGTCAGCTGGTTTTTTCAATGAATTATTAACGATGCACGGAACAACAATGTTATTCCTTGCTGCGACTCCATTACTATTCGCATTTATGAACATGCTTGTACCATTACAAATTGGTGCACGTGACGTTGCATTCCCGTTCCTTAACTCGTTAGGGTTCTGGTTGTTCTTCCTAGGTGCTGTATTCCTTCACCTGTCATTCTTTATGGGTGGCGCTCCTGATGCGGGCTGGACATCTTATGCATCATTATCTTTATATTCTCCAGGTCATGGTATTGACTTCTATGTACTTGGTTTACAAATTTCAGGGGCAGGTACGTTAATTTCAGGTCTTAACTTTATCGTTACGATTATTACAATGCGTGCTCCAGGTATGACATTTATGCGTATGCCATTATTCACTTGGACTACATTAGTAGCAAGTGCATTAATCTTATTCGCATTCCCTCCATTAACAATTGGTTTATTAATGATGTTAGTTGACCGTATGTTCGGTGGTAACTTCTTTGACCATACAATGGGTGGTAACACAGTAATTTGGGAACACTTATTCTGGATCTTCGGACACCCAGAAGTATATATTTTAGTATTACCAGCTTTCGGTTTATTCTCGGAAATTATCCCAGCATTCTCTCGTAAGCGTCTATTCGGATACTCTTCAATGGTATTCGCAACAATTTTAATTGGTTTCCTAGGCTTCATGGTTTGGGCTCACCACATGTTCACAACTGGTCTTGGGCCAACTGCGAACGCAATCTTCGCTGTTGCAACAATGGCAATCGCCGTTCCAACAGGTATGAAAGTATTCAACTGGATCTTAACTATTTGGGGCGGATCTATTAAAGTTACGACACCAATGCTATATGCACTTGGTTTCATCCCGTCATTCGTTGCGGGTGGTGTTACTGGGGTAATGCAAGCATCTGCTCCACTTGACTACCAATTACACGATTCTTACTTTATCGTTGCTCACTTCCACTACGTAATCGTTGGTGGTATCGTTACGGCTTTATTCGGTTCAGCGCACTTCTACTGGCCAATTTTCTTCAACCGTATGTTAAACGAAGCGCTTGGTAAATTGACTTTCTGGGTATTCTTTATCGGATTCCATTTAACATTCTTCGTGCAACACTTCTTAGGTTTAATGGGTATGCCACGTCGCGTATTCACTTACATGGAAGGTCAAGGTTGGGATCAGTTCAACTATATTTCTACAATCGGTGCATTGATGATGGGCGTAGGGGTTATCTTAATGGTAATCAACTGCTTAATGTCTATCAAAGGTAAACCAGCAGGTCGCGATCCATGGGGCGACGGTCGTACTTTAGAATGGTCAATTCCACAACCAATTCCATTCTACAACTTCCGTCAAACACCACTTGTTCGTGGTCTAGATCCATGGTGGATTGAAAAGCAAGAAGGAAATAAAGAAGTAACATTTGCTGAGCCAATTGGTGATATTCATATGCCAAACAACTCTGCAATTCCATTCGTTATTTCTTTAGGTTTATTTATCGCAGCATTCGGTGCTCTTTATAATGCAGATGCTGATAAATCATGGTCAATTTATGTGTTAATTATCGGTCTTGCTATTACATTTGGTGCAATGATTGTCCGTTCTGTTAAAGACGATCACGGTTTCCACCTACACAAAGAAGACATTCTTGAAATTGAAGAACAACTTTACGGTAAAGGAGGAAATAAATAATGGATTACAATACTAAATTTACTCCTCATACTTGGCCAGACCATCCTGAACAAGCAACGATGGAAGGTAAAAATAAAATCGTTGGATTCTGGATTTTCCTTGCCTGTGAAGTTGTACTTTTCGCAAGTTTATTTGCTACTTATTTAGCACTTAAGAACAAAGGGCCAGCTGGCATGGAGTTCACAACACAAGGTTTATTTGAATTACCGTTAGCATTTGCTATGACGATGTTATTATTAACATCTTCACTAACTTCAGTTTATGCAATTTACCATATGCGTAATTTTAATTACAAAGGTATGCAAACTTGGTTAGCAATCACTTTACTTTTAGGTCTTGGCTTCCTTGCCCTAGAAATTTATGAGTTCCAACACTATGTGCATCTTGGTTTCACATTTGACCAATCTGCATTCGCAACTGCGTTCTATACGCTAGTAGGTACACACGGTTTCCACGTATCTTTAGGGTTAGTTTGGATTACAACTTTACTTATCCGTAACGCTAAACGTGGTCTTAACTTGTATAATGCACCTAAGTTCTTCGTGGCTGCCTTATACTGGCACTTTATTGACGTAGTTTGGGTATTTATCTTTACAGCAGTATACTTGATGGGAGTGATCGGATAATATGTCATCACATGATACACCTGTAGTTGCTAAGTCTCAAGCTCAATTTGAATATGATCGTCATCATAATGCCGTTCATATGCGTAAACAAGTAATCAACTTTGCGATTATGATTTTCTTAACATTTATCGCATTCGCTGTTGTTGCAGCTGGTTTTTCTAAATACTTTATAGCGCCATTTGTACTATTGCTTGCAAGCGTTCAAGTTGTCCTACAACTTTATGCTTTCATGCACTTAGAAGACAAAAAAACACACTTCGGTGGTGTGATTGCATTCTTTATGTGGATGGGAATATTAATCGCATTTACATTCTTCTTAGCATTTTTAACAATTATTTGGTGGTAATCACCAAAAATGAGCATGTTCTCTGCAATTTGCAGAGACGTGCTTTTTTCGTTTATAAACAGAAATTGATCGCTTGTAAATTGTTCACCGTTCGTTCATTGCAGTATAGCTGTAAGCGTTTTATAATGGGAGTACTGAAGTTTTGATTACGTCTCGGTATAAATAGGTCTTTATTTATAGTGTCTGCTTTTTAAATCTAGGACATGTGCCAGAGGCTTAACTTTGTTTGTAGAAGTTTGTTTCCAAAATAAGTAGAATGTTTTAGCGTGCATTACACTTTAGGTGTTAGCAATGTATGCTGAAATAAGGTAAAGGAGCGCTAATAGTATGCCACTTAGTATATTTGGTTTCCAAGCTTTATGGAGCCCGTATTTAATAGGGGTTCTCGTTTTTATAACAGCAATCTATTTTTTAGTGACAACGAAATGGCGTAAAGATTTTAAAGTCAGTGAGCCGCTGAAAAAAGGTGAAGCGATTTATTTCGTATTGGCAATGATTACGATTTATATTATAAAAGGCTCTCCAATAGATGTTATGGCTCATATCATGTTTACGATGCATATGGTGCAAATGGCTATTCTTTTATTACTTGTACCAATTTTCCTTATTAAGGGTATTCCTTGGTGGGTATGGAAAGTTGCGATTGAAGCGCCAGTTGTCAAATCATTATTTAAAGTGTTAACATTACCAGTGGTTGCGATATTTGTTTTTATTGGTCTATTTTCTTTCTATCATTTACCGTCAGTTTTAGACTACATTAAATTAAACGAGACGTTACATGGTACATATACTTTTGTATTATTTATTTCTGCTGTGTTAATGTACTGGCCTTTAATTCAAAAAATGCCAAATAGCTCTGAAATGAAACCTTTGCATAAATTGGCTTACATTATTGCCAATGCGGTTTTAATTACACCTGCGTGTGCATTAATTATTTTCGCACCGAATGCGATGTATGAAACGTATACGAGTGGTGAAGCATGGTTAAAGGCAATGGAGTTATGTGTGCCGGCCTCCACTTTATCTAGCTTATCATTATCTGGACCAGAGCTATTTACAGATATGAAGCCTGTGGCGGATCAGCAACTTGGTGGAGTGCTTATGAAAATATTGCAAGAAATTATTTTTGGTGTATTAATCGGGGCTATCTTTACAAAATGGTATCGTTCTGAGCAAAAAGATCCTGATAAAATTACTGCCGATGCATTAAAAGCACACCAACAGAAATGGGAAAGAGAACAACATCAGCTTTAATAAGAAATTTATATTGTATAAGGGGTTTTGTGAATGGAATTGCAAATTTTGCCTACTATAAGTACATCATTTATCGTGATAAGTGCAGTACTTGTAGCAATTGGTTGGGGCTTAATTATAAAGGGAAAAGTAGAAGCGCATAAAAAAGTTATGTTAGCTGCTGGTGTTGCTGCACTTTGCTTCTTTATCATCTATGCTTCACGTACGATCTTTATTGGTAATACAGCGTTTGGTGGCGGTGAGGATTTAAAACCTTATTATACATTTTTCCTAATTTTCCACATTACTTTAGCAACTACTGGGGCAGTGTTTGGGATTGTTAGTATTATTTCAGGGTTAAAAATGAACATTAAGCTTCACAAACGCATTGGACCAATTACTAGTATTATTTGGTTTTTTGTAGCAGTCACAGGTGTAATGGTATACATGTTGTTATATATACTATTTGAACCAGGTGAAACAACGTCTGTTATTAAAGCAATTTTAGGATTTTAACGCAAAAATCTCCCTCCTTACTCTTTTGTAGGTGGGAGATTTTTTATAGAAGGCTGATTGAATAAAGATAGTGCTACGACAACAAGTAAAGGACCGATTAAAATACCGAGAAAACCAAATATTTTAAAGCCGACAAACATTGCGATAAAAGTGGAAAGTGATGAAAGCCCGATCTTGTCTCCTATAATTTTTGGTTCAATCATGCGTCGTATTAAGAAAAGAATGACTGTCAGCGCAATTAAGGCAATTGCAAAGACATAGTCACCTGTAAAAGCTTTGTAAATTGCCCAAGGTACTAGCAAAATAAACGAGTCTAAAAAGGGGATAATATCTAATACGACAAGTAAAAGTGCTAATATGAATGGAAAAGGTGTTTTTAACAAGTAAAATGCGATTAAGGCTACTGCAAAAATGCAAACACCCACGAGTAATTGTGCCTTTACAAAGCCGAATAATGCCACTTTCACTCGTTCCCCAATAAAGAGTATTTTTTGTTGGTAATGAAAGGGGATAGGAGTCAGAAGTTTTCGATTAATTGCAGGTAAATCTAAAAGCAACATATATAACACAATCCAATAAACGAAAATATCAAACAATTGATTTGGGATATGTGTCAGTATTGATGACCAAACATTTATATTTGTTAATGAAAGGGCAAATTTTTCAATGGAAGAAAGTGCTCGTGCTATCATGAATTGAATTTGTGTTACGAGATCTAAAGGTAAATGATACGTATAGTTAGCTAGTTTAGATTGAATTTGAATCCAGAGCGCTGATAATTGGTTAAGGTAATCTGGAATATGAATAATAATCGATGAAAATTGTTTCCAGCTTATAAAGCCTACCAAAATACATAGTAATAGCGTTATGCAAAAAAATAATAACCAAAAAATGGATACGATGATTTTTCGTTTTTTTCGAAAGCGTTTGCTCATTCGGATAATGAGAGGTTCTAATAATAATGCGGTTACATAGGCAAGAAGTATGGGAAAAGATAAGGATAAAAACCAAAGTATAATCAATCCTAAAGCGATAACGATTATTGGATGACGAAAAAAAGGTTGTTTAAGAAATTGTATCAAGAATCTCACCTACATCATTTGAAAGATATTGTTAGTATGAGAAGAAAAAATTTTTTTACTCAAAATAAAAAAGACTGGACCACCAGTCTTTTCTTGATACATATCTATTTGTTATGACAAGCTCGCATTTTTAATAAGATGCAAGTGGTGAAGGCATTGGCTTTCACAAGAATGTCGTTAGCGCTAATTATGCGTTAACAGGCTCCAATGCTTTTTTATTAGAAGGAGATTCAATTGCGAATGCTTCTAAGTCTAATCTTACTTTGTTTAAGATTTCGTCACATTTTTTGACAAGGTGAGCTGGGAAAACTTCATCTGCACCATACTCAACGCCGTGTGGATAGTAGTATTTACCAAGAACTGGTTTCATTAATGTTAGAACTGCATCGTGTGCTCCAACATCACCAGATTGCGCATAGGCGAATACGCGTAGGTAGTAACGACCTTCACGAGTATCAAAACGACGGTCAAAAGTCATTCGTTCGTAATCCCAAGCACCGTCACATTCTAAACCATTTTTTTTCATAATGTTTTCAATCAGTTCTTGGTCAGCTGTTAAATTTTCAAGGTTAGTGTTCTCAAAATACATCTAATAATCCTCCTTTAGCTTTTTATACAAAGTATACGCTCATTTTTATAATAGAGCATATTCGACATTGTTGCAATGACAACATTGTGTCAACACGTTTACAATTGATATAATAACTTACAATAATGGTGAAGAAAAGGAGTCGTGTATGAAAGCTTTATTTCGCATTTTAATTGCCTGTGCAACAATTGCGTTTATCGGCTTTATGTTCTTTAATACTGCAAAAGAAAATGAGCCACTCGAAGGACCAAATGCCAATTCGAATATTATTCCAAAAACAGAGCTGGAGCAGCCAGATGTAGGTGCGATGTCCCGTCCGCAAAGTGGTATGTCGACATTCATTGGACAAGGAACTCAGATGATTGTAGAACAATACGGTGAACCAGCAAGAAAAGAACCTTCGTCATTTGGTTACGAATGGTGGGTTTATAACACAAGTGTGTCAACATTTTTTATGCTAGGTGTGCAAAATAATATCGTGACACAAGTATACATAGCCGGAGATAAGTTGGATGCTTCACCTTTTAAAATTGGTCAGAAGCGCGACGATATTTACCGAATGACAATTATTGACTATGAAGTAGCAGCGAATGTAGGAGAAAATATTTTCATTTTTTCTATGAGTGAAGAAGATATGCAGACAAGACTACTCGTTAAATTTGACGGGCTTTTTGCACAGCTTTATGTTGATAGCGAAACAGGTGAGCTACAAGGCGTTCGCTTTACAGATAGTGAGACGTTAGTACTACATCAGCCTTATGAAATGATTTATCAAGGTGAGCTTGTGAGTCCAACACCACCATCCTCCTTTTTACAACAGGAAATTAATGAAGCAAGTGCTAGACAGCTTGATGATTTAATTAACGTCACGCGAGCTCATCACCATTTAGCGCCATTGGAACGTGATGAAAAATTAGAAGAAGTGGCAAAACTACACAGTGAAGACATGAAGGTACAAAATTTTTCTGGTCATGAATCACCAACGAACGGCGATTTAAAGAAACGTTTAGATGCACAGGGTATTGTTTTTAATAATGCGAATGAAAATCTAGCGACTGCGTACTTCGATGCTATTGAAGCAATGCATGGTTGGCAAAATTCACCTGAACATCGCAAAGTCATTTTAAATGATAAATATACGGTAGTAGGGTCAGGTGTCTTTTTAAATTACTATACCCAAATTTTTATGGAACCTACAAAGCAAAAGGATGACAGTGAGAAAGATGCAAGCGAAGAATCTGTTGAGAATTCCGATGAATAAGGTGCCAGTCACTCACACAATTTTAGAGAATGTCTTGATTACATCAAGACATTCTTTTTTTGTGCTTAACACTTTCAAATTGAATGATTTTTCTTTTTCGTCTAGGTTATAGCTTGCAAGATTGCACCGTTTTTGGCACTTGGAGCCACCTGCATTTTTCGTCACACCGTTATAAAGGCCGTCATATGATAGAGAACTGAAAGGAGGAGAGACCTTGCAATTAGCTGAGCTATTGAAAGATTGGCCATGTAGTGTAACCGGTGGATCCATTCGTACAATAATTACTGGTGTTGAGGATTATGCACAGGCGGTGAAGCCTGGAGATATCTTTATTGTACGGAAAGGGAAAAGGACATCGGGCAGTCGTTTTGTCAAAGAAGCACTGGCAAGGGGTGCGGCGGCCGTTGTATCCGAGGAAAGTATTGCCATACCATTTAACGATCAAAATATCCCGTTTGTGTGGGTGCCCAATACGGCATTGTTTTTATCTTATGCAAGTGCAAAACTGGCCGCTTTTCCGGCAGAGGCATTATCAGTTATCGCCATTACAGGAACAAATGGAAAAACGACAGTGAGCCATTTTGTGAGCCAATTACTAGAAGCTGTACATAAAAATGTAGCAGTTATTGGAACAGTGGGCTTCTTTATTAATGGACAAAAACAACAAACTGAATATGAGCAATTAACAACACTGCAAGCAAAAGAGCTACATCCCATATTAAAACAATGTGTACGACAAGGTGTGACACACGTTGTGTTAGAAGCATCCTCAATGGGTTTGCAACAGCATCGATTAGATCATTGTGATATTGACTGTGGTGTATTTTTAAATTTATCAGAGGATCATTTAGAAGACCATGGGGGACTTGAAGCATATAAGCGTGCCAAAAAGAGGCTAGCAGATTTATCGAAAAAATTAGTGTTAAATGGCGATGATAATTTCTGTCGTTCCGTTGGTATTTACGATAAGAAAAAATCATGCTCATTCGGTTTTGACAATCACAATGATTTACATATCCAAATTGTGAGTGAATCCGTTGGAAAAACAGTTATCTGTCTGCAAACGACAGCAAGTGAGCACATCATCGCTATCCCCTTTGTTGGTAAATATCATGTGCAAAATGCAGTAGCTGCACTAATGGCGGTGTGGCGTCTAGGTTTCTCCATTGATGAACTTGCTGAGCATATGTGGGCGCTAAAGCTTCCGGAGGGCAGACTTGAGCGAATTGATAACCCGCTTGGTATTGATGTATATGTAGACTACGCACATACAGCAGAAGCATTGCAGGCTGTACTACAAACTTTCGATAGTAAGAAGACCATTTATCTTGTATTTAGTTGTGGCGGTAATAGAGATAAGGCAAAACGATTTGCCATGGGGGCTGTGGCAAGTAAGTATGCAGATGTAATTTTTTTAACGACTGATAATCCGCGTGATGAGGACCCGATAGTCATTAATGAAAGTATTATTGCAGGTTTCTCTGAACAGCAATACTATGAAATTTTTTTGGATCGTAAAGTAGCGATACATCAGGCATTGGCAAAAGCACAAAAAGGGGATATTGTTCTTGTTGCCGGAAAAGGGCATGAACAAACGCAGCAAATAAAAAATCAAAAATTCCCTTTTTCCGACCAACAATGTATTAAAGATTATTTTTCAGAAGTTAAGACGGACGGCGCTGAATAACGAAGAAAGTAGCGGTAGCAATCGCCAGTTTACGCCCTGTCTCATCCTCGATATCACATTCCATAACAAGCGTTTGTCGCCCTTTATGAACAAAACGTCCTCGTGCGATTAACTCTTTATTGGTCGTGGTTGCTATATACGAAATGTTAAGATTAGTAGTCACAACATTAAAGCCTTCTGCAACAGAACGTGAAGCTAATCCTCCCATTGCTGCATCAGCGATTGTTGCAATAATGCCTCCATGTGGGACTTTAATAGTATTATGAATAACGGGCGTAATAGGTATTCGTACTTCACTCACTTCGGGTTCAAAGTTGCCTACCATATGTAAAGCGGCATTTATATAACGTCGATGTATGCCTTGTTGTTTATCGCGAATGCCATTGAGCAAGTGTAGCAATACTTCCTCATCCTCCGCTGTACTATGTTGTAAAATAGTAGCGAGTAATTCTTCAATTTGCCCTTTAGATGATGTACCCAATTATAAAACTCCTTTATTTAGAAATATCAATAATGTAAAATTACCATAAAATCTGTTATGATGGGAAATAGATTGGGGGAATTAAAATGATGATGACCTCTGAATGGGCAATCATTTTGGATGAGGCCGATGCGCTTTGTGAAATGATTCTTTCCTCTGAACCTGCGCATACGCTAAAGCTCGCGTATAATGCTGTCTATAGTGATACGCAATTAGTCGAAGCTATTTATGCATTTGGTCGCATGAAGGAGCAATACGAAGATGTACAACGTTTCGGAAAATATCATCCGGATTATCATACAATTATGAAATCGATTCGTCAGCAAAAGCGAGCACTCGATTTAAATGAAAAGATTTCAGCATTAAAGTTAGCTGAAAATGATTTTCAAGATTTGCTTGATGAAATAAGCTTGCTTATTGGTAAAACCGTATCGGAAGCAGTGAAAGTACCAGTTAGCAATCCGTTCTTTGCATCGAATTCTTCATGTGGAAGCGGTTGTGGCACAGGTGGCTCATGCTCTTGTTCAGCATAATTAAGCAGTGCGAATTAACATTGCTTCATGTCTAGACACAATACCTCTCGAGGTGTTGTGTCTTTTTTTGTGAAAATTTATAAAAGAATCCTTCTTTTTAGGAGGGAGGAGCAAATCATTTTATTTGTATATGATATTGGTTGATTGGGGCGCATGGAACGTAAAGCAACATGTTTTATTTCTATAAGTTCAAAAAGTACATCAAAGCGACATCGCGCTATTTTTTTTGCAAGAAAAATTATATAGTAAGTGTGTAAGTAAAGTTGGAAAAAGGGGTCAATGAAATGAAAATATATCGAATAGCTGTGATACCAGGAGATGGTATAGGGAAAGAAGTAGTGCCTGCCGCAATAGAAGTTTTAGATAAAATTGCACAATTAGATGGAAGCTTTAAATTTGAATGGACAACATTTCCTTGGGGGTGTGACTATTACTTAGAGACAGGTAAAATGATGCCTGATGATGGTATTGAAATATTACGAGGCTATGACCAAATTTTTTTAGGTGCAGTGGGTATGCCTGATTTAGTACCAGATCATATATCTTTGTGGGGCTTGCTGATTAAAATTCGTCGTGAAATGAAGCAGTCCATTAATGTCCGTCCAGCAAAGCTTTTACAGGGCTTACCATCGCCGTTGCGTAATCCAAATAACTTTGACTTTGTTGTTGTCCGTGAAAATTCAGAAGGGGAATATTCTGAGAGTGGTGGTCGTATGCATAGTGGGCAGGATGAAATCGCCATTCAAAATGCAATTTTTACGCGAAAAGGAACGGAACGGGCTATGCGATATGCCTTTGAAATGGCTAAAACACGTCGCCAGCATGTAACGAGTGCGACAAAATCGAATGGATTAACATACAGCATGCCTTTTTGGGATGATGTTTTTGCGGAAGTTGCAAAAGATTATACAACGATAGGACATACGACTAATCATATTGATGCATTAGCTGCCTTTTTAGTCATGAAACCAGAAAACTTTGATGTAATCGTTGCGTCCAATTTATTTGGTGATATTTTAACAGATTTAGGTGGCGCTATTATGGGAAGTATTGGCATAGCCCCGGCGGCTAACTTAAATATTGAACGGGACTATCCTTCGATGTTTGAACCGGTTCATGGGTCTGCACCTGATATTGCTGGAAAAGGAATTGCCAACCCACTTGGGCAAATATGGACAGGTAAAATGATGCTTGATTTTTTAGGCTATCAAGAACTCGGCAGTAAGGTGTTAAATGCAATGGAAGCTACTTTAGCTCAAGGCATAAAAACGGGAGATTTAGGAGGAACGGCTACAATGAGAGAGGTAACGGATGCAATTTTAAATCAGTTATCATAAGCGTAACTAAAAAAATTTAAGGAACAGAGGAAAGGTGTTCATAAATTTTTGCTATATGGAGAACTTAGCTATCTAGTTGTTGGTAACGGAGGCGGTGAATCCTGCTCAGAACGCACACAGCGTAAGATGCTGGCATTTTGCGCGTTAGCGAGGATTGCAGCTTACTGTGCTGAGCGGAAAACACCGTCGAAGCGGACAACAACGGCGCAGCAAAAAAGGTGTTAGATTGACTGCCATCAATCTAACACCTTTTCTCTTTTGTCCCAGACTCTTTTTGTCTTTAGTCATGTTGTACTAGTAATTCAACTGCGATATCAGGGCGATCGGTAATAATACCTTTTGCGCCGTTATGGATTAATTTATTCATAGTCACTAAATCGTTAATTGTCCAATAATGAACTGGAATATTTAAGTTGTTTAAAAACTGAATAAACTTTGGTGAATCGAGTGACACGACACCTGACTTTGGAGGAATTTGGAATACATCTACTTTTGGATGATATAAATGTCCGAATTGACTTGAGAATGAAGCGAATGCTTTACGAACATCAGACTCACCTGCGCCAAGTGCGACTTGATTTTGTGCATATAAATTAAAACGGTCAATCTGTTCACCATAAAAGCTAGTGACAACAACTCGATTCTCTACGCCTAATTCTTCTATTAATCGCCATAGTTTTGAAGGCATTAAACTACCTTCATACGTATCTGGTGCATCTTTAATATCAATATTGATTAACATATTTGGATAGCTTTCTAGCAGTTCACGTAGTGTAACAACGTCAACTTTTGTATCCCGATAAGGATATTCGCCTGCTAAATTCTCGAACTGATAACCATGATTTAATGCGTTTATTTCTTCTAATGTCATTTCTGATACTGCACCATAACCTTCAGTTGTACGGTCTACGGTAGCATCATGGAAGACGATAATTTCTTCGTCTTTTGTTAAGCGAATGTCTATTTCAAAGCCGTCTACACCTAGTTGTGCCGATTTTTCAAAAGCAAGCATTGTATGCTCGGGTTCTAAATGTGCTCCGCCGCGATGTGCCAAAATAATCGGGCGATCAAATTGTAATGCTTGTTTCCCTTCACGCTGTTGAGGTTTAGAAATAGCTTTACTACCTGCCCAAGCAGCTGCGCTGGCTGCTGCTATTGCAATAGCTATCTTCGTTTTCTTACCCATATTCGTCCTCCTTAACAATCAAATTAATATAAAAGGTGCTGGCGAATTCACTTGCAATGTTTTAGCTAAAGCACTTTTATCTAGCATGAGAGAATGTAAATCTGTCGATAAACGCGCTATGCTTTTCCATTATAACGGAAAAATGAGCGTTCTGTCAGCTAAACTCTGTTGCTATCATTTTCCGGTCTATGGTATGCTTTTATGTAAGAAATGAGGGAAAACTATATGAACGAACGACAAGGGCTAATCGTTTACGTCCATCAATTAAAACATGCGAAATCACTTCGAAAATATGGTCATGTTCATTACATTTCTCGTAAGCAAAAATATGTAGTACTGTATTGCGATCGAGAGGACATTGAAATGATGACAATAAAATTACAACGCCTTCCATTTGTGAAAGACGTTGTGGAATCTTATCGTCCCTTCGTTAAAACTGAGTTCGAAAATGCAAAGCCGGATAAAGCGAAGGAATATGACTATAAAACGGGCCTATAACATTAATTTAATGCTGGGATATAGTGATGTAGTCTCATTATTCCAATTAAGTATTGATAAAATAGTTTTGGCTCCGAAAATATAGATGAGTGCTTTATTTCTACAACAACCGCTTTTCGACCCAGTTGTTCAATACTTTCTTCGAACATGATTTGACGCTTTGAAGGCTTGTCCTCTTGAAATGGAATTCCTTCGCGACAAATATAAATCGGCATGAATTTACTTTCTCCGACTGGTTTTAAAGCAATAGCTAAAGAAGCAACCTTTTTATCTTCTTTTGTAGACGTTAGTATAAAGGCTTGGTGAAAGCGACCTTGATTTGTTTTAATAATTTCAAGTAGTTCATAAACATCGCCATAGCCTTCTCCTAATTCTATAAATTGTTGTGGCATTTATATTGCACATCCTTTCCAATACACATAGTATCATGCTGCGGGAGGTCAAGCACATGAAATTTGCAATGAGTTTCTTTACAATTTTAGTATTAGTCGTTACAGGTGTGTTGTTTTTCCAATATCAGGCATATTCTTCTGATTTAGAATCAGGAAACGGTGGTCCATTCCACTATTCGCAAGAAATTGAGATTGTGTATCGTGAAAATAGTCTTGATATTCGTCATCATTTTAAAAATTTACCAAATCAAAAGGTGAAAATTAAATGGCCGGACGATGCAACAAACCCAACATGTTTTATCGAGAATGAAAATAGTTGTAAACGTTTATCAGAGGAAGCATCCTATTTTGCTAAAGGCGAAACAAAATCACAATCTGTTTCATACATAATCCCTATTGAGGGCGGACTGAAAGACAAAATGCTTCTTCAAAATGTATTTGCTACTTTAACGAATGGAGAAGTATCTTATTCTGTCATTCATATTTCAACAGATAGTAAAACTGTTGGTCAATGGATTACAGGTTTACCTTTAGTAGGTCAGCAACAATTATCACTTGTTAACTATACGATGTTTAGTGGAAACGGTGCAGTGAGTGATATTTATTGGCAGGCTGGTAATTTAAAGGCACAAGAACAGACGCCTGTTTTAACAATTTATGCACAGCAGGCAATTTCAAACGATTTCTTAAAATCACTTGAAAATATCAAGTTTTTAAATGATGAGCATATAGCGATTATTCAAGAGAACAATCCTGTTGCCCAACATGATGAACGTTTATTATTTTTACCGACGCTAACACCTCAAGCGGTGGAGCAGGAAGTGATTCTTTCGCAAATTCAATCGCAATATACATTTGAAAATTCACCGGCATGGTTAGCGGAAGTTGTGGCATCCTATTTAGTGAAGGATTCAATTGGCTCAGATAAGTCAAAGGCAATTGTGAAGACATTAAAAGAGTACATGACGTCAGATCAACAGGTGGCATGGAAAGATGCGATGCACAATCTTGGACAAGAGCCGATATCGCCGGTTTCAATGGACAAGCTATTATCAACAGTATTGAATGCAAAAACTTCGTATTTCCAATTGAATGCAAGCCAAGAAAATGGTACGTATCCATTATTATTGGAAGATGAGCGTAGTATTTATGTAGATGGCACAATTAAAAAAGATGTTCATGTTATTTTATATGAGGGTCAAGTATTATACAGTGCTGATACATTGCTACCATACCTAGGTTATACAGCTAGTGAAGGGAAAAACGGCTATTATGTAAATAGTGATAATCGAACATTCCGTTTCCCAAAGGAATCTGGATTTTACGTGTTCAATCAACGTAGATATTCCACAATCTCTGATCCAATTATAAAAATTGTGGATCATTATTATGTAGAAGAAGCTTGGTTACAACGTCTATTTTTAGTAGAACTACAAAAAAGTGATGGTCGTATTCAAGTGTTAACACAAGAACAAGAATAATTTTTTGCAGCGGAGGATGTCTTTCGCTGCAAAAATGCTTTCTATATGTAGCAGAAAGTACGGGGTGAATTACATCTATGAGAGTAGTAGCAGGAGAACGCAAAGGAATGCCCTTAAAGGCTGTTGCGGGGAGTACAACAAGACCTACAACAGACAAGGTAAAAGAATCCATCTTTAATATAATCGGTCCCTTTTTTGATGGAGGAACAGCACTCGATTTATTTGCTGGAAGTGGCGGTTTAGGAATTGAATCGCTTAGTCGAGGTGTAGAACATGCTGTCTTCATTGAAAAAGACGTAAAAGCCTATCAGGTATTACAGGAAAATATCAAGAAGTGTCGTTATGAAGATTGTTCAGAGCTTTTTCGCATTGATGCAAAGCGTGCTGTGAAAGCGCTGTTAAAGCGTGATATTACATTTAATCTTGTATTTTTAGATCCGCCTTATCATCATAAAGAATACTATGATTTAGTACAGGTGCTTGTCGAGCATGATAAAGTACAACGCAATGGTATTATTTTATGTGAACATGCAAAAGAGGTAGAATTGCCTTCTAGCTTTGGTGCTTTTCTATTACAGAGACAAGAAACATATGGCGGAACGATTATTTCGGTTTATCGTTGTGCTGGGGAAGAGGGAGAGTAAGTGGAGAAAGTTGCTGTTGTTCCTGGAAGTTTTGATCCTGTTACATTTGGTCATTTAGATATTATCAAGCGTGCTGCAGATGTTTTTGATGTGGTTTATGTGGCAGTGTTAAACAATTCATCCAAGCATCCATTATTTTCTGTAGATGAACGGATGTCATTAATGGCGGAAGTTACAAAGGACTTGCCGAATGTCAGAATCGAGAGTTCATCTGGTCTTCTGATTGACTATGCAAAAGAAAAGAATGCGAAAGCCATTGTTCGTGGATTACGAGCAGTTTCGGATTTTGAATACGAAATGCAAATTACTTCGATGAACCGTTTTCTAGATGAAACGATTGAAACATTTTTTATTATGACAAAAAATCAATATTCGTTCTTAAGCTCTAGCATTGTTAAAGAGGTAGCGAAATACGGAAGCGATGTCCGTGAGTTGGTTCCAGCTTGTGTTGAACGAGCTTTAAAGGAAAAATATGGTTTTGCTAAATAATCTGTAGACTATAGACGGACTTGAAAAAATTCGAGTCCATTCTATAGTCTTTTTTATATACAACCATTTTACGCTGCTTAAGCAAGGAAAATTCAGAATTGTTTGGGTGACTGGCACTATAGTAAGAAAAAAGCAGCATAAATTGTTGGTACAATGATTATGCTAAGAAGGCGAAATTTGATGTAAGGTCTGACAGAAAGTTTGGCTGATTTTGCAATAACAAAAATTTGTAAATGAATACTTATGCTTTGCATTGTCAACATTATGACAACGAGTAATGATAAATACGGGAAATCAGAAAACTCAGTAACCGTCATTTTTAATCCGTTTGTTACTTCAAGAATCGCGGCGATTGCAAGCTCAACTGTTTGTGGAATAGCAGGTAACATTTTATCTAATCCTTGTTGTAATATGGTTTGAATGGTTGTGAAAAAAATGATGGTTGTGCCAACTAATAGAATGGTTGGTGCCGTTTCTTTTATGCTCTCTGAAAATGGGGCTGTATATAAGACGGTATTGTGTACAGAAATGGTAGGAGGGTCGGTTTTACGAAATAAAAAATAACCAACTACTAAGCAACAAATATTAAAACTATGTAGTAAACATAAAAACAGCCAACCAAACGTATTACTGTTTAATAAATCAAGGCTGACAAAACCTAGTACGAAAAGAGGGCTTGGGGCATGACAAACGGCAAGTAAAAAGTTCGCCTCTTTTAAGTGTAATTGTCCACTATTTTTTAAATAGACAATAGTTGTGGCTCCTGTCGGGTATCCACCAAGTGCGCTAATAAGATAGGCTTGTACGTATAGAGAAATTCGTTTTGTTTTTGCACGCATAGGAGCGGTTAAACGAAGTAACCATTGCGTTAAAATAAGATAAGGCAATAAATAAGGGAATAACGCCTCCATAAAAAGATTTAATCCTAAATCGGTACCACTATGAGCAGTTTGTGGGAACAACAAGAGTAATAGGATAAGAAGTATGCAGAGCGCTATTTGAATTGTCGCAAACATGATATCATCTCGTTTCAACTTTTTGTCATTCACATAGGCAAATGCTAAAATCAATATATGTAAAAAAGGCAAAAACATGAACTAATAGTTTTGCGTGCGTCTTAGGAGGTGTCCATTCGATGAAGAAAAAAATTGGTCTTTATGCAGTGTTTTTAGTCGCGCTTTGTTTTTTTATGTTATACCGACTAGACGCGTATATTATGAAGCCTGGAAGTGCATACGATGTTAGTAAATTTGTCACTGTCGCCAATAATCATTCTGATGAGGCGGGTTCGATGAGTTTAATGACAGTTGCTATGCAACAAGCTACACCGTTTTCGTATCTCTGGGCGAAAACACAAAAATATGAAAAAATAATGGATATTAAACAAGTAAGAAATCCATTAGAGGATGACGAAGAATATAATGTTCGTCAACTGAAATTAATGTCAGATTCTCAATTCAATGCAAAATATGTAGCTTTTCAAAGAGCGGGCCTAGAGGCGAAAATACATTTCAATGGCGTATTTGTATTAAATGTTTTAGATGGTGGCGCTTCAGATGGATTATTAAAAGCTGGGGATGAAATAACGAAAGTGGATGGTATCGAAATTACGAATCAACAAATGCTTGTGGAGCTTTTATCCAAAAAACAACTCGGCGATAAAGTGACGATTCAGTTTTTACGCGATAAAAAGGAACAACAAGAAACCATTGCCTTGAAAGAAATTCCGCAAGCAGAGGAAAAACGAGCTGGGTTAGGGATTACTTATGCGGAGAGTAAATCGATTGAAACTAATCCAAATGTTACGATGAAAACCGAAGATATTGGCGGACCTTCCGCGGGGCTTATGTTTACACTAGAAATATTAAATCAATTAATCGATGAGGATTTAACAAAAGGCTATGCTGTGGCTGGAACTGGTGAAATGTTAATCGATGGTTCTGTTGGGCGTATTGGTGGTATTGACTACAAAATTATTGCAGCCGATCGTGACGGTATGGAAATATTTTTTGCACCTGATGATGAGATTACACCTGAAATGAAAGCAAAATATCCTGAGTTAGAATCGAACTATGCGACGGCTGTCAAAACGGCTAAAGAAATTGGGACGAAAATGAAAATTGTCCCTGTGAAAACAGTCGATGATGCGATTGCTTATTTAAAACAGCTAGCACCAAAATAATGTGATATTTTAACTTGTCAAACTGAAAAAGTGTTAGATTGCTGACAATCAATCTAACACTTTTTACTATGTTGTCGATGTCCGCAACGACGATGCTATCAGCTTGGCATAGGATAGCCGTAACTGTCGCTGTTGCGTCTAATATTATGTGCTGTTCTCGCAGAAGTCATTGTCTTAAGCTATCAGCAACTAGGGCGCGCATTAAAGGGCATTAGCGTAATAATGACAGATGCCCTTATTATTATATAAAAAGTTATACTCCAGCCCCTTCCAAGGAGCTTAAGGTGTCCTCTCCCACGGTAGTAGCTATCAATATTGATAAGTTAGGCCGTCTCGTTAAAATCGTATCGGCGGCATTTGATAATCTTTTGGTAATGTAGCCTGCTGTGCGCCTAGTTCAATACTAGAACTATAAACTTCAGCAGCATGTATATCTACTGCTAGCATCGCATCATTCGTAGAGGCAACTCGGCTTATTAAAGGCAATGTGAAATCCTTTTTATGTACGCCTAAGTAAGCTTGCCCTTTTGTACTCATACCGAGTAAGCGAATTGTTGAAGGCGCTTGAAAGCTTTTTAGCTGCTCTTTTGTAAAACCAGTATAAATATGTGTTAGCATGCGTTGTAGACGTGTCCATGTATAGCGTTTAGATTTAATTTTCTCCATAAAACTACTAAAGGAGTTACTTGTTTTAGCTGCTTTTAGTAGCGCATGTTCAATACCTTCTGTAACTTCTGCATAGCGTGTTAACTCGCTTGCACTATGTCTTATAAGGGTAAACTGTAGGAGCGGCCAAAAAGCCTCCCAACTAGCGAATTTCTTGTATTGTAAAATCCAATCTTGTAAATAATGAAAAGATGCATCCGGCAGTACTTCTTGCACACTTTGTAAAGATCCTGTCGAAGCGAGCGCTTTGCGAATTCCAGTTGCGCTTGCTATCGATGCCCCTTCCTGTAGTGCATCGTGATATCCTGCTGCTATACGAGGAATGGTTAAAGGCTTAATTTTGCTCCCTAACATCATAGCTGCTTCAATATAATGGAATCCGAGTATGTTGTTCGGTTGTGCTAAATCAATGTATGGTGCAGGGAACTTTTGAGAAAGCTGTTCATAGGCGTAATGTAAGCTTTTAGGATAGCTAACACCTGTTTGCACACTTTCTTTAATAAGCGAGTTGTATTCAGTACGGTGTTGCGAAATTAACTGATAGGTGTTCAAAAAGGGCTGAATGGAACCATCTTCACTACCAAAGGCAAATGCATCACAGCGGATTGCCGACAATAATGAAATCGCCCCCTTTGCGAAATCAGTTGCAGGTGCGGTACTATAGACATACGGTAGCTCAATAACAATATCCACACCGCTAGCGAGTGCCATTTTTGTACGTGTCCATTTATCTACCATGGCCGGTTCACCGCGCTGCAAAAATGTCCCGCTCATCACAGCGATTGCTATATCCGCTTGCGCTACTTTTTTTGCCTGTTCCAAATGATAAGCATGTCCATTATGAAAAGGATTGTATTCAACAACAATGCCGACTGCTTTCACATGTAAAACCCCCTTTATTTATATTTTTCTCGCATCTTGATTTTGACCAGTCAAGATGCTACAAATAGTGTTACAGTGCCTCTATCTGAAATTTTGCTTATAGCTACTGATGATTTACTGTCGGTTACGACAAGAGGCTAAATACAAATTAGATGTACTTAATTATAGGTGGGTTTTCGAGTGGTGACAAGAAATTATCTTGACATCTATTTTTACACATTATATAATCAACAGTGTTGTCTCGAGGTGATTAAACGAATGAAATGGTCAATTCATCAATTATCTAAATACCGTCAAGACGGAATGCCGATCGATACCTATGTCCAATTGGATGAGGTGATGGAGCGAAACCAGGATATTCGAGCAATTTCGCCCGTTCATGTAAAAGGGCTATGTACATTCGGTGCATCGCAAATGACTTGTCAGCTAACTGTGACAGCAACGTTAACACTACCTTGTGCTCGCACATGGGAAGATGTTGAGTTTCCTATCGAAGTTGAGACAGTTGAAATATTCAGCTGGATTGACGAAGAAAAAAGAGGGGAAGATGACGGTGATATTCACTATCTTGATGGTGAAGTAATCGACATGAAGCCAGTTATTGAGGAGCTAGTGCTTCTTGAGGTACCATTGCAAGTATTCAAAGAGAATACCGAAGGACAAGTGCAAGGTGGTAAAAATTGGTCTTACGCAACAGATGAAGACGTGGCGCTTCACAAAAAAACTGACGAACCAAAAGTGGATCCAAGACTAGCTGCTTTAGCTAAGTATTTTGATCAAACAGACGAATAGACGATCTGTAAGGAGGTGCCATCAATGGCTGTACCATTTAGAAGAACTTCTAAAACTGCAAAAAGAAAGCGTCGTACGCATTTCAAACTATCTGTACCTGGTATGGTAGCTTGCCCAAACTGTGGTGAAGCAAAATTATCACACCGTGTTTGCAAAGCTTGCGGACAATACAAAGGTAAAGAAGTAGTAAGCAAATAATACAGTGTTTGCTCACTTAAAAGGCTAGTAAAGAGACCATGGCTCTTTACTAGCCTTTTTGTTTGCTTGAAATAACAGAATTTTTCATAAATATTTTAAATTTATATAGTGCTATAACAATAGTGTGATACAATTTATTTAGCTTGCTTCAGTGAGGTTTCGAACGATTGCTGAATAAGTGATAAGGTATTAGCAAACGTTATACATTTTCAGAGGGTCTTTTCAAGTGGGCTCCGATTTAGCCGACGTATAATTGATGGGGACAAAGGGGGAACTATAGTGGCTTATAGTATTGATAATCAAGATGGGATCATGACATTTACCATAAACCGTGAAGAAAAGCGTAATGCTGTGAATGATGAGGTAATGAATGGTCTTCGAGAAGTAATTACATATATACAAAATCATGACGATGTGCGTTTTTTAGTCGTGACAGGAGCGGGGGAAAAATCTTTTTGTTCAGGAGGGGATTTATCAGAATTTCATTCTCTTGAAACTGAAGATGAAGCCTTTGGAATGTTAAGTAAGATGGGGGAAATCTTATATGATCTTGCTACATTACCAGTACCGACGATAGCACTGATTAATGGGACTGCTGTAGGCGGTGGCTGCGAGATTGCCACTGCTTGTGATTTTCGTTTAGTGGCTAGCCATGCTAAATGTGGCTTTATTCAAGGGACATTAGCAATTACAAGTGGCTGGGGTGGTGGAACCTACTTATTTGAACGAGGTTTACGCCATGACCGCGCAATGAAGATGCTAGTGGATGCAAAGCCATATCCGGCTGATTTACTATATGAGATTGGTTGGGCAATGCGTGTATTTGAAGGATCGAAGGAACTTGCTTTGAATGAGTTTATTGAACATATGCGCAAAATACATCCTTCCGTGCACAAAGCGTATAAAGAAATTGAACTTCGTAAATGGCGAGAGCGTAATATGTATGAGCGCGTTATGGAGGAAGTTCGCACATGTGCAAAATTATGGGAAAGTGAAGCGCATCACGAGGCAGTTAATAATTTTCTAACAAAAAAGAACAGTAAGTAGTGTATAGTGGCAGTGATTAGCTCGAAACATAATCACTGTCTTTTTTCGTCCTGTGATTCTATTTTGCCTGGTAACGCATATAGTAGTAAAAAATGTGAGGGTGATAGATTATGGAACTGAAAAAAAGAAAAGATCAATGGACAAAGGAAGACGATGAAAGATTAGCAGAAATTGTCTTGCATAATGTGCAAAACGGTAAAACGCAGTTAGAGGCATTTGAAATGGCTGCTAATGAGCTTGGACGTACAAAACAAGCATGTGGTTTTCGTTGGAATAAAACATTACGTGGGCAATATAGTCAATCGCTTTTAGCTGTTCGCAATCAACCTCAACAATCTATGCGAAGCCATTTAAAATTAGCGTTAACGAGTTTTGATGAATTAACGGAAGCTTATCAAAATCTTGAAATTAAACATCGTGAATTACAAAACGAGCATGAAAAGCTAGTGAAATGGTTACAGCAAGGTTATTCGTTAATGAAAGATTAACATTTTAAAAGAAAAATGCCTATTAGTAGAGATGGCTGATTAGCGACAGTGCTTATAAGAAAATGAAGCTAAAGAAATCAAGGTGTAAACGCAAATGTTGACTATATGTTTACCTTCATTGTATGAAAACAACCATTATTGTATCGTAATTACCAACCAATCTTGTATAATAGAAACACCTGCAAAGGAGGTGTCTCAGAGGTATTTCTGAGGCACCTCCTTCTATAGCGTAAGGCAAAGTAATGATTGTGTTATGATAGGACGAGTGTAGTAAATGTTGGAAAAGTGTTGATTGGCTTTGTCAATTTAGGCTGTTTAAAAGTTTGCTTTTACTGTTAGATAGCCTCTTTTCATTAAGTGGAGGTGGCGAACATTGTGAATGTAGTAGTTATTGGAGCTGGAGCAGTAGGCCAGCTAATGGCTAGTTTCCTGGCAGAAGCTCATATGCACGTAACGTTAGTGGTGAGAAGACAGGAACAAGCACATGAACTTCAATTAAAGCGCTTAACGAGGGTTCAGTTAGATGGAACGCAGACAGTGCATCAAATTGCTTCTACAGTAGAGTTGAAGACGATATCGAAACCCGATTTGATTATAATAGCAGTTAAATATCGGCAACTACAAAATATTTATAAACAATTATTAGATGTTCCAAAAGAGGTGCCATTGCTATTTGTGCAAAATGGTTTAGCGCATTTCGATGAAGCTTTACGTTTACCGCAGCAAACGATAGCCTTTTGCTCGGTTTCTTTTGGTGCCCAAATAATTAATTTAACTACAGTCCAGCATAGAGGGATGGGTCTGTGTAAAATAGGGATAGCGCGTGGGAACGATGGAATATTTCATCAGTTGCTACAGATGCAAAATCCTTTATGCCCAATAGAAATGGTTGAAAATGCCGAACAAATGCTTTTTGAAAAAGCTGTATTGAACTGTCTGATTAATCCATTAACGGCTATATTGCAAATCAAGAATGGTGAGTTATTAACAAATAAGCATGCGTTCTTTTTAATGCATACCATATATCAAGAGTTAGCAGAGGCCTTTGTAGACATGCAACAGACAATTCCATTTTCAGCAGTAATAACTTTGTGTGAAAAAACAGGGAAGAATACATCCTCGATGCTAGCTGATCGCATGCAGGGTAGAAAAAGCGAAGTTGACACGATTGTAGGGGCAGTTTTACAAAAAGCTTCAGCAAACGGTTATTCTTTACCTACTTTGCGAACTTTATATCACCAAGTTCTAGCGATGGAAGAGAGCGGTGAACAATATTGAAAGATATTTTACATATAGTCATAAGTGTTATTATTTTTTGTCCAATTCTGTTATTTGTAATTGTCTATGCTGTTAGTCGAAAGGTTAATATTAGAGGCACTCATGCATTTGGTGCCGCATCAGATGTCACGACGTTTTGGCTGTTTTTTTCTGTGCCATTGGCAATTGGTGCGCTGTGGGGAGTGAATGTGGGAGCTCTTTTAGTCATGCTAGCAATTGTGCTAGCGATTGTTTTTACATATGTTGATTGGCGTACGAAAAAGGAAATTGAAGTGAGGCCGCTATTGCGAAAAATTTGGCGTTTTTTATTTTTAGTACTTAGTACAGCGTATCTTTTAATTTGTCTAGTCGGTATGATTCAATCTGTTGTAGAATATTTACAATCTGTATAAGCATTTTCTTTTCATGTTGAAGACAGAAGGGGTAAAATAATAGCATTAAAAAATGTTTACAAGGAATACGATGATTTAGTGAGTAGAGGAGTTTGTGTTAAATGAAACTGGAGTCAATCCAAGTACCCGTAAAAAATCGTGTGCTAGCAGATTATTGGTCGCCAAATACTGCCATTCATGAGTTTTTTGAATATGAATACAATGATAAGTCGTTTGAAATGCGAGCGAAATATTTAGAACAGCGAGCAGGTGATCAAAAAGAGTTAACAGCAATAATTCGTCAGTTTATGGAGCCACTTGGCTTATCAGATAAAACGAATGAGCATTTGCAACAACTAGAGCAAGGAGCTGTTGCAGTTGTCGGTGGGCAACAAGCGGGTGTACTAACTGGCCCTCTTTACTCAGTTCATAAAGCAATTTCGGTCATAACATTAGCAAAAGAGCAAAGTGAAAAGCTTCAACGAGCAGTTGTACCGATTTTTTGGATTGCTGGGGAAGATCATGACTTAGAGGAAATTAACCATACATTTACAATGCGCGATACGGATATAAAAAAGCGTGCGTATGGTGAGCGTTCAAGAAGAAAAACAATGGCTTCGACTACAAACTTAAACAAAGAAGCGATGACCCAATTAATTAATACGATCATCAAGGACTTTGGTGAAACAGCGCACACTGAAAGGTTGTTCAATCAACTTTTGGTTGCGTTGAACGAGAGTGAAACATTTACTGATTTCTTTGCACGACTAATGAATACGCTGTTCAAAGACGAAGGTCTTCTAATGATTGATGCAGCCGATGTGAAATTCCGTCAATATGAACGTAACCATTTTGTTCAGCTCATTCATCATAGTAAAGAAATTGCAAGACTAGTAACAGAAAAAGAAGCTGCGTTGGACAGAGCGGGTTATGGTAAGCCGATATTAGCAACTGAAGATGCAGCTAATTTGTTCTATGTTAAAGATGGAGAGCGCTTTTTATTAGAAAGACGACAACATCAATTTGTTAATTTAGCAGCAAATATTAAACTTTCGCAAGAAGAGCTTTTAACGATGGCACAGCAACATCCAGAGAATTTGAGTAATAATGTTGTTACGCGTCCGTTAATGCAGGAAATGACGATACCAGTATTAGCATTTGTTGGTGGACCTGGTGAGCTTGCATACTGGGCGACATTAAAGGATGCGTTTGCTGTATTAGGTTTACAAATGCCAATTTTTGCGCCACGTCTTAATATTACGATTATTACGCGCCATGTAGATCAACTATTACGTGAATATCATTTAACGGTTGAAGATATATGGAATGGTAAAGCAATCGCTTTAAAGGAGCAATTTATTGCTGAAGTGCAAGATGCTGAAGCGAAGCGTCAAATTTTAGACATGCAACAACTGCTTTTAGAAAAATACGCTACACTTGAGCGCTATTTTGCAGAACAACAAATATCATTAGATAAAATACTTGAAAAAAACAAAGAAAATCATGTTAGACAGTTTGAGTATTTACAACAAAAAGTAGAACAAACAGTGCTAAGTAAGCATGAAACGACTATTCGAAAATTTATGACACTTCAAAATGAGCTGTATCCAAATGATGGGTTCCAAGAGCGTTCTTATAATCCGTATCAATATATAAATGAGTTTGGACCTACGTTAATTGAAGAAATGTTGAAGAAAACATACAATATTGGAAATCACCACTATTTCCTTTATTTGTAATATCACAAACGTATGCCTTTAGGGCTATTAAAAGCTAGGGTGTAAACGTAGATTTGAAGGAATCTGTCGGTTTTGCAGGAAAAAAGAGAGCTATCCTACTAAGGGTAGTTCTTTTTTTATGCCCTTTAGCACAAAATGAAAATTTGTCTAAAGGTCTAAACACACATATGAGATGAAATTGTCAAGTTTTTTTTAAAAAAAGTGGAGGAAAGTGGGGCGATGTGGTACATTATTTAATAAAGTGGGGTGACTAGCATGTTCATGGGAGAATATCAACACTCTGTTGACGCGAAAGGACGATTAATCGTGCCCGCAAAATTTCGTGAAGCCTTAGGTGAAACCTTTGTTGTGACACGCGGACTTGATAATTGTTTGTTTGGCTATCCTATGGATGAATGGCGAAAACTCGAAGAAAAATTAAAAGGTTTACCGATGACAAAGAAAGATACTCGTGCTTTTGCGAGGTTCTTCTTTTCAGGTGCGACGGAAGTAGAAATAGACAAGCAAGGTCGTATTAATATTCCTTCAACACTTATGCAACATGCTCATTTAATAAAAGAATGTGTTGTGCTAGGTGTCTCGAATCGAATTGAGATATGGGCAAAAGATGCTTGGGAAACTTATTTTGCGGAGTCTGAACAATCTTTTAATGAAATTGCAGAAAATATGATTGGCTTTGATTTTTAATTTTTGTATTAGACGTGAAAACGTCAACTGAAAAGGTTAAGGCCTGAGGGGAGCGATTGGTATGTTCGATCATACAACCGTGCTATTAAAAGAAACTGTTGATGGGTTGAACATCGATCCTGATGGTGTATATGTGGACTGTACGCTTGGTGGAGCAGGACACAGTGAATATTTAGTACAACAATTATCTGATAAAGGTCGTCTCATTTGTTTTGACCAAGATACGACGGCTATTGAAAATGCGAAAATTCGATTAGCTGCTTATTTAGAGCGTGTTACATTTGTTCATTCGAATTTCCGTTATTTAAAAGAAGAGCTACTAGCACTTGGTATACAAGAAGTAGATGGCATTTTATATGATTTAGGCGTTTCTTCTCCGCAATTAGATACGCCAGAGCGTGGTTTTAGCTATCATCATGATGCACCACTCGATATGCGCATGGATCAGACGGCAGCGCTTACAGCATATCATGTCGTGAATGACTGGGCATACGAAGATTTAGTTCGTATTTTCTTCCGTTATGGGGAAGAAAAATTTTCGAAGCAAGTTGCTCGTAAAATTGAAGAGGCTCGTAAAACAGCTCCAATTGAAACAACAGGACAGCTTGTAGAACTTATTAAAGAGGGTATACCAGCAGCGGCTCGCCGTAAAGGTGGACATCCTGCGAAGCGCATATTTCAAGCAATTCGAATTGCTGTGAATGACGAGCTAGGCGCAGCGGAGGATTCGTTAGTCGATGCGATTGATATGATTAATGTAGGTGGCCGTATTAGTGTTATTACATTCCATTCATTGGAAGACCGCCTATGCAAGACTATTTTTAAAGAAGCGTCATCTTTACCGGAATTACCACCAAATTTACCTGTAATTCCTGATGACATGAAGCCAACTTTAAAGCTTATATCTAGAAAGCCGATTCTACCTTCTGAGGAAGAATTAGCAGTTAACAATCGAGCTCGTTCAGCGAAGCTTAGAGTGGTGGAGAAAATTAACGACAAAGGGCGTGAGTAAATGGCAGCAGTACGTGTAAGGCAGCACCAACAGCAACATGTGCAACAACCGATAACACCACCTAGTCCACAACCCACTATCATACGTCGTAAAAAAACGAACCAGAAGTTTGAAAAAATGATGCTACTAGCTTTAGTAAGTATCATCATTGTATTGTCAGTGTTAGTTTTGAATAATCAAGCAGCGATTCAAACGACAAGCATGGACATTCAAAAAATCGAAGCAGAAGCAGATGAGATTGCAAAACAGAATGTTGACTTAACAGTTCGTGTAAGTGAACTTTCTACATACGAAAATATATGGAAAAAAGCAAAAGAACTCGGTTTAACTCAAAATGAGAAAAATGTAAAGGTAGTGCCGGGAGAATGAAAAAAAAGAGATTTCGATTCCAATGGGGAGCCTTTCTATTACTAGTTTTTTATGGAGGGCTCTTTTTTCTATTATTCACGCGAATGATTACATTACAGGCGACAGGTGAAGCAGAAGGACAAGCGCTCGCTGCAAAAGCAGCGGCTAAATATAACAAAGAAAGTGCAATCACAGCAAACCGAGGCAAAATTTTTGATAGAAATGGACAAGTTATAGCTGAAGATACGCTTAGTTATCGACTAATTGCCGTAGTTAGTGATAAGGCTACTACAGATGAAAAGAGACCCCATCATGTTGTAGACCCTGAAAAAACGGCAGAAATCTTAAGTGAATATATCAAAATGGATAAAGAGGATATTTATAAAAGGCTAACGAAGCTCCGCAGTGATGGAACTTTGCCATATCAGGTGGAGTTTGGTGTGGCAGGTAGAGGCATTAACCATGAAGTCATGAGCAAAATTAAAGAAGAAAAATTACCTGGGATATTGTTTGTTAGCGATTTAAAACGCTATTATCCGAATGGTGTTTTTGCTTCACATTTAATTGGTTTTGCTCTGAAACAGGACAATAAGGACGGCACCGTAACGACGAAAGGGAAAATGGGGTTAGAACTTACCTATGATAAGGAGTTAACGGGTGTTAATGGCAAAGTAAAATATCAAACCGATGCCTTTAGTTACTTATTACCAAACAGTGAAAAAATGGTGACACCTGCAAAAGATGGCGATAATATCTTTTTAACTATTGATAAAACGATTCAAAGTTTCGTAGAGGATGCTATGACGCAAGTTGAGAAAGAATATAATCCCGAGTCAATGATTGTCGTTGTAGCTGAACCGAAAACAGGGAAAATATTAGCGATGTCACAGCGTCCAACTTTTAATCCAGATACACGTGAAAGTACGAATATGAAATGGCTTAATGCTGTGATTGAAGAAACCATTGAACCAGGTTCGACGATGAAGACATTCACGCTTGCTTCTGCCATCGATACTGGTAAATGGGCACCGTCTGAAAGATTTATGTCTGGGCAATATACAGTGTATGATCGTACAATTCGAGATCATAACCAAGTAGGTTGGGGCAAAATTACGTATCTAGAAGGTTTTCAACGTTCATCTAATACAGCAATGGCCAATTTATTAAAAAGTATTGGTGATGATGTATTTGTTGATTACTTAGGGAAATTCGGTTTTGGTAAGAAAACAGGCATTGATTTACCGAATGAAGCAACGGGTACAATTTTATCGAAGTATCCAATTCAACGCGTGACAACGACGTATGGGCAAGGTTCAACCGTGACACCGATACAGCTTATCCAAGCGATGACAGCGATTGCGAATGACGGTAAGATGATGCAGCCGTACGTTATCGATAAGATTGTAGATTCATCAACTGGTGAAATTATCCAACAACATGAGCCGGAAGAAAAAGGTCAACCAGTGTCAGCAGATACAGCAAAACAAGTACGTGAAATTCTTGCTTCGACATTAACATCAGAGTTTGGGACAGCGAAGGACTTTATCCTTGATGAATACCAAGTAGCTGGTAAAACGGGTACAGCCCAGATACCAAAGGCAAACGGAACCTATTCATGGGGAGCCAATCAGTTCTTGTATTCATTCCTAGGAATGGCGCCATACGATGATCCGCAACTCATTATGTATGTGTCGGTGGAAAAGCCAAAGCTTAAAGGTGAGTTAGGTTCTGTACCAGTTTCCAAAATCTTTAAGCCAGTTATGCAAAATAGTTTAAAACATTTAAATATTAGCCCAGCTGATGTTCAGCATGTCAATCATACAGCTATACAAGATTATACTGGTCAGCATGCAGAAGCTATTCAAGTTGAACTGGCAAACGATGGATTAAATCCAGTAATTGTTGGAGCTGGAGGAGAAATTTTAGAGCAATATCCGAAAAGTGGACAAAAACTTGTCAAAGGTAGTTTTGTCTTTTTGAAAACAGCAGGGGATATTGCATTGCCAAACTTTACAAACTGGTCATTACGTAATCTATTAGTTTTTAAATCCATGTCAGGTCTAGAAATTGAAGTTGTTGGAGAGGGCTTTGCAGTCAGTCAAAGTGTATCTGCAGGTACCGTAATTTCAGATAGTGCGCCAATTGTAGTGAAGTTGAAAACACCTGCTGAAAGCTTTGTACAAGATGTTGAAGCGCCGTCTGAAGGAGAAATTGAACAGGTAGATGATGAATAGCCATTGAATAGAAGTCCACTTTATTTCATACGTTGTAAAAAACAAGGTGTGATGTCGAATGAAGTGGATTTCTATCCATTCCAAAAAACGTTTACGTATTTTATATGTTTTGTTTTTGTGCGTAGCTGTAGCGATAGTTATTCGGTTATTTGTTTTACAAGTATTTGATCAAAAAGAATTGACACAAAAAGCAGAAGAAAACTGGGATCGTGAAATTCCTTTTGCCAATGAGCGAGGACATATTACGGACAGGGATGGTAATAGTATTGTGACCAATAAGCTGGCGCCTACCTTATATTTTATGCCTTCGCAAAGCAAAGATATTGCAGGAGCAGCCGCACAAATAGCACAGGTACTGGAAGTAGACCAACAAAAACTGTTGGAAAAGATGCAGAAAAAGGCGTACTTAGTAAAGCTAGCACCTGAAGGGAAAAATATTTCCTACGAGAAAGCTGTTCAACTACAAGGCATGCAAATTGAGGGATTATATAGTGGTGTGGATTACTCAAGAGATTATCCTTATGGCACGCTTCTATCGCGATTTTTAGGTTTTACAGGATATGATGCGCAAGGGCTAGCAGGTATAGAATATGAGTATGACAAACTATTGCGAGCGAATTCTTCAGCTATACGACTTTTTACAGATGCCAAAGGTAATAACTTACCCAATGTTGCAAGTGCATGGAAAGCAGGAGAAGATGGGGCAACAATTGAGCTAACGATTGATGTCGATGTACAGCAAGTCGTTGAACGTGAATTATCACAGGCAATGGAACGTTATGAAGCAGATCAGGCAATGGCGGTAGCAATGAATCCTAATACAGGTGAAATACTAGCTTTAGCCTCCTATCCAACCTTTCATCCGGCTGAATATCAACAGGTCGAGCCTTCTATCTACAATCGGAATTTGCCGGTGTGGATGACCTATGAGCCAGGTTCTACTTTCAAAATTATTACGCTTAGTGCTGCTTTAGAAGAGAACTTGGTGGACTTAGAAAAGGATACTTTTTACGATCAAGGCTATACAATGGTTGCCGGTGCTAGACTGCGCTGTTGGAAGCGTGAAGGCCATGGACATGAAACGTTTTTAGAAGTTGTACAAAATTCTTGTAACCCTGGTTTTATAGAATTAGGTCAACGTTTGGGTAGTGAAAGATTATTACAGTATATTAAAGACTTTGGTTTTGGAGAAAAAACAGGCTCCAATATTGCTGGTGAAGCTTCAGGGATACTATTTTCGAAAGAGGCATTTGGCCCTGTAGAACAAGCGACCACTTCATTCGGTCAAGGGGTAGCCGTAACACCGATCCAGCAGGTGCAAGCAGTAGCTGCTGCAGTCAATGGGGGCAAGCTGTATACGCCGTATGTTGTAAAGAAAATATTTAATCCAGATACAGGTGAAACGATTAACGAAACAAAACCAGTTATTAAAAGGCAAGTAATTCGTGAAGAAACGTCTGCAAAAGTACGTGAAGCATTAGAGTCGGTAGTAGCGAAGGGGTCAGGTCGACAAGCGTATCGAGATGGTCTACGTATTGGGGGTAAAACAGGTACAGCACAAAAAGTTGAAAATGGCCGGTATAAAGATGGCGAGTATATCGTATCTTTTATAGGCTTTGCACCAGCTGATAATCCACAAATTGTCGTATATGTAGCGGTGGATAATCCGAAGAAAACAACGCAATTTGGTGGCGTGGTAGCGGCTCCGATTGTTGGTCAAATTATTGAAGATGTAGCACCTTTTATTGGCATTGAAAAATCAAAGGAACAGCTTGAAAAGGATTATCGTTGGGGTGACCCACTTACTGTGAAAGTACCTAGTTTTATTGGTCAAACGAAGGATGACATTGCCAAGCAACATTATCCATTCCGTATTGAATGGCATGGAGAAGGAGCTAAAATTGGTAGTCAATTACCTGAAGTGGATAGTGTTATCAAACAAGACGGCACCATTCATTTATATTTAGTGAACTAATGTAACTTTACCTTTAAAAAAAGGGAAAGAACCACTATTATTATGAAGGGTAGTAATAATTATATGAGAGTTTGTGCTTTTTTCGTGAAGAAGAAAGTGAAACAAGATTTAAAGGAGATTTTTCAATGAAACTCGCAACAACGCTTACCATTTTAGCTATTGCTTTTATAGTAACAGTTATCTTGGCACCAATTAGTATTCCACTTCTTCGTCGATTGAAGTTTGGGCAAAGTATTCGTGAAGAAGGACCAAAATCACACATGAAAAAAGCAGGTACACCAACAATGGGGGGCATTATCTTTTTAATCGCCATCATCCTTACAACAGTTGGCATTGGCAGCTTTTTAGATTTATTCACCTCACAAACCGTGGTCCTTTTACTTGTGCTCGTAGGCTTTGGCTTGATTGGCTTTTTAGATGACGGCTTGAAGGTTATCTTTAAACGCAATCTTGGGTTGACATCTATTCAAAAGTTAATAGGGCAAATTGTCATCGCAATACTTGCATACTTCTTATTACACGCAAGTTCTTTTGATACCACATTAGCTATTCCTTTTACAGACTGGACAATTGATCTTGGTATTTTTTATGTAGCGTTTTTAATTTTCTGGTTAGTTGGTTTCTCTAATGCTGTTAACCTAACAGATGGTCTAGACGGGCTAGTGGCAGGTACAGCTTCTATTGCTTTTGCGGCATTCGGTGTAATTGCGCTATTCCAAGATCAAGCTGATATCGCTTTATTTACATTTGCAGTAACGGGTGCTTTGTTAGGGTTTTTACTATTCAATGCAAACCCTGCAAAGGTATTTATGGGAGATACCGGTTCACTTGCACTCGGTGGTGCATTAGCGATGGTATCTGTCTTAGTTAAAGAAGAGTTTTTACTTGTATTAGTTGGATTAGTGTTTGTTATTGAAACACTATCTGTCATTTTGCAGGTGGGTAGCTTTAAAATCCGTAAAAAACGTATTTTTAAAATGAGTCCTATCCACCATCATTTTGAATTATCAGGTTGGTCAGAATGGAAAGTTGTACTTGTCTTTTGGTCAACTGCTTTAGCAGTAGCATTGATTGCAGTCTTATCGGAGGCGTTCTAATGAGAGAGTATACAGATTTACAACATAAAAAAGTCCTTGTTTTAGGCCTAGCTAAAAGTGGTGTTGCAGCAGCGGAGATTTTACATGAGCTTGGCGCCTTTGTGACAGTCAATGATTCTAAGCCGTTTGATGAAAGCCCTGATGCACAAGGTCTATTGCAAAAAGGCATTACCGTTATTTGTGGTCGTCATCCCGAGGATTTACTTGATGAAGGCTTTGAAATAGTCGTCAAAAATCCAGGTATCCCATATAGCAATAACATCGTAGCAGATGCGATAAAACGTGAAATTCCTGTATGGACAGAAATAGAGCTTGCTTATTTAATTAGTGATGCACCATTTGTTGGTATTACTGGTTCTAATGGTAAAACGACAACGACGACATTAATATTCGAAATGCTGGAAAATGGTGCGAAGAAGCCATTAATCGCAGGTAATATTGGGACCGTAGCTTGTGGAGTAGCAAAAGAAGCGCAAGAAGATAATGTCATTGTGACAGAGCTTTCATCATTCCAACTGATGGGTACTAAAACATTTAAACCAAAAATTTCTATATTAACAAATCTTTATGATGCACACCTTGATTATCACGGTACGTTTGATAACTATGCTGAAGCAAAATTTGGCGTAACACGCAATCAAGATGAAACAGATTATTTCATTTTCAATGCGGATCAGCCGATTGTTGTGGGCTATGCTGCAAAATCCAATGCACAGAAAGTGCCGTTTTCGTCGAAAGGACGTACCGAGCAAGGGATTAGTGCCGATGATACAACAATCTATTGGCAAGGTGAACCGTTTATGGACAGAGCGATTATTGCATTGCCAGGTAAACATAATTTAGAAAATATTTTAGCGGCAGTAGCAGCTTGTATATTGATCGGCTGCGAAAAAGCTAAAATGGAAGAGGTTTTAGCTAAATTTGGAGGTGTCCGTCACCGTACCCAATTTGTCCGTGAGTGGAATGGACGGAAAATTTATAATGATTCTAAAGCAACTAATTGCCTAGCAACGAAAAGTGCGCTGGATGCATTCCAAGCACCCGTTATTTTGCTAGCGGGTGGTTTAGACCGTGGACATTCTTTTGAAGAGTTACGACCTTGCATGGGGCATGTCAAAGGTGTAGTAGCGTTCGGTGAAACGGGCTTACGCTTTGTAGAATTTGCTAAGTCTTGTGGAGTTTCACAAACGGTCATTGCTCAAAATGTAGAGGATGCAGTTCATTATGCCGCACCAATGTCTGCAGAAGGAGATGTTATTTTATTATCACCTGCCTGTGCAAGTTGGGATCAATATGACAGCTTTGAAATCCGTGGGGATGTTTTTATTGATGCTGTAATGAAGCTGTAACGAGCCTGTAACTATTTTAGAATATACTTGACGTGGAAGGATGGCATTACTGAGAGGGAAAGAAAGCTATTTATTGCTCGTCACAACTTTGATGCTATCAGTAATCGGCATTATTTTCGTCTATTCTGCAGGTACCTATTGGAGTGCCGTTCATTATAGTGGAAAAATGCCGTTTTATATGAAACAAAGTTTGTATTTTGGGGTAGGCATTGTCGTGTTTTTCATCACGATTCGATTAGAAATCTTGAAAGAGCAATCCTTTTGGAAGATGGCTTATCTATTTTCGTTGGTTTTACTTGTCCTTGTTCTTATACCAGGGATTGGTCTTGAGCGAAATGGTTCACAAAGTTGGATTGGTGTTGGACCATTAACCATACAACCTGCTGAAATAACGAAAATTACCGTTCTTGTTTACATGAGTCATATATTGGCGCAACATAAAACCGGAACACCAGTAGTAAATTGGCGTCATGCCGTAATAGTAATAATACCGGTTGCACTGATTATGCTTCAGCCCGATTTTGGCTCTGTTTTTATACTCGTTGTCTCTGTTTTTTTACTGTTATTTGTGGCAGGTTATCCGTTAAAACTTTATGCAATGATTATGGTAGCGGGAGTTGCTGGATTAGTAGGATTGATTGCAACAGCACCTTATCGACTTAAACGAATTGAAGCGTTTCTTGATCCATGGGCCGACCCTTTAGTCAGTGGTTTCCAAGCTGTACAATCGTTAATGGCAATTGGTCCAGCAGGGATTTTTGGACATGGCTTTGGCCAAAGTAGACAAAAGTTCTTGTATTTACCTGAACCACAAAATGATTTTATTTATGCGATTATTTTAGAAGAAATCGGTTTAGTAGGTGGACTTGTTATTTTAGCGCTGTTTGTGTTGACAATATACGCTGGTTATAAGTTTGCAGTACAGGCTAAATCAAGAACATCCTATTACGCCATTATTGGACTTGTGACAATGTTAACGGTGCAGGCATTTTTAAATATTGCAGTAGTAATCGGTTTGGTTCCTGTAACCGGTGTCACATTACCTTTTATTAGCTATGGTGGAACATCTTTAGTAACAATGTGGTTAATAATAGGTATTATTTATCAATTAGCGAAATAAATATAAAGGAGGAGTACTTTTATGGAGAAAGTAATTGATATAGAAGATCGCATCCCTACGCTAAAACTGCGACGAAAAAAGCGTACAAATCGTAAATTCATAGTCCTAATATTACTTTTCTTTTTGGTGCTAGCTGTACTCCTTTATTTTCAATCTCCTTACAGTGATATTAAAAACATTACGGTGAACGGTGCTAAACTAGCTGACGAGCAATATTACTTAGATGCTAGTACACTTGCACCAGGAAAGTCGATGTGGGGTTTTACGGTTAAAGATGTAGAACAGGCTATACTAAAGGACAAATGGGTGCAAGAGGTACAAGTGAAGCGTAAATGGCTGAGAGGCGTAACGATTGATATTAAGGAATGGAAAAAAGTTGCGTATCTAGCGGGTGATGGAACCTATTACCCATTATTAGAGAACGGTAAAAAATTTGAGCAAGCTGGCGACAATATCCCGATTGATGCGCCCGTTTTTATTGGCATAACGGGGGAAAAGACCATTAACAAGCTTGTAGAACAATTAGCCCGTTTAAAACCTGAAGTTTTAGCTTTAATCTCACAAGTCAATACTAACAGTAATGAGGCCAATCCTAATGCGGTCAAGCTTTATATGAATGACGGCTATGAAGTACGTGCAGTGATACCAACATTAGCTGAAAAGCTAAATTATTATCCATCCATTGTTGCGCAAATTGCAGATTTAGAAAAGGGAGTTATCGACATAGAAGTCGGCTCTTATTACCGTCCCTTTAATGATGAGTACAACAAAGTGAACATTGATATGGAGGACAACCCTGATGGAAAAGTGGCCAATCAGGAAGTGAATGAAGATGAACAACAAGAAACAGAATAGCAAAGGGAATTTCTTTACGAGGAAACAATTTGAGCTGCTCATCGTTTGCATAACAACTGGGTTTATCATCGGCTATTCTTACAACCAAGCGAAGGACAATCGCCAAAGTAGCGCCATTAAATCAGAGCTATTTGAACAAGAAGATTCATATCGTGAGGAGCTCATTGAACAACAAGAGCGCAATAAAGAACTCACAGAAGAAGCCAACATGTTACAAGAAAAGATTCGGCACTATGAAAAGAAATTTGCATCAAATGAAAAGGATTCTAAGAACTTAGTTCAAGAAGCAGAAGATTTACGATTATTGTTAGGTGATTTAGATTCAGAAGGAAAGGGTATACGTATTACACTTCAAGATGGTGATTACGATCCTAAATCTGTAAACCCTAATGATTATATCGTCCACGAAAGTCATGTTTTTAAGTTGCTAAATGAATTAAAAATTTCTGGAGCACAAGCGATTGCCATTAATGGACAACGGGTCATGGCGAATTCTTATATTAGATGTAATGGCCCTGTTATTACAATTGACGGCAAGCAACACCCAGCTCCATTTGTCATCGAGGCAATTGGGGATTCGGCGACACTCCGCGCTTCATTGAACTTAAGTGGTGGTGTAGTAGATCAGTTGCTAAATGACAACATTGTGGTGTCCTTAGAAGAAAATCAAAAGTTAATGATGCCTAATGTCAAAGTAGAAAGTTAAACATGGGCAGAAAGTTATGTTAAGCCTCCTGTGGATGTCCTAGATCATTATTTGTATTTATAAAATGCAAAGTCTAAATTTGATGATATCAAGGAGTAATTGTTTGCGATGCGTCTAGGAGGGGCTATTTTGAAAAAAAATATGTACACCCGAATAACGATCGTGCTATTTATTATCGGTTTGATGATAGCGGTACAATACAATACCATTCAAAAACCAGCTGAGCGAGATACACGAGATATTTGGGCCATACGAGAGGAATTAGCAGAAGAAAAGAAAAGGCATTCCACATTATTAGCAGATATTCGCTCACTCAATGAGGTAGTGGGTCGCTATGAGCAATCTGAAAAAACTAATTTACAAGGTGTTTTAAATGAGACAGTAAATCGTTTAAAACAACAGGCAGGTCTTACGGATATAACAGGTCCTGGGGTGATACTTCGAGTGGAGCCAGCCCCAGAATTAGTAGCAATGGGGTATGAAATAAAAGAGATTTCTCCAGACTTACTGACCCAATTACTGAATGAATTATTTAAATATGATGCTGCTAGTGTTGCAATTGATGGAAATCGTATTGTTCATACCACAGCTATTAGGGACATCAATGGGAGAACAACGGTGAACAGTGTAGCACTGTCTTCGCCACCATTCGAAATTTATGTTGGGACAACGACATTTAAGGCAGCTCAAAAAATGTATAATTCCATTCAAGCTTCAACATTTATCGATTCATTTTATTTAGATAATTTTAATTTAGTGATAGAGGAGCCGACTGAATTGGTAACCATACCGGCATTCGATCAGCCATTGACGAATGATTATTTAACAGAGGTCAAAAAAGGAGAATAAACTATGTGGCTACCATTTCTAGGTTTGGTGCTTGGACTAGCATTAGGCTTGTTAACAAATATCCAAATCCCCTCTATTTATGAAAATTATTTGTCTATAGCAGTGCTGGCTGCTTTAGATACGTTATTTGGCGGTATACGAGCTCAATTACAGCAAGTATATGACGATAAAGTATTTGTATCAGGTTTCTTTTTTAATATAGTTCTTGCGGCGGGACTGGCATTTTTAGGTGTGAATTTAGGTGTAGACTTATATTTAGCAGCCATTTTCGCTTTTGGAGTACGTTTGTTCCAAAATATAGCAATCATTAGGCGTATTTTACTAACTCGGTTAGATGAAAAACGTCACAACAAGAAGAAAACTTCCATAGAATGAGAGAAAAATTGACCAAAATACTCGATTTGCTTAGACATTATGCAAGATTTACAATAGAATGAAATTAAGAGCATTTTCAAGGAGGTGCAGCGAATTGAATCAGCAGGAATTGTATATATCACTCGATATAGGATCTTCCTCTATCAAAGTATTAATAGGTGAAATGAGCGACGGACAATTACATGTAATTGGGGTCGGTAATGTAAAATCGAATGGTGTTCGAAAAGGTGCGATTGTTGATATTGATGCAACAGTTCAGTCTATTCGGAAAGCAGTAGAACAAGCAGAGCGGATGACTGGTTATCAAATCGATGAAGTCGTTTTAGGCGTTCCAGCGAACCAGACGATGTTACAACTAGTTAAAGGTGTTGTCGCTGTAAATAGTGAAAATAGAGAAATTACAGATGATGATTTAGACAGAGTGGTAGAATCTGCACAAGTCATGTCAATACCTCCTGAACGTGAATTAGTCAACATCATTCCTAGACAGTTTATAGTAGATAATTTAGATGAAATTAAAGATCCACGAGGTATGATAGGTATTCGTCTCGAAATGGACGCGACAATGATTACGACCTCTAAAACGTTGTTACACAATGTACTTCGTTGCGTAGAGAAAGCAGGATTAAGCATTAGAGAAATATATTTACAACCACTGGCTGCTGGTTTTTTTGCATTAACGGAAGATGAGAAAAACCAAGGAACAGCATTTATTGAATTGGGTGGTGGCTCAACGACTATTGCAGTATTTGAAGAAGGGCTACTGACACACACTGGTGTTATTCCAGTAGGTGGTGACCATATTACAAAAGACATTTCAATTGTTTTAAAAACACCGACAGATCAAGCGGAGCAAATAAAACACCAATTTGGACATGCCTTTTACGATGATGCTTCAGACGATGAACTGTTTGAAGTGCCAGTTGTAGGTACAGATTCTAGGGATCAGTACAGCCAACGCTATATTTCTGAAATTATTGGTGCAAGATTAGAAGAATTATTTGAACTAGTAATTGATGAGTTAGCACGTTTAGGCGTTCGCGATTTGCCAGGCGGTGTTGTTTTAACAGGTGGTGTTGCAAAGCTAGATGGTATTGCTCAATTAGCACGCCAAATACTGCAAACGCGTGTTAGAATATATACTCCAGATTATATTGGCGTTAGAGAGCCTTCATTTACGACGGCAGTTGGACTGATTCGTTACGCCTATTTAGAAGATGATTTTTACGGAAAAGGTACGAATACGCAGCCTATTGAATATGCGGTTGTTGGTGCACAAGCGCCTGCATCTAAAAAGCAAGAATATGCTGCACCTTCAGAATCAAAAGGAAGCGTAATCGGTAGAGCAAAAAAATTATTTGATAAATTTTTTGATTAACTTGAATGCGTAATGAATGATACAGAGTCGAGTTACCGTGGGAGGAAAAAAGAATGTTAGAATTTGATACAAGTGTCGATCAACTTGCAGTTATAAAAGTCATTGGTGTGGGTGGTGGCGGTAACAACGCTGTTAACCGAATGATAGAGCATGGTGTACAAGGCGTTGATTTTATCGCTGTGAACACGGATGCACAGGCTTTAAATTTATCGAAAGCTGAAATTAAGCTACAAATCGGTACAAAGCTTACACGTGGTTTAGGAGCAGGAGCTAATCCAGAAGTAGGGAAAAAAGCGGCAGAAGAAAGCCGTGAACAATTAGAAGAAGTATTACGCGGAGCGGATATGGTATTCGTTACAGCTGGAATGGGCGGAGGCACAGGTACTGGTGCTGCACCAGTTATCGCACAAATTGCCCGTGATTTAGGAGCTCTAACAGTAGGTGTCGTAACACGTCCGTTTACTTTTGAAGGGCGCAAACGACAAACACAGGCAATCGGTGGTATCGGAGGCATGAAAGAAGCTGTAGATACTTTGATTGTCATTCCAAACGACAAGCTCTTACAAATTGTCGACAAATCGACTCCGATGCTGGAAGCTTTCCGTGAAGCGGATAACGTTTTACGTCAAGGTGTACAAGGTATTTCGGATTTAATTGCAACACCAGGTCTTATCAACCTAGACTTTGCGGACGTAAAAACAATTATGTCTAACAAAGGTTCTGCGTTAATGGGTATTGGTATTGCGACAGGTGAAAATCGTGCTGCAGAAGCTGCTAAAAAAGCAATTTCAAGTCCGTTACTCGAATCATCTATTGATGGCGCTAAAGGTGTACTGATGAACATTACAGGTGGTTCTAACCTAAGCTTATTTGAAGTACAAGAAGCGGCAGATATTGTGGCATCGGCTTCAGATGAAGAAGTGAATATGATTTTCGGTTCGGTTATTAATGAAAATTTAAAAGATGAAATCATTGTTACGGTGATTGCAACAGGCTTCTCAGAAGAGGCATTACAACAACACCGAGGAAATGCGCGTCCGAGCATTAATAACAATCGACAAGCTGCTCCACAACAACAAGCGCCAATTCGTGAGCAACGTCAAGAAGTTCATGTACAACAAGAACAACCGCGTCAAAATCATCAAAATTATGCACAAGATGATATGTTAGAAGTACCTGCATTTTTACGTAACCGTAAAAATCGTGGATAATCAAAACTCGTATTTTACATCATGTAAAATACGAGTTTTTTAAGTGCCAGTCACGCAAACAATTCTGAATTGTTTGCGTGACTGGCACTTTTTGTGTAAGGAAACGATGTTTTTTGTCAAAACATTTTTAGGAAATCATGCGATTGTTTGACAATATTTGTAGCGCTGGCATGCTAACTTTGTAAGTAGGAGGCGGCTGTTATGTATGGAGAATGGCTGGTGCTCATTAATACGCTTTATAATCTAGCAATACTGACGTTTACAGCAAAAGTTACAGGCGTTTTTGTAAAGAATACGAGATTATTAATGAGTTCAATAATTAGTAGTTTAATAGCTGTAATTGGTGATCAAACGCTGCTTACGATTGTGCTAAGTTTCATTGTACTAATCGGTCTAGCCTTTCGCTTTAAGCTTCGAAGCTTTCAAAAGCAAGGGCCGATTGTCCTGACAGCTACCATCGTTATCGGCGGACTGTTAACAGCATTACAACCGTATTTAAAGAATCTTTCTGTCATGCATTTTATTGTACTTTGCTTATTGCTCGCAGTTGGTAATTTAATCATTTTTTATAAGCAATGGGGCTTTGTTAAGCTGGAGCGAGTAAGTGGACAATTTGTATTTCAAACAACCTTGAAGGTTTTTGACAAAGAAATTCCACTTTCGGCATTTGTAGATACAGGCAATCAATGTATCGAGCCGTTATCGGGAAAACCTGTCCATTTTGTTTCATATGCAGCGCTACGGCCTTATTTACCAGCGACAATTCGTGAAGCATTAATGCAATGGCGAGAAACAGATCCTTACGATGTATCAATGTTTTCAGTAGATTATCAGCGTCTTATTCGATTTATTCATGTTAATACTGTACAGCAACAAACAGTAGTTTTAGGTTTTCGCTTTGATGAATGGCATATAAAAGGCGAGTCATCACAAGTGAAAACAAATGAATATATCGTGTTAACGAAAAAAGCTAAAAATTTTCCACATAGCACAGCAGCAATTTTACATTTTTCAGCGCTTTCAAATAACTCATAGAGGGGGAGAACTATTGCTTCTTAGGCTACTTGCTAGCTTGAAAAAATTATGGGGTAAGTTTCGGAGTCGTGAAACGTACTATATAGGGGGAAATGATTCATTGCCAGTGCCACTAAGTCGAGAAGAAGAAGTCACAGTCATTGCATCCTTTATGAACGGAGATTTACGAGCTAGAGATACACTTATTGAACGTAATTTACGTCTTGTTGTTTATATTGCTAGACGTTTTGATAATACGGGTACGCCGATTGAAGATTTAATTAGTATTGGTTCGATTGGCTTAATAAAGGCGATTGAAACGTTCAATACAGATAAAAATATTAAACTTGCAACGTACGCATCACGTTGTATTGAAAATGAAATTTTGATGCATTTACGTAAAACGAGTCGCATGAAGGGTGAAGTTTCACTAGATGAGCCACTAAATTCTGATGCTGACGGAAATGAATTATTATTGTCTGATATTTTAGGCACAGAGGAACATATTATTTTAGATAATGTTGAAAAGAAAATTGAACGACAACATATGTTCCATGCCATTAATTTATTAGGTGCACGTGAAAGATATATTATGGAATGTCGTTTCGGTTTAAACGGAAAAATTGAAATGACACAAAAAGAAGTAGCCGATCATTTAGGTATTTCGCAATCATATATTTCTAGGCTAGAAAAGAAAATTATTCAAGATTTACGAGAAAATTTAAATCAGCCAATATCTTAGATAGGGAAATTTATCCTACCTAAAATTGGTCGCGCTTTTTCTGCATATTCTCGATTCTGTCGGACAAACTGATGTAACGGTTTAGTCAGAGAATAACATCCGGAGGAATCGAATATGCGAACAAAAGTAGATCTTTGCGGCTTAGATACATCGACTTTGCCAATTTTAAAGCACGAAGAAATGAAGGAACTCTTCATTCGATTACAAGCAGGAGAAACCGAGATTCGGGAAGAGCTTGTAATGTGCAATTTAAGGTTAGTGCTAAGTATTGTCGGACGATTTGCCTATAGGGGTGAACAGGCAGATGATTTATTTCAGGTAGGCTGTATTGGCCTCATGAAAGCCATTGATCATTTCGATTTAAAGCATAATGTGCGATTTTCAACATATGCTGTACCAATGATCATTGGTGAAATTCGTCGCCATCTGCGTGATCATCATGCACTACGTGTTTCTCGTTCTCTTAGAGATATTGCGTATAAGGCGATGCAGGCAAAAGAACAATGGATAACCGATAATTTGCGAGAACCAACGATTGAAGAAATTGCTGAAATGATTGACATGAAAAAGGAAGATGTATTATTCGCTTTAGATGCCATTCAAGACCCAGTATCATTACAAGAGCCTATTTATGCAGACGGTGGAGACGCTGTTTATATGATGGACCAATTACGTGATGATGATGTATCGGAAGATCAATGGGTTGCCTACGTGTCGGTGAAGGAAAGTTTGCAAAAATTAGATGTACGTCAGCAAATGATTGTAGCAAAGCGTTTTTATTATGGTGAGACACAAACTGAAATTGCCAAAGAATTAGGGATTTCCCAAGCGCAAATTTCACGTCTTGAAAAAAATGCCATTGAAACAATGCAGAAAGATTATAAGTGAGTAGACAATGCGCACCCGAAACTTTCGGTGCGCATTTTATCTTCATTGATAAAAATAAAACGATGGTACATGTCATAGATTTTATTAAAGCTAATAAAGAACAATAATGTGAGCATGTTGCTCTGTGTAGCAGCAAGTTAGCATTTAACAATGCAAGTTTTAGGTTAAATTAAAATTGACACTGGAATGAGTGGTATTGATTTAGTAGGAGGGATACAAATGCGTTTCTCAATGTTACAGCAAAAAGAAGTAATAGAAGCAGGCAATGGACGTTTTTTAGGCTTTGTCGTAGATGCAGAGGTATCGAAAGAAACTGGCTATGTAACTGCGTTTATGATTGCAGAGCCGAGAAAGTATCTAGGTTTTTTTAGAGGAGAAGAGTCGATTAGAAAAGTCCATATGAAGGATGTTCTTGTTGTAGGAAAGGATGTCATTCTAGTAAAGGCATTATCGTAGAATCATAGCATCTGTGTGGCTTGCTTCTATTTTTTGAACAGTAAGACTGTAGCCTCTCATGTCGTTTAAGCAACGTGGATGTATCAGTATTAATAGGTCAGGCTATTCATTGATAAATCAAGAGTTGCTTGTTACAATAAAGGAAACTAAGTTGTAAAGTTGGGAAAAACAGTGACGAAAATCTTAACAAATTTAGACAAAATTAATAGTCAAATTCAAACAGCACAACAACGCTCAAATCGTGAAGCAACTAACGTTCAAATTATTGCTGTAACGAAAGAGGTTTCCGTTGAAAGAACACAAGAAGCAATTGATGCAGGGCTTATACATTTAGGTGAAAATCGTCCTGAGGGCTTAAAGCAAAAAATTGAAGCCATTCAAGCAAATGTACACTGGCATTATATTGGATCATTACAAACTCGAAAAGTAAAACAAGTTATTAATGAAATTGATTACTTACATTCATTAGATCGTTTAAGTTTAGCTGAAGAGATTGAAAAAAGAGCAACAAAACCTGTAAAATGTTTTGTACAAGTTAATGTGTCAGGTGAACAATCGAAGCATGGTTTAACGATTGATGACGCAGTTACATTTATTGAATCTTTACAAAACTTTACGAAAATTCAAGTTGTAGGTCTAATGACAATGGCACCAAATACAGAGGACGAAACAATCATTCGCTCTGTTTTTAAGCAATTAAAACAATGTCAACAGCAAATAGCCGAACGAGGATTCGCACACGCGCCTTGTACCGAGTTATCAATGGGCATGTCTAATGACTTTGAAATAGCGGTAGAGGAAGGAGCTACATTCGTTCGAGTCGGAACGGCTCTTGTTGGAAATGAAAGAGGGGAACAGGATGAGCATGAAAAATAAAATTAAAAACTTCTTTTATCTTGAAGAAGAATTAGAAGAAGAAATCACGCAAGCTCCTATTCAACAGCAACAACCCGTGCAGCAACAACCGATTCATGCAGCTAAACCTAAAAAGGTCATTAAGGAACGTAAAGCACAGATTCATGAAATTGTACCGCAAAGTACAGCTGCCAATAATAATATTGTCAGTTTACAAGCAGCAATGAATACAAAGGGTGCGAAAGTTGTATTAGTAGAACCGAGAGTTTATGCAGAGGCACAAGATATCGCAGAAAACTTAAAGAACAAACGTGCAACGATTGTGAATCTACAACGTATCGATCGAGAACAAGGTATAAGAATCATTGACTTTTTAAGTGGTACAGTCTATGCACTTGGAGGAGATATTCAACGTATAGGCAAAGATATTTTCTTATGCACACCAGATAATGTTGAAGTGTCTGGCGAAATTTCAAATTTTATTTTAGACGATAATTAATAGCGAGGATTGTAGTTTATATGACTTTATATATCATTTTGCATTATGTGGATTTAGCATTTACTGTGTATTCATTTATGCTAGTTGCATATGTTTTAATGTCTTGGGTACCAGCTGCTCAAAGTTCAGCAATTGGCCGTTTTTTAGAAAAAGTATGTGAGCCGTATTTAGGGATTTTTAGAAAATTTATTCCAACTATTGGTATGATTGATATTTCTCCGATTGTAGCAATATTTATGTTGAATTTTATTAAAAACGGGCTTTTTATTGTAATTCAAAAAATATTCTTTATGTTTTAGTCAAAATCCTCACAGTTGGTGGGGATTTTTTGTGTAAAGGGGAAATACTAGGCTTAAAAAAGTAGTAGTTTCAAATGAATGAACAAATGGATGAGGTAGATGAGGTGAACGATAGATGGAGCATTTAATACAACATTTTAGGAAGGATGAGCAACCCTTTATTGAGCAGGTAGTAAGCTGGCAGCGCGAGGTAGAAGATCGTTATGCCCCTAAACTTACTGACTTTTTAGACCCAAGGCAGCGTTTTATTGTAGCATCTGTTATTGGGCAAAATAATGTGCTCCATACAACAAGTGATGGTCTATTTCATGAGGCAGAACGTCAGCGTATGCTTATTTTCCCAACGTATTTTGAACCCCAGAAGGAAGATTACCAGCTGAAAGTCTTTACTATTCACTATCCTGCAAGGTTTGTGCAATTGCGTCATCCAGATGTACTCGGTGCCCTTTTATCTTTAGGGCTTGATCGTGCCAAATTCGGGGATATTCGTGTCAATGAACAACAAGTACAGTTTGTGGTGGCAAAAGAGGTGGCAGATTATGTACGCCTTCATTTAACGGGGATTGGGAAAGTAAAAGTACATGTCGAATCGATGAAAGAGTTTCAAGTGCTAATCGAAAATGAAGAGGACTGGCAGGAGGAGTCACATACGGTTTCTTCAATGCGTTTAGATGTCATTATCGCAACCGTATTAAAGATTTCTCGTCAAAAAGCCCAAGCACTTATTACGGGAAAGAAAGTGCGAGTAAACTGGACTGAACGAGATGCAGTTGCTTTTGAATGTCAAGAAGGTGATATTTTGTCAGTACGTGGAAGTGGTCGAGTGAAAATAATAATGACTGAAGGCCGAACAAAGAAAGATAAAATCCGTTTACAAATCGGTCGATTGACCCAAAAAGGCTAAAAAACATGTAATTTCCATTTATTTTTACTGCTAAGTTGTTAGAACAATTGTATAATAAGAATTACGAATGTACATGTAAAGGAGAGAAGGATCGTATGCCATTATCACCTATTGATATACATAATAAGGAGTTTACAAAATCTTTCAGAGGTTATGCTGAAGATGAAGTAAATGAATTTTTAGATCAAATCATTAAAGATTATGAAAAACTACTGCGTGAGAAAAAAGAAGTCGATAAGCAATTAGAAATGGCTTTAGAGCAAGCGAGACATTTTAATTCTTTAGAGGAAACATTACAAAAATCTATAGTTGTTGCCCAAGAGGCGGCTGATGAAGTACGCAGAAATTCGCAAAAAGAAGCAAAGCTTATTGTGAAGGAAGCAGAAAAAAATGCTGATCGCATCGTCAATGAGGCATTAACGAAAGCACGTAAAGTAACAATCGAGATAGATGAACTGAAAAAACAATCAAAGGTTTTCCGCAATCGTTTTAAAATGCTTGTAGAAGCACAGTTAGATTTACTGAATGCAGATGATTGGGATCATTTATTGCAGTATGATATTGATTTAACCGAAATTCAGTCTTCTGTTGAGGAAGCACAAGAGTCAGAAGAAATGTAAATAAGGCTTTTACTTAAAAAAGTGAAGGTATCATGTGATGAATATGACTTGACGCAATTCGTGGATTTCCATATACTATTGTAATAGTAGATAAAATAAGCACTTATATGCATAGAGGCAGAGACGAAGACAGTATTTGTTAGGCGTTGACAAGCGATTTGGGGATAGTGGGAGCCCATACAAGCAAATAACAAAGAAAATCACTTCTGAGCTAAATAACTGAACGGCTAGTAAGTTATTTCGGAGCGCACAACGTTAACGTGCTTTCAAGCGGTAGTATATTATGTACTACAACTAGGGTGGTACCGCGAGTTCAAGCTTCTCGTCCCTTACAGGGATTGAGAGGCTTTTTTGTTGTTACTGTTTTGACTTTGGGGCATCATTCGCAGGACATTCGAAATAGCATTGTTTAAATATTAAGCGCAAGTCGTGTTGCATTCACTTTGCTGAGGCTTTTAAGAAGCTGTATGCCATGGATGCTAAGCAGTTGTTCTCTGTTTGCAAAAAATAAAGGAGGAATTACAAATGGTTGAATATAAAGAAACCTTATTAATGCCGAAAACGGATTTTCCTATGCGTGGGAACTTACCAGCAAATGAACCAAAAATGCAAGAAAAATGGAATGAGATGGACATCAATAAATTACAAATGGAGCGTACAGCTGGTCGCCCAGAGTATGTGTTACATGATGGCCCTCCATATGCAAATGGTGATATTCATATTGGCCATGCGTTAAATAAAGTGATAAAAGATATGATTACACGCCATCGCTCCATGACTGGCTATCATGTCAACTATATTCCAGGTTGGGATACACATGGTTTACCAATTGAACAAGCTTTAACAAACAAAGGTGTTAAACGTAAAGAAATGTCCATTGCAGATTTCCGTGAGCTTTGTGAAAAATATGCTTATGAGCAAATTGACAATCAGCGTGCACAATTCCGCCGTCTAGGCATTCGTGGCGATTGGGAAAATCCATATATTACGTTAAAACCAGAATTTGAAGCGCGTCAAATTGAAGTATTCGGTAAAATGGCGGAAAAAGGCTATATTTATAAAGGCCTAAAACCAGTATACTGGTCGCCTTCATCTGAGTCTGCATTAGCGGAAGCAGAAATTGAATATAAAGATGTTAAATCAGCTTCTATTTATGTCAGCTTTGCCCTTAAAGATGCAAAAGGTGTTGTGCCAGCCGATGCGAAATTTATTATTTGGACGACTACACCTTGGACACTACCTGCAAACTTAGGGATTTCGTTAAATCCAGAGTTTATCTATGTGGTTGTGGCAGTAGCAGATAAAAAATTCATTATCGCGAAAGAATTGTTAGAAACAGTTGCAAAAGAGCTTGAATGGGAAACGTATGAAGTTGTGCAAGAAGTAAAAGGGGAAGCATTAGATCGTCTTGTAGCCCAACATCCATTCTACGACCGTGAATCGCTTGTGATGGTCGGAGAACATGTTTCTGCGGAAGCAGGTACAGGTTGTGTTCATACAGCTCCAGGACATGGTGAAGATGACTATCAAATTGGGAAAGCTTATGGTTTACCTATTCTTAGTCCAGTGGATAACAGCGGTTGTTATACAGACGAAGCACCAGGTTTTGAAGGTGTCTTCTACAATGATGCAAATAAAATGGTTACTGCCAAATTAGAAGAAGTTGGCGCATTAGAAAAATTAAGCTTCTTTACGCACTCGTATCCACATGACTGGCGTACGAAAAAACCAGTTATTTATCGTGCTACACCACAATGGTTTGCGTCTATCGATGCCTTCCGTGATGAATTATTAGCAGCGGTTAAATCGACGACATTCACACCTGCTTGGGGTGAAACACGTCTTTATAATATGATTCGTGATCGTGGCGATTGGGTTATTTCTCGTCAACGTGCATGGGGTGTACCAATTCCAATTTTCTATGCTGAAAATGGTGAACCAATCATTACACCAGAAACAATTGCGCATATTTCTGCATTATTCCGTGAGCATGGTTCAAATATTTGGTTCCAAATGACTGCGAAAGAATTATTGCCAGAAGGCTTTACACATCCAGGTAGCCCGAATGGTGAGTTTACGAAAGAAAATGATATTATGGACGTTTGGTTTGACTCAGGTTCATCTCACCAAGGTGTGCTAGTTGAACGTGGACTGAAATATCCAGCGGATCTTTACTTAGAAGGTTCTGACCAACACCGTGGATGGTTTAACTCTTCGTTAATTACATCTGTGGCGATTAATGGCTATGCGCCTTATAAAGGCTTATTAACGCACGGTTTCGTTCTTGATGGCGATGGTCGCAAAATGAGTAAGTCACTAGGAAACGTTATTATCCCTCAAAAGGTAATGGACCAATATGGTGCTGATATTTTACGTCTATGGGTAGCATCTGTAGATTATACGGCTGATGTGCGTATTTCTATGGATATGTTAAAACAAGTGTCTGAAGTGTACCGTAAAATCCGTAATACATTCCGTTTCTTACATGGTAATGTAGCTGATTTCAATCCACAAAAAGATCGTGTAGCCTATGCAGATTTACGCGAAATGGATCAATACATTTATATGCGTTTACAAGATGTCTTAAAAACGGTGCGTGGTGCTTACGACCGCTATGATTTTGCGGCTGTCTACCATGCAGTGAATAACTTTGTTGCTGTAGAATTATCTTCTTTCTACTTAGACATCGCAAAAGATGTTGTTTATATTGAAGGGCATGACAATAAAGACCGTCGTGCAATGCAAACAGTCATGTATGATACATTAATGACATTAGTAAAAGTCATGACACCAATTATTCCACATACAACGGATGAGGTGTGGTCTTACTTACATGCACAAGGTGTTGTAGAAGAGATGTCAGTGCAATTAACTGATTTCCCATCAGTAGATGAGCAAGCAAACTTTGATGAGCTTCGTGGCAAATGGGCAGCGATTATCGGAGTACGTGATGATATTCTAAAAGCATTAGAAGAAGCGCGTAATGCTAAAACAATCGGTAAGTCTCTTGAAGCGAAAATAACAGTTTATGCTAACCAAGAAGTGTTAACATTATTGCATGATGCCAACATTGATTTTGCCCAACTTTCTATCGTTTCTGCTTTTGAGGTAGCAGCAATTGAATCAGCTCCTGCTGAAGCGTTAGCGTTAGAACATGTTTCCATTGTTGTTGAAAAAGCAACAGGCGAAAAGTGTGAGCGTTGCTGGTCAATTTCTGCAACAGTTGGAACAAATGAAGCACATCCAACAGTGTGTGCTCGTTGTGCCGAAGTTGTTGAAAAATATTATGTATAAAAATTAATGAACAATGAGCAGCTCGATGATTTTAGATCGGCTGCTCATTTTTTTTAAATGCGTGGAACATGTTGAACATACCGATCCAAATTAAGAACATAGTGGAAAGTAGACCATAAATGGGAGATAAGCGAGGATATCTAGATGAATAGCTTTTAGGATACAAACATGCAAAAGTAACCTTTATTTAAACAATATTTCAATTGTGTTTCGGTAATCCGTTGGAGATATTCCTACATATTTTTTAAATGTAAGGCTGTAATAATTGGGTGTATTAAAGCCCGAGCTTGCTGCGATTTTTTCAATGGTGTAGTCAAATTTCCGCAAGTAGGGGAGTGTTTTGATAATGCGTGTATACGCTACATAATCGACAAAATTACGACCCGTTTCTTTTTTAAATAATCGGCTAAAGTGAGTAGGACTAAAATTAATAGATTTCGCTACATCGCTAATAACTAGCTGTTCATCGTAATGCTCTTCAATGTAGTGAATAGCCTTTTGTAGCTGTTCATGCTTCGTTAAATCCTCATAAAATCGTATATGAATATTATCGACGGGTGGCTTTCTACGTGCTTTTCTAGCTTGACTATAGGATTCTTTGACTTGCATAGATTGCAAAAAAACACCACCAATGCCCATAAAAAGATGGATACTATAATCGTTTTTCAATTGCTCGATTACCGTCAGTAAAGTAGTGACGCCTTCTGTCCAATGTTTAAAAGATGTATGCGTTATAGGAATCCGCATTAGCAGTAATAAGTAACGCTCGAAATTTAAAAAGGACAACGGTGCTTTATCGGCAAAATGTTGACGAAAAACATTTGTAATTACACTACTAGCATCGTAAGGAATTGGTCGGTTTTGCTGAATATCTACGTAGCCTTGAATTAAGAAAACGATATTGGGAATACAGTCAGTTGATAAAAAGGAAGAGGCTTGTACAATTTCCTGTTCATTGTTGATTTCTCCCCGTATTAAGCGTCTTAAAAACGCTTCGCGAAACGGCGATGTATGATCTTGAGGGAATTGTTGCGAAAGTTCAAGCATCGTGACTGTACTTGCTTGCTGTTCTTTATGGGAAGTATAAAGCTTTTTTACAATTCGTAAAAACTTTTGTTTGTGCAACGGTTTTATAAGAAGTGCTTGTAAATTTAATTCAATGGCAATACCTGCCGAGTACGCTAGGTGTACTGCAACAATTGGGACAATAATACTGTTAGGATAATGTTTCTTTAACCGATTGACCTTAATCCAATCAAATAATCCCCTAATTTCATAGACGAATATAACTACCTCGTGTGCACGTGGTTGTGTACATTCAGTAAATGTGTTAGGGAGGAATTCTTCTAACCACCCTAGCATTTGCTGTTTTTCAATTGAATTCTCAACGTACCATACGACGCCTAAAATACTAAACAGCCCCTTTCTAAAGTCAAAAAATATAATGAAGGTTACTAGAAATATTTTAACTTAAAATAGCAATATTTTGTACTAATACAGCAAAATATTGTACCTATATTATTGGAAAAATAGAATAGAATAGTTGTAGTGAATAATAATTTGAAATTTCAGATAATTATTCGTCTATACAAAAGGGGGTTAGTAATATGGCAGGAAGTCATGATTACGAGTATGTAGAAGCTGGAACTGTAGATGTGAAAGATTTGCCACCGTTAGATCCGACAACACATAAAATTATGAAGGATGAGTTTACTACAGGATTTAGCTTAACGGTATTTTATTTTATTTTAATTTTTACTATTCCAGTAATGAATTGGTTTGCTCCTGAATTTGCGTTTAAGAAATTGTGGGGCGGTATGACCGTTACTTGGTTTGTCACGACAATCGTCATGATGTTGATGGCTTTTGTGATTGCCTTTGTGCATACGACATTGTATGAAAAGCGCTTGAAAAAATATGAGATGTCAACGAAGTAGTGCAACTTAAGGGGGTAGGTTGAATGTTAGAGACAATTTTAGAACCAAAAATGTTATTAACAATTGCCCTAATGGCAACGATTGTATACATTACGTATTTAACGAAAAAAAATACAACAGCATCTGATTTCTTCGTTGGGGGACGGAGCTTTGGATGGTTTACGAACGGTTCAGCTATCGGGGGAGACTATTTAAGTGCAGCTACATTTTTAGGGATTGCTGGTTTAACCTTTCAATTAGGCTATGATGGAGCCTATTATGCATTTTGCTTCTCGATTGGTTTGACGCTATTAGCCATTTTTGTTGCTGGGCCATTAAGAAGATTTGGTGCATTTACCGTAGCAGACTTTTTAGCCTATCGCTTTCATAGTAGACGAGCTCGTTTAGCCGCAGTCATTGTAGTTTTAGCCATTTCAGGTTTCTATGCGGCGCCACAGCTACTAGGCGCAGCACAAATATTAAGTATGTTCTTTGGGACTTCTTATGAATTTGGCATTATTTTTACATGTGTCGTGATGATTTTCTATGTAGGAATCGGTGGTATGAAGGGCACGACGATCAACCAAGCATTAGAGCTGTGGATTCGTCTAGGTGCATTCATTGTGATGCTTATTGCAGCGATGTATGGTGGCTTGCATTACGATAAAATTTTAGCAGCTATCAATTCCTTTAATGGACCTATTACTGGGACATCACCGTATGCCTTGGATGGAAGTGATATAAATTTTGATGGTGCCGCGTGGACGGGGACAGGCTTCTATTTCCCGACGTTTTGGCAAACGATTAGTATGACCATTGGTTTAGCATTAGGTACGATAGGGTTACCGCATATTTTATTGCGTTTTTATACAAATCCGAGTGCTAAGGCTGCACGTAAATCTGCTTTAATGGCGATTGGTATTGCGAGTGCATTCTTCTTGTTAGCCGTATTTTTAGGGGTTGTTGGTCGTGCTATTTTCATTTCAGGTACTGCGAGTGAGGAAGTAATGAGAGATCTAGTGCTTGGTGGCAATAACATGGTTATTCCAACAACGGCGCTTGCATTAGGGGGCGATTGGCTGCTCGGTCTTGTGATTGCAGGGGCATTTGCTGCTATTTTCTCTAACTTATCAGGATTATTTATTACTAGCTCTGGTGCATTAGCGCATGATTTATATGCTAGCTTTATGAAAAAAGATATTACACAAAAACAGCGTGTAGTTGCTGGAAAAGTGGCGATTGTTATTTTAGGTATTCTATATGGCGGACTTGGGTTACTCGTAAAGGATGCTTCCATCGGTCATTTAGTTGCTTTAGCATTTACGGTTGCCGCAAGTACATTTACACCAATCTTTATTTTAGGTATTTGGTGGAGAGGGATGACCGAAAAAGGAGCAATTGCAGGGTTAGTGATTGGTCTCCTCGTGTCGATGTGGATGATTTTCTTACCAGGGACACTTCCAAGTTTCCTACAATTCAAAATCCCTGGCATCGTAACAGTACCAGTCGGTTTCCTATCCGTTATTGTCGTGTCATTATTAGATCGTAAAGTACCTGCTGATGTAAACGATTTCATGAAGCGAGTGCACTCGAAGGAATCGGAAACTGCATAGATGATTAACATTGCACGTTTTTTCTTTTAGTGAAGATAGCATAGACGGTAGGAGGCTGGGACAAAAGAGAAAAAGTGTTAGATTGACTGCCATCAATCTAACACTTTTTTGCTGCGCCGTTGTTGCCCGCGTCTAACATTATGTGCTGTTCCTGCCGGAGTCACCACCTCCGTTACCAACAACTAGTAACCCTTCTAATTTTTTATTTATTGCAAAAGTAAGAATAGCTAAGTTAGCCAAGTTCTCCATATAGCAAAAATTTATGAACACCTTTCCTCTGTTCCTTAAATTTTTCTAGTTATGTCCCAGCCTCCTATCGTTTTTTTACTTCTATAAAAATTGTATGAAAAACGTCCAAGCTTACTATATTAAGACGGCTAGACTAAACAGTGAGACTGCTATTGAAAAGCGTTAATCATCTTGATGTATTTTTTAAAACCAAAACATCATATTAGCAGTCGATACTAGTTGATTGGAGTGGAAGGCGCGACACTCCAGTAGGAACAGCACGAGCTGAAAATCCATTTTTGCGGCGACAGCCGCAAAAATTAGTTGAAGCCGTGCCTGCGGAAAGGGAGCACCTGGAACGGAAATCAACGGTTTTCTATTTTTGCATGGAAAGCTTTCTCGAATAGAGGGACAACTCGTTGTTTATTAGGAAACGGCTTTAGTAGGATAGCGGAAAGCTACGATTTTTACTTTTGGGCAACAGCATGTGTTTCTGTCATATTTTCATGTTATATTAGTTATTGCTATATAAGCTCTTATGGTAGAATAGGTAGGATGTTGAGTGAACGGAGGAATAGCTGTGTATAAATATTATGGATTGGCCGTTTTTGTCATTATTCTTGATCAATGGACAAAATGGCTAATTGTGAAAAATATGGAGTTTGGTGAACGTATTGCCGTATGGGATCCTTGGTTTGGTATTTTATCGCATCGTAATAGAGGTGCAGCCTGGGGGATGCTTGAAGGGCAAATGTGGTTATTTTCTATAGTGACAATAGGTGTTATTATTGCCATCATTTACTTTTATCATAAAGAGGCAAAGGGCAAGCCTCTTTTTCAAGTGGGCTTAATGCTGTTATTGGGCGGTGCCATTGGTAATTTTATTGACCGTATATTTAGAGGAGAAGTAGTAGATTTTGCCGACGTATTAATCCCTATTATTAATTACGATTTCCCGATTTTTAATATTGCGGATGCAGCATTAACAATTGCCGTTGTCGTATTAATGATTGGTTTAATCGCCGAAGATAAAAAAGAAAAGAAACAGGTGAAACAATGACACAAGTATCATATACAATTGAAGAACAGCAACAAGGAGAGCGCATTGATAAAGCGGTTTCGAGTATACAGAATGAATGGTCTCGTACACAAATTAGCAATTGGATTACAGAAGGAATTGTTAAAGTAAATGGTGAAGCAGTAAAAGCAAAATACAAGGTGAAAGCAGGCGATGTTGTTGAAATCATCGTGCCAGAGGCAGAACCTTTAGACGTTATTGCTGAAAACTTAGACCTTGAAATCGTATATGAAGACGCAGATGTACTCGTTGTCAACAAACCAAAAGGAATGGTGGTCCATCCTGCTCCAGGGCATCTGACGGGCACACTAGTAAATGGTTTAATGTATCATTGCACAGATTTATCGGGCATAAATGGTATCATGCGTCCAGGTATTGTACACCGAATCGATAAAGACACATCAGGTTTGCTAATGGTAGCGAAAAATGATAAAGCACATGAATCATTAGTTGAGCAGCTTGTGAATAAAACAGTCACACGTAAATATACAGCGCTTGTGCATGGACATATCGCTCACGATAAAGGGACAATTGATGCTCCAATTGGACGTGATCAAAAGGACCGTCAAAAACAAGCTGTTGTGGATAAAGGGAAACATGCGGTAACGCACTTCCAAGTAATTGAACGCTTCGGTGATTACACATTAGTAGAGTGTCGTCTTGAAACGGGACGTACACACCAAATTCGTGTCCATATGCAGTATATTGGATTCCCACTTGTTGGCGACCCAAAATATGGACCAAGAAAGACCATGGATTTTGGCGGACAAGTATTGCACGCAGGAGTTTTAGGATTCACGCATCCTACTACTGGCGAATATATGGAGTTTGAAGCACCACTTCCTGTTGATTATGTACAGTTATTAGACGAATTAAGAAATAAGGATTGACGGATAATGAAAGAAGGTCTATACTAACGAAAGTGAATGAACGACTTTAACTTAATATTCACCTTTAATGGCAGTCCAGAGAGGCTGAGAAGGTACATGTGAACGTGTTGCTAAAATTTGTGCTGCAAATTTTTCCAACATGCTATTTAAACACGTACTCAACCCTCTCAGGCTATTCGCCTCGAGAGGTTTTTTTATGCCGTTTCAATGATGCTTCAGCAAGTAGGTAGCATCTGTAACACCCCGATGAACATCGATGAAAGAGAGGAGGACAAAAAATGTCAAAAAATGAGCTATTAGATGGGCCATCGATGACAAGAGCATTAACACGTATTGCACATGAGATTATTGAACGCAATAAAGGAATTGACGAATGTATATTAGTTGGAATTAAAACACGCGGTGCCTTCCTTGCAAGACGCTTAGCAGAACGTATAGAAAAAATCGAGGGTAAAGCGATTCGCACAGGGGAGTTAGACATCACCCTTTATCGAGATGACTTATCCACAAAGCATGAAAATGAGCAGGCACATGTTGAGCAAGTAGATATCGATTATGTGGTAGCCAATCAAAAAATTATTTTAGTCGATGATGTACTCTATACAGGTCGTACAGTTCGAGCGGCACTAGATGCAGTAATGGATTTAGGAAGACCCGCGCAAATTCAACTAGCAGTGCTAATTGATCGCGGACACCGAGAGCTACCAATTCGAGCGGATTATGTTGGGAAAAATGTTCCGACATCAGGAACGGAACGTATCGTCGTTAATTTACTTGAAGTTGATGGCGAAGATTGCGTCATTATTTATAAAGAAGACTAATAATAAAGTGAGGAAACGTCATGTCAAAGGCAGTATTAGATATTAATGATAAACCGACCCCAGTCCAATTGGTGACATTAAGTTTCCAACACATGTTTGCCATGTTTGGGTCAACGATTTTAGTACCACAACTGGTTGGGCTTAGCCCAGCAATCGCCCTTCTAACCAGTGGGATTGCCACATTGTTCTTCTTATTAATTACGAAGTTTCAAGTACCAGCCTATTTAGGTTCATCCTTTGCCTTTATCGCACCGATATTAATCGCTGCAGGTGGTTTAGATGACAATGGTTTAAGTGTTAATCCAGGTAACGCTATGATCGGAGCGATGGCAGTCGGGATTACCTACGGCATTGTGTCACTTATAATTTGGAAGAGCGGTTATAAATGGATTATGAAAATCCTTCCGCCTATCGTTGTAGGACCAGTTATTATGGTAATCGGTCTTGGCTTATCGGGAACAGCAGTTAACATGGCAATGAATGTTGACGGAGAATATAATTTGCTGCATTTTTCAGCGGCACTTGTCACATTGTTTACAGCGATTATCTTTACCATCTTCTTTAAGGGGATTTTAAGTACAATGCCAATATTAATCGGCTTAATAGTAGGCTATGTCTACTCGATTTTTATCGGGATTGTCAACTTCGAACCGATTAAAGAGGCAAAAATGTTTGCACTACCACATTTTATTATCCCAGGTGTAAATTATGACTTTACGATTACATCGACAATTTTACTCGCGATGGTACCGATTGTGATTGTAACCATTTCAGAACATATCGGTCACCAACTTGTATTAGGAAAAGTAGTCAATCGAGACTATATTAAAGAACCGGGCTTACACCGTTCTTTACTAGGTGATGGCTTTGGGACCTTGATTAGTGCATTTATTGGTGGCCCACCAAAAACAACATACGGTGAAAACATTGGTGTCCTTGCCATTACACGAGTTTACAGCGTATATGTCATAGCAGGTGCGGCAGTCGTAGCGATTGTGCTGTCATTCTTCGGGAAAGCAATGGCGGTTATTGCAACGATTCCAACAGCAGTTCTTGGTGGTGTTTCCATCCTACTGTTTGGTATCATCGCATCAAGCGGTTTACGTATGCTAGTAGACAACCATGTGGACTTTGGTAACAGCCGCAATTTAGTAATTGCCTCTGTTATTCTCGTAATTGGTATCGGCGGTGCGAAATTTATCGTCACAGAATCATTAAGTTTAGAAGGCATGGCGTTAGCAGCGATTATCGGTGTTGTACTAAATGCAATTCTACCAGGTAAAAAAGAAGCTGATATACCAGTACCATACGATCAAAATAATCAATCATAGTAGTACCTTTTAATGAATTGTCCAGAGAGGCAAAAAAAGGGAAGTTGTGGACAAGCAATAAGTAAGCAATAGTCTTACTATAGTTTGTCACGCCTCCTTATGCCTCGCTGATGACATCAGCGGGGCTTTTACATTATTTAGACAAATAAATAATGAAGGACGTCATACATAGACGTTCATGACACACAACCTAATGGAGGTACATGATGAAGAACTTATTATCAATGGAACATTTAACAACTGAAGAGATTAACCGCATTTTACATCGTGCGCAGGCGTTTGAAAATGGCGAAACATCATCGTTATCTCGTGCTTATAACGTAGCAAACTTATTTTTTGAACCGAGTACACGTACGAAGACAAGCTTTGAGATGGCAGAGCGCAAAGTAGGCTGTACGGTTATCCCGTTTGACGCAAGCTTTTCAAGTGTAACAAAGGGTGAAACATTGTACGATACAGTCAAGACGTTAGAAATGATTGGTATGGATGCGGTCGTTATCCGCGCCAAAGAAGATGAATATTATAACGAGCTACTAGAAGGCATCAATGTTGCGGTTATAAATGCAGGAGATGGCGCTGGTCAACACCCATCCCAATCATTACTGGATCTGTACACGATAAAAAAAGAGTTTGGTTCTTTTGAAGGGTTAAATATTACAATCGCCGGAGATATTTCTCATAGCCGTGTAGCAAAATCCAATGCATCCGCGTTACAGCGGTTAGGGGCAAATGTACATTTTCTTTGTCCAGAAGAATGGGCAGGGGATTTTAAATCACATCATTCTTGGGACGATTTAATCGAAATAAGTGATGTCATTATGTTACTTCGTGTACAACATGAGCGTCATAAAGTAAATAAAAGCTTCTCAAAAGAAAGCTATCATGAAGAGTATGGCTTGACTGTAGAACGAGAGAAGAAAATGAAGGACACAGCAATTATTATGCATCCAGCGCCAGTAAACCGCGATGTAGAAGTTGCATCAGAGCTAGTAGAATGTGAACGGTCTCGCATCTTTGACCAAGTACGCAATGGTGTATACACACGAATGGCAATAATTGAAACGATCTTACAAGGGAGAGAATAACATGACGAAAGTACTTCAAAATGTACAAATGTTAAATGAACAAGGTGAATTGCAAACAGTAAATATCGCCATAGTAGATGGCAAAATTACTGCCATTGGACAAGAGGTCAATGTAGCTGGTGCAGAAATAATCGAAGGAAATGGTTTAGTTGTTGCACCAGGGTTTGTGGATGTGCATACACATCTACGCGAACCAGGGTTTGAACATAAAGAAACAATAGCAACAGGTTCAGCATCTGCTGCAAAAGGCGGTTTTACAACAATTTGTGCCATGCCAAATACAAAACCAGTGCCTGACACGGTTGAAAACATGCAATTAATAAATGGGCTGATTCAAGAAAGTGCAGTGATTCGTGTACTACCATACGGCTCATTAACGCAGGATATTTCAGGGGAAGTTCGTACGAATATTGAAGAATTAAAAGCACATGGTGCAGTAGCGTTTTCCGATGATGGTGTAGGCATTCAGCTTGCATCCACGATGTATGAACAAATGCAGGATGCAGCAAAGCATGACATGGTTGTTGTCGCACACTGTGAAGATAATTCATTAATTTATGATGGTGTTATGCATGAAGGCAAGCGTAACAAAGAGCTAGGTTTACCAGGTATTCCGTCTATTTGTGAATCTGTCCAAATTGCACGCGATGTTTTGCTTGCAGAAGCGGCAGGGGCACGCTACCATGTGTGTCATGTTTCAACAAAAGAATCAGTGCGTGCAGTACGTGATGCAAAAGCAGCAGGCATCCGCGTCACAGCGGAAGTTTGTCCTCACCATTTATTACTTGAAGAGATGGATATTCCATCTGATGATGCAAACTGGAAAATGAACCCGCCATTACGAGGTGCAGATGATAAGGATTCTCTACACGCAGCACTATTTGACGGCACGATTGACTGCATCGCCACAGACCATGCACCACATACAATAGAAGAAAAATGCTGTGGCATGGTTGGTGCACCATTCGGCATCGTAGGCTTTGAAACAGCCTTCCCGCTATTGTACACACAATTTGTTGAAACAGGGAAATGGACTTTAAAGCAATTGGTCGATTGGATGACTGTAAAAGCGGCACAAATTTTTGACTTACCATATGGAACGTTAGAAGTAGGGGCTTCGGCAGACATGGTTTTAATTGATTTACAGAAAGAACAAACGATTGATGCAGAAGGATTTGTATCAAAAGGTCGCAATACACCATTCAATGGTTGGGTTGCAAAAGGTTGGCCAGTCGTAACAATTTTTGAAGGTAATATCGTATACCAGGAGGCAGAGTAATGAAAAAACGTTTACTTATTTTAGAAGATGGCACAGTATTTACAGGCACAGCGTTCGGTAGTGAGCGAGCTTCACAAGGTGAAGTCGTATTCACTACGGGGATGACAGGATATCAAGAAACGATTTCAGATCCTTCATTCTATGGACAAATCGTAACGTTAACATACCCACTTATCGGTAACTACGGTATTAATCGTGATGATTTCGAATCAATCACACCGGCAATTCGTGGTTTTGTTGTCCGCGAACTAGCAAAAACACCGTCGAATTTCAGATGTGATTTAACAGTTGATGAATACTTAACATCAAAAGATATCCCAGGGATTGAAGGTATTGATACACGTAAACTAACACGCATTATTCGTAGCAAAGGTTCTGTTAAGGCCATTTTGACTGCGGCTGACGAAGAAGTAAATGTAGAAGAAATTGTGGCAAAACTACAAGCAACACCAGCAATTACACATCATGTGCGCGAAGTATCACCGAAGGCTGCCTACCCATCACCAGGTCGTGGCAAACGAGTAGTGTTAATTGACTACGGTATGAAACACGGTATTTTACGTGAATTAAACAAGCGTGATTGTGATGTCCTTGTTGTACCATACAACACACCAGCAGCAGAAATTTTAGCATGGCATCCAGATGGTATTATGCTGTCAAATGGCCCTGGTAACCCAGAGGACGTGGCAGAAGGTATCGAAACAGTACGTAATTTAATCGGAAAAGTGCCAATGTTCGGTATTTGCTTAGGTCACCAAATCTTCTCATTAGCAAGTGGTGCGAAAGCATTTAAATTACCATTCGGTCACCGTGGTGGTAACCATCCAGTCAAAGATTTACGCACAGGCCGTACAGATTTAACATCTCAAAACCATGGCTATGCAATCGATATAGAATCATTAAAAGATACAGATTTAGAATTAACACATGTCGCTTTAAATGATGGTACTTGTGAAGGTGTCCGTCATAAGAAATATCCAATCTTCACAGTACAATATCACCCAGAAGCATCACCAGGACCAGAAGATTCAAACCACTTATTTGATGAATTCATTGAAATGATGGAAGCAGAAGCAGGGAAGGGGAAACAACATGCCTAAACGTACAGATATAGAAACTATTTTAGTAATCGGGTCAGGTCCAATCGTCATCGGACAAGCAGCAGAATTTGACTATGCCGGAACACAAGCTTGTCTTTCATTAAAAGAAGAAGGCTACCGCGTTATTTTAATAAACTCAAACCCTGCAACAATTATGACAGATACAGAAATTGCAGACAAAGTATACATTGAGCCAATCACACTTGAATTTGTCTCACGCATTTTACGCAAAGAGCGCCCAGATGCCATCTTACCTACACTAGGTGGTCAAACAGGGTTAAATATGGCGATTGAATTAGATAACTCTGGTATTTTAAATGAGCTAAATATCGAAATTCTTGGTACAAAACTCGATGCTATTCATAAAGCTGAAGACCGTGATTTATTCCGTAACCTGATGTATGAACTAGGTGCTCCAGTACCGGAATCAGATATTATTCATAACTTAGATGAAGCGAAAAACTTTGTTGCAAAAATCGGTTATCCAGTAATTGTACGCCCTGCATTCACACTTGGCGGTACAGGCGGTGGTATTTGTTATAACGATCAAGACCTAGAAGAAATCGTAACTTCTGGACTGAAATATTCACCAGTTACACAATGCTTACTTGAAAAATCAATCGCTGGCTTTAAAGAGATTGAATACGAAGTAATGCGCGATGCGGCTGACAATGCCATCGTAGTATGTAACATGGAAAATGTCGACCCTGTAGGGATTCATACAGGTGACTCTATCGTCGTAGCCCCAACACAAACACTTTCTGACCGTGAAAACCAAATGCTACGTAATATCTCATTAGATATTATCCGTGCACTAAAAATTGAAGGTGGCTGTAACGTACAGTTAGCACTTGATCCATATAGCTTCAATTACTATGTCATCGAAGTAAACCCACGTGTATCTCGTTCATCTGCATTAGCGTCAAAAGCAACGGGTTACCCAATTGCCAAGCTAGCAGCAAAAATTGCAGTAGGTTTAACATTAGATGAAATCAAAAATCCAGTGACAGGTTCAACGTATGCTTGCTTCGAGCCAGCACTAGACTACATTGTCGCAAAAATTCCACGCTGGCCATTCGATAAATTCGAATCAGCAAAACGTAACTTAGGCACACAAATGAAGGCAACTGGTGAAGTAATGGCACTTGGTCGTACGTTTGAAGAAGCTATGCTGAAAGCTGTTCGTTCTCTTGAAACAGGTCAAGTACATTTAGAGCTAAAACATGCAGAAGATAACTCTGACTCTTGGATTGAAAAACGTATCCGTAAAGCGGGAGATGAGCGTTTATTCTTCATCGGTGAAGCATTGCGCCGTGGTGTAACAATCGAGCAAATCCATGAATGGTCTGCAATTGACTTATTCTTCTTAAATAAATTTAAAAACATCGTAGATATGGAGCAAACACTTGCTAACCATAAAAACGATAAAGAAATATTACGCACTGCAAAACGTCTAGGCTTTGCTGATAAAAAAATTGCCGAGCTATGGGACACAACACCAGAGGCAGTATATGCGTACCGTAAAGAAAACGGCATTATCCCAGTCTACAAAATGGTTGATACATGTGCAGCAGAGTTTGAATCTGAAACACCATATTTCTACGGTACTTATGAGGAAGAAAACGAATCCATCAAATCTGATAAACCATCCGTGATTGTATTAGGTTCGGGTCCAATCCGTATCGGTCAAGGGGTAGAGTTTGACTATGCAACAGTGCACTCTGTATGGGCAATTCAAGAAGCAGGCTATGAAGCAATCATTATTAACTCAAATCCAGAAACAGTATCAACGGACTTCTCGATTTCAGATAAGCTATACTTCGAGCCATTAACAATCGAAGATGTTATGCATATTATCGATTTAGAACAACCAATTGGTGTAGTTGTCCAATTCGGTGGTCAAACAGCCATTAACCTTGCTGATAAATTAGCTGCAAATGGTGTGAAAATTTTAGGTACATCATTAGAAGATATCGACCGTGCAGAAAACCGCGATAAATTCGAACAAGCTTTACATGCATTAGACATTCCACAGCCTCCAGGTGAAACAGCAGTTTCAACGGAAGAAGCACTTGCCATTGGCGAACGCTTAGGCTTCCCAGTACTAGTTCGTCCTTCGTATGTACTTGGTGGACGTGCAATGGAAATTGTTTATAACGAACAAGAATTACAACACTATATGGAAAACGCTGTTGAGGCATCACCAGATCACCCAGTACTCGTAGACCGTTACTTAACGGGGCAAGAAATTGAAGTCGATGCGATTTGTGACGGTGAAAATGTTTTAATCCCAGGTATTATGGAACATATCGAACGTGCAGGGGTACACTCTGGTGACTCGATTTCTGTATACCCACCACAAAAATTAACACAAGCGCAAAAAGATACATTAGTGGATTACACAACTCGTTTAGCAAAAGGTCTTGGCATTATCGGCTTAATGAACATCCAGTATGTTATTTCCCAAGGTGAAGTGTATGTCATTGAGGTAAATCCTCGTTCATCTCGTACAGTACCGTTCTTAAGTAAAATTACGAACATCCCAATGGCGAACATTGCAACAAAAGCCATTCTTGGAAAATCAATCGTAGCACAAGGCTACCCAACTGGCTTAGCGGCAGAGCAAAAAGGTGTATTTGTTAAAGTACCAGTATTCTCATTCGCTAAATTACGCCGAGTGGACATTACATTAGGACCTGAAATGAAATCGACAGGGGAAGTAATGGGGAAAGATGCAACATTAGAAAAAGCACTTTATAAAGGCTTAGTTGCAGCAGGTATGGAAATTCGCACAGAAGGCACAGTATTATTCACTGTATCTGATAAAGATAAAGAAGAAGCAATTGCGCTTGCCAAACGCTTTTCAACAGTAGGCTACCGCATTGTAGCGACGGAAGGTACTGCACAAGCATTTGAAGCAGCGGGTGTTCGTACTGATGTAGTAGGGAAAATCGGTGCCAAAGGACAAACGTTACTTGATTTAATTCAAAATGGTGAAGCACAGTTAGTAGTGAACACATTAACAAAAGGCAAGCAACCAGCGCGTGATGGATTCCGCATTCGACGTGAGTCTGTAGAAAATGGTGTGCCTTGCTTAACTTCTCTAGATACAGCAGAAGCAATGCTACGTGTAATTGAATCCATGACATTTACAGCAGAACAAATGCCGAAAGCGGAGGTAGTACATTAATATGATTCGTCAAGAGAAAATGACGGTCGTCTCTCAAAAGCAAATTGCGACAAACATTTTCGAATTGACACTTCGTGGTGAACTGGTTCAGGATATGACTCCTGGCCAGTTTGTCCATGTAAAGGTGTCAGATTCATTGGAGCCGCTTTTACGTCGACCTATCAGTATTGCAAATATAGATAAAGACAACAGTGAATTTACCATGATTTATCGTGCGGAAGGTCGAGGAACAAAGGTGTTAGCGACAAATCGTGAAGGGCAGCTAGTCAATGTCCTTGGCCCAATCGGTAATGGCTTCCCAGTTGATGCGGTAAAGACAGGAGGGACAGCATTATTAGTTGGTGGCGGCATCGGTGTACCTCCTTTACATGAGCTGTCAAAACAACTTAATGCACGTGGTGTGAAGACTATCCATGTATTAGGCTTCCAAACAGAGGATGTATGCTTCTACGAAGAGGAATTTAACGCACTTGGTGAAACGCATTATGTAACAGTCGATGGCTCAAAAGGAACAAAGGGCTTTGTGACCAACGTTTTAGAATCACGTGCACCAGAATTTGATGTGTTCTATTCTTGTGGTCCTCTACCGATGTTAAAAGCTTTAGAAGGTTTCTATCCTGAAAAAGAAGGCTATTTATCTTTTGAAGAGCGAATGGGCTGTGGTATTGGTGCTTGCTTCGCGTGCGTATGTAAAACAACAGATCAAATTGATAAAGACTATGTCAAAGTATGCTCTGACGGTCCAGTATTCCCGAAAGGTACGGTGGCATTATGAGTCGTTTAAATATCCAATTACCTGGCTTAGATTTAAAAAATCCAATTATGCCAGCTTCAGGTTGCTTCGGCTTTGGTCGGGAGTATGCGCAACTGTACGATTTATCGATACTTGGTGCGATTATGATTAAAGCAACAACTGTAGAAACAAGACCTGGCAATCCGACACCTCGTGTAGCGGAAACAGCAGCAGGAATGTTAAATGCTATTGGCTTACAAAATCCTGGTATTGAAAAAGTAATGAATGAAGAATTAAAGTTTTTAGAAGGCTATGATGTGCCGATTATTGCCAATGTAGCGGGAACGGAAACAGCAGATTATGTGGAAGTAGCACGTCGCATCTCAGCTGCACCCAATGTCAAAGCACTAGAACTTAATATTTCATGCCCGAACGTAAAATGTGGCGGTATTCAATTCGGTACAGATCCAGCAACAGCAAGAGATTTGGTTGCAGCTGTCAAGGCAGTGTCGGAAGTACCTGTTTACGTGAAATTATCACCAAACGTTACAAATATCGTAGAAATCGCGCAAGCTGTGGAAGCAGGTGGAGCGGATGGTATTACGATGATTAACACATTAATCGGCATGCGCTTACATGAACGTACAGGTAAACCTGTCATTGCCAACGGTACAGGGGGCTTATCAGGTCCTGCAGTAAAACCGGTTGCTATTCGCATGGTATACGAGGTGTATAAGGCAGTCAATATTCCGATTATTGGGATGGGTGGCGTAAGTGAAGCACAAGATGTAATTGATTTTATGTCTGCTGGTGCATCAGCAGTTGCGGTTGGTACAGCCAACTTTGTCGATCATTTTGTTTGCCCGAATATCATTGAGGAATTACCTGCAAAGCTTGACGCTTTAGGTGTAGAACATATTACGGATATTATCGGAAGGAGCCATCGTTAATGAATACAAAACCAATTCTAGCACTTGATTTCCCAGGAGAAGCAGAAGTTTTCAAGTTTTTAGCACATTTTCAAGAGCCTCTTTTCGTCAAAATTGGTATGGAGCTTTATATGCAAGAAGGTCCAGATATTGTCCGCAAAGTGAAAGATTTAGGTCATGATATATTTTTAGACTTAAAGCTACATGATATTCCTAATACGGTTGGCTCAGCGATGAAGGGCTTAGCTAAATTAGGGGTTAATTTAGTCAATGTCCATGCAGCGGGCGGGCGACCAATGATGGAAGCTGCACTCGAAGGTCTGGAAGCAGGGACACCTGCAGGTCAAGAGCGCGCAGCATTGATTGCCGTGACACAACTAACATCCACTACGGAAGCGCAAATGCAAGCAGAGCAAAAAATTGCGTTAACATTGCAAGAATCGGTATTGCACTACGCAAGCTTAACAAAACAAGCAGGCTTAAATGGTGTGGTTTGCTCGGTACATGAAGCACAGGCAATTGCTGAAGTGTGCGGCCAAGACTTTTTACGTGTCACACCTGGTATCCGTTTAGCAGGTGGTGACGCTCACGATCAAAAGCGCATCGCTACACCTGATGGCGCCAAACGTGATGGTTCTTCTTTAATCGTAGTAGGCCGTGCCGTAACAGGTGCGCAAGATCCAGTAGCAGCATATAAAATGGTAAGTGAACTATGGGAGGCATCAATATGACATTACAAAACGAAATCGCACACGCTATGCTTAAAGTAGGCGCAGTCGAATTAAATCCAACAGAACTTTTTACATGGGCATCAGGTATTAAATCTCCAATTTACTGTGATACGCGTCTAACAATCTCTGACCCAGTTATCCGTAAACAATTGGCAAATGGCTTAGCAGCGATAATTAAAGAAAACTTTGAAGGTACAGAAATCGTAGCTGGTACGGCCACAGCAGGTATTCCACATGCTGCATGGGTAAGTGATATTTTAGACTTACCGATGATCTATGTACGTTCAAAAGCAAAAGAACATGGTCGTGGCAATCAAATTGAAGGAAAATATGCTGCAGGACAAAAAGTCATCGTAGTAGAAGATATTGTGTCAACAGGTGGTTCTTCCATTACAGCAGTTGAAGCTTTACGTGCAGCGGGTTGTGAAGTATTAGGGGTTGTATGTGTTTATACGTATAACTTACCACGTGCTGAACAAGCGTTTGATGAAGCGGGCATAAAGTACGTATCTTTAACAAACTTCGATTATTTAATTGAAGCAGCGAATGAATCTGGTGCCATTAAAGAAGATGATATTCCATTTTTAAAAGATTGGCATGCAAAACTTAAAGCTGGAGAATTATAATCGCATTTTTGACTAGCTATAACGAATCTGTTTGATAAACAATAATGAAACGATCACGGTTATGATAACCTGTGGTCGTTTTTTTATTGGAAAGAAACTGTGAAGGATAGAAATATAAAAATTAAATACAAGAAGATGTATGTTAAAGAAAAGTCATGAAAATAAAGTTTTCTAATGTAATAAAAATCGCTTTTTAACATTAATGCTTTAAAGGGAAAAATTATATATTAATAATAATTGATTATTAAAAATAAACAGAAAATTAAATTAAGTCCAATAATAATCAAGTTTACCAAATAAAAGAATGTGATAGGTGAAGAAGTTAGGATTGTGTAATCTCATTATTTATTATATTTAAATAATAAAAAACTAATGAAAAGTAGAACGGATAAATAGATTAGCAAATATTTCATTAGAATTAATTTGTAAAATAAAAAAATTTTTGTAATAGTTGTACGGTTTATTATGTATATAACATTATGAGGAGTTGTAAAAAAACTCTTGATTAAATGTATTATTTCTAGATAAAATAGCCGTATAGATAATTTTCAGATAATTCTATAAGTAAATAGTAAGTTATTTTTTTGTTTATACTGTAAAAAATTTATTAATATGTATTTAAATTCAATATAATAAAAACTATTAATTATTTGAGTAGAAATAATTTTGAAATAAGTTTAATCTGTTTCAAATCTTTTTTCTGAATATTGAATCAGGAAAGTTTGGACATCGCTAGTTTTTACTACATATTTCTATTTAGAAAAAATTTACGAAGGTGTGATGATTAAATGAATTTAATGCTTGAAGTAAAGAACCTAAAAACTGGTTTTGATATAGAAGGAGATATTTATCATGCAGTCGATAATGTGTCGTTTTCCGTCAAGCCTGGCCAAATTGTAGGGATTGTAGGGGAATCCGGCTGTGGTAAAAGTGTTATGTCATTGTCAATTATGCAGCTACTGCCCCAAGGAATTGGCAAAGTTACGGGTGGAGAAATAAAGTTCCAAGGCCAAAATATAGAAAATTATTCAAGCGATGAAATGAATAAAATACGAGGAAAAGATATTAGTATGATCTTTCAAGAGCCTATGACATCTTTAAACCCTGTATTTACAATTGGTAATCAGATTGAAGAGATTTTATTGAATCATCTGTCAATCTCCAAAACAGAAGCAAGGCAGCAAGCCATCGAATTGTTAAAAAGTGTAGGCATCCCTAGACCAGACAAAATTGTAGATGAATATCCTCACCAATTATCCGGGGGGATGCGACAAAGGGTGATGATTGCGATTGCGATTGCCTGCCATCCAAAGCTGTTAATTGCCGATGAACCGACTACTGCACTAGATGTAACTGTGCAAGCACAAATTCTGGAGTTGCTGAAAAAAATTCAAGAGAAAAATGACATGTCTATTATTTTGATAACGCATGACTTAGGGGTAGTGGCAGAAATGTGTGATGAAGTCATCATTATGTACGCTGGGAAAATTGTAGAGCGCACGAATGTAGATAATCTGTTTTATAACCCACAACATCCGTATACAAAGCTGTTAATGGCATCCATTCCTCGTATTGATTTAGAGGTGAGTGAGTTAACAACAATCCAAGGCATTGTGCCATCATTAAAAAACATGCCTACTTTTGGCTGTCGCTTTGCCGATAGATGCCCGTCTGTAAAACCTGAGTGTAGTACAGTAACGCCACAGCTTGCACAAATGGCTGATGGTCATGAGGTTTCGTGCTTACTATATGAAGGTTGCTATCCTAAAGAAAGTGTGAGGTAACAACATGACAGAAACAACAAGCAAACAACGTAAAGAAAACTTACTTGAAGTGAACAACCTAAAAACTTATTACCCGATAAAAGGCGGGTTTATAAAAAAGACAGTCGGACATGTGAAGGCGGTCGATAATATTTCTTTTTCCATCAAAAATGGTGAAACACTAGGATTGGTTGGGGAGTCAGGCTGTGGTAAATCAACAACTGGGCGTACTATTATTCGATTGTTAGATTCTACAGAAGGACAAATCATTTTTAATGGTCAGGATATTACGAAATTACAAGGCAAATCATTAAGAGAGATAAGAAAAGATATCCAAATGGTATTCCAAGATCCTTATGCATCATTAAATCCAATGCAAATGGTTGGCAGTATCGTAGCGGAGCCCATTATGAATTTCCATAACAAAACGCTCAATTCATTAAAAGGGGAAGTCGTGGAGTTATTGCGCAAAGTAGGCTTACCTGAAGATGCCTATTATAAGTATGCGCATGAATTTTCAGGAGGGCAGCGTCAGCGAATTGGTATTGCGAGAGCCCTAGCACTTAAACCAAAACTAATTATCGCCGATGAACCTGTTTCTGCTTTGGATGTTTCCGTTCAATCTCAAGTTTTGAATCTATTAAAAGAATTGCAGGATGAGTTTGATTTAACCTTTTTATTTATTGCGCATGATTTAAGTGTTGTGAAGCATATGAGTGATCGCATTGGCGTGATGTATCTAGGAAATATTGTTGAAATAGCTAACAAGACGAGTATTTATGATGAACCATTGCACCCTTATACACAAGCGCTTATTTCCGCGATACCCGTACCGGATCCTCGCAAAAAAAGTACGCGCATTGTATTAGAAGGTGATGTACCAAGTCCCGCAAATCCTCCGACAGGATGTCCATTCCATCCAAGATGCCCTAAAGCTATGATGGAATGTTCCTTAACGAAACCAGTATTAAAGGAGGTGAAGCCAGACCATAACGTTGCTTGCCACTTATATTAAAAACGGCAAGAAAAAAACAGGAAACAATGTTTTTCAAAATAAAATTTTTAACGGGGGGAAAAGAATGAAAAAGACAAAAACATTATGGTCACTGTTACTGATGCTTGTCATGGCTTTATTCCTAGCAGCATGTAATAGTGATTCAGGGACAACTGACAAAGATGCACAAAAAGATAAGGAAACGCCAGCGGCAACTACTGATGTTAAAGAAGGTGGCGTAGTTACATTCGGAACAGACCAAGCGCCGGAGGGCGTATTTGACCCTGCCTTTGCAGGAAGTATCGTAGATAGCTATATCCAAAATTTCATGATGGATGGCGTGTATGATGTAAATGATGAATTAGAATATGTACCAAACCTTGCAAAATGGGATATTAGTGAAGATAAATTAACGTATACGTTCAATTTCGAAAAGGGCGTAAAATGGCATAATGGTGAGGAACTAACAGGTGAAGACTGGGTTTTCGCATTAGAAACGTTAGCACACCCTGATTATGATGGTCCTCGTTTCAACTATGTTGAAGGCGTAAAAGGGGCAGAAGAGAAAAAAGCAGGCAAAGCAGATAAAATTTCAGGAATTGAAGTTGTAGATCCTTACACAATTAAAATTACTTTTAAAGAAGTGAAAATTAATAACTTAGAAAGCATTTGGCAATACCCAATGCCTAAGAAACATTATGAAGGCATTGCAGTAAAAGATTTAAGTGAATCAAAACAAGTGCGCGAAAACCCTGTAGGATTAGGCGCGTTTAAAGTGAAAAAAGTGGTAGACGGCGAGTATTCTGAATTAGAGCGTTTTGATGATTACTGGAAAGGGAAACCAGCGCTTGATGGTGTTATTGTAAAAGTAATTGACCCATCATTAGCTGCGGGTGCGTTCCAAAACGGAGAAATCGACATCATGGATATTAGACCACAATCTGTGAAAGAGCTTTCTGCATTAAGCAATGTACGTATCGAAGAAACAACTGGTGTGAGCTATTCTTATATCGGGCTTCGTTTTGGTCATCGTGATAAAGCTACACTTAAAAATGTAGCTGATTTTGATAAATTCAATTCAAAAGAATTACGTCAGGCACTATTATATGCTCTTAACCGTCCAGCAATGATCGATGCTTTCTTAGAAGGAAAAGCGAAAGTAGCAAACACAGTTATCCCAGTTACTTTCTGGACTGCTGCAGATGCTTCAGATTTAAATGCATACGAGTTTAATGTGGATAAAGCGAAAGAGCTGTTAAAAACAGCAGGCTATGTTGATACAGACGGTGATGGATTTGTTGAAGATCCAAAAGGTCAACCATTCAAAATTTTATTTGGTCACTATGCAGGACCAGCTGCATTTGAAGGTCGTTCACAAGCAATCATTCAATCTTGGAATGATATTGGCGTAAAAACAGAATTAGCAACAGGAAGCTTAGTTGAGTTTAACTTGTACAATGAAATGAAAGACAACGATGATGCAGCATTAGAGGCATTCTTCGGTTCTTGGAGCATGGGTTCTGATCCAGACCCATCAGGTTTATGGGCTAATGATGCAGAATGGAACTACGGTCGTTATGTAGATGCAGAGAATGACAAATTATTAAAAGAAGCGTTAAGTGAAAAAGCATTTGATAAAGACTACCGTAAAAAAATGTATGTTAATTGGCAAAAATACTTCAACGAACAATTACCTGCACTACCATTATGGGAAAATCTAGATTTATATGGTATTAACAATCGACTACAAGGTGTTCATATTAACGCTGTTGGATTCCAAACAGACGTTTATAAATGGCACATTGTTGAGTAAGTTAGTGCCTAATCAAGGCTGAGAAACCTACTACTATCAGGCTAAAATTGGAGCTTGATAGTAGTAAATTTTAATTGATAAGGGGACGTCACATGCTTCAATACACACTTCGAAGACTACTCGGCATGATTCCATTGTTACTCCTTATTTCGTTAGTTGTGTTCTTCTTAGCAAAAATGATGCCAGGAGATCCATTTGCGGGAGAAATTGATCCATCCAATACAAACCCACAATACATCGAGGAAATGAGAGAGAAGTTAGGCTATAATGATCCAATTATCGTGCAATATGGAAGATGGATGGCTAATTTTGTACAAGGGGATTTTGGCAAATCAACCGTTTATAAAAAACCTGCAGTGGAAGTGATTGCACAGCGAATTCCAAATACATTATTTTTAGCCATTACATCTTTAATTTTTACGTATATTTTTGCTTTTATCATGGGGATGTATGCAGGAAGAAAACCTTATACATTAGGTGATAATCTAATAGCTTCGTATAATTACCTAGCTTTAGCGATTCCGTCATTTGTTGCCGGCATTGTCGCTATTTATGTGTTCTCTTTCCAATTAGGGTGGTTCCCATTCAACGGCTCAGTTGGTGTAGGGCTGCAGGAAGGCACATTTGCTTATTATTTAAGTAGGGTCCATCATGTATTATTACCAGCCCTTGTTTTAGGATTAATGGGAACGGCATCCTACACGCAATTTTTACGCAACGATATTATTGAAAACAGTCGAAAAGATTTTGTACGTACGGCAAGAGCAAAAGGAACAAAGGAATCAAAAATTTACAACAAGCATATTTTAAGAAATTCGATTATTCCGATTATTACTTTTCTTGGGTTTGACATCGCTACATTAATTAGCGGTGCGGTTATTACAGAAACCATCTTTACTTATCCCGGAATAGGTGCACTGTTCTTAGATTCCGTTGGAAGAAGAGATTATGCGGTCATGATGTCGATCACTATGTTACTTTCATTCTTAACACTTTTTGGAAATTTAGTAGCCGATTTACTGTACGGTATAGTAGATCCGCGAATTAGACTAGATTAGGGAGGGGAAATATGTGGAGATTGTAACAAAACAAGAAGCTTCTGCACCAAAAAAAACACCGAATAAAAGCCCCTCTCCATGGGTGATAGCGAGAAGAAAGTTCTTTAAAAATAAATTAGCGATGATCAGCCTTATTTTTTTACTAATCGTTATTATTCTATCGTTTTTGGCACCGTATATTACGACAAAAGATATCGTGCGTGTAGACTTTACGAAAATTAGTCAGCCACCTTCAAGTGAAAACTGGCTTGGAACAGATACAAATGGTCGTGATGTTTTTACGCGAATGCTATATGCTGGTAGATCCTCATTGACGGTTGGCATAGGCTGTATGTTTTTTATTGTTTTAATTGGGACAACGATTGGGGCGATTTCGGGTTACTTTGGGGGCAAGGTTGACCAAATTTTAATGCGTTTCACAGACTTTGTTTTAATGTTCCCATTATTAGTTTTCGTTATCGTTTTAAATACGATTCTAGTCGGCAAAGTTTCAGGCTTATGGACATTAATTATTGTTATTTCCGTATTAAGTTGGGGAAGTGTTGCCCGCGTTGTTCGAAGTCGAATTCTTGCAGAGAAAGAAAATGAGTACATTTTAGCTGCAGAGTCAATCGGCTGTAAATCATCGAAAATCATTATCAAACATTTACTACCTAACGTCGCTTCTACGATTATTGTACAAGCTACGCTATTAATGGCAGTAACGATTGTTATCGAGTCCGCGTTAAGCTTCTTAAACTTTGGTGTGCCAGCAGATACACCAAGCTGGGGCAATATGTTATCTGAGGCTAGAAACTCAGATGTATTAAGAGATAAAATTTGGATTTGGGTTCCACCTGCAACCGCCATTACATTGGTCATCTTATCGATCAATTTTATCGGTGAAGGGCTGAAAGATGCAATGAATCCGAAATCAAGAAGATAATGTTGGTGAATAAATGGCACCTATCAAAGTAAACTCTACTTTGATAGGTGCCATTTGCTATTTGTTTGGGGAGGGGGAATACCTGCTTGGCAGAGTGATACCCGCGGAGTAGAGTGAAATACTCGCTTGGCAGGGAGAAATATCCGCGGAGTAGAGTGGGATACCCGCGGAGCAAGGAGATACCCGCGGAACAGGGAGAAATATCCGCGGAACAAGGGGGAATACCCGCGGAGCAGAGTGAGATACCCGCGGAACAAGAGAGAATATCCGCGGAGTAGAGTGAAATACCCGCGGAGCAGGGTGAAATACTCGCTTGGCAGGGAGAAATATCCGCGGAGCAAGGGAGAATACCCGCGGAGTAGAGTGGGATACCCGCGGAGCAAGGAGATACCCGCGGAACAGGGAGAAATATCCGCGAAGCAGGGTGAGATACCCGCGGAGTAGAGTGAGATACCCGCGGAACAAGAGAGAATATCCGCGGAGCAGGGAGAAATACCCGCGGAGCAGGGAGAAATATCCGCGGAGCAGAGTGAAATACCTGCGGAGCAAGGAGATACCCGCGGAACAAGAGAGAATATCCGCGGAGGAAGGAGATACCCGCGGAGCAGAGTGAAATACCCGCGGAGCAAGGAGATACCCGCGAAGCAGGGTGAAATACCGCGGAGCAGGGTGAAATACCCGCGGAACAAGGGGGAATACCCGCGGAACAAGGGGTAATACCCGCGAAGCAGGGAGAAATACCCGCGGAGCAAGAGAGAATACCCGCGAAGCAGGGTGAACTCCTCCGCTCAAGGCATGAAAACGGGGGTATCAAAATTGTACATGCAAGGATTTTATAAAGCGTAAAAACTAACTAATTTTCTGTAAAAAGTTACAAACTTAAATAACACCAACTGAAAGTGAAATTAAAATATAACTTATTTAAATGAGTTGTATTTTAATTTTATTGATGTAATAAGAAGTGGTTAATGCGGAATATTTATTATGGAAAATAGATAACGATAAATATATCTATAAAATTTATTGATAGTAACTATATTCAGTTAAATAAAACTACCAGTTAAAAACTCATACGCAATTAATTATTCTAAAATAACACTAACAACTTTGCTTATTTATTTTTTAAAGATAACAAATTATTGAATTTGATACTAGGAAACTAATTTTCCTCTAGCGAAAACTAGGCTGATACTACTTAATTTTATAATAGTAATTTGCAAAATAAGCTTGATTTTACGTATTATTTCTAGATAAAATAGCAATACATTTAATTATCTGATTATTCTATCTATAGAAAAGTGTGTTTTTTCTTGTGGTAGGTAATTTTGATAAACATTATTTTTCACAAAAAATAAGAGTGGTGAAAGGGGGATTTTAAATAAATTGCAATTCTAATATAGAGAAAGTGGATAAATAATTGTAGGAGGGAGACTGTTTGTGTACAAATGACTTGTTGACGATAAAAAACTTAACGACGAGCTTTCGATTAAAAGACACTTATCATGCAGCAATAGAAGATGTTTCGCTTTCGCTTAGAAAAAATGAGATTTTGGCTATAGTTGGAGAGTCGGGCTGTGGGAAAAGTACGTTAGCTACAACAATTGTAGGCTTACATAATGCAATGAATACGAAAGTGACTGGAGAAATACTTTACAATCAACAAAATTTAACACAGTTAAGTGAAGAGCAATTCAATCAACTACGGGGGAATGATATTGGCTTTATTTTTCAAGATCCTCTTTCGGCATTAAATCCATTAATGCGCATCCACGAACAAATTGCAGAAGGGCTTATTTATCATACAACACTTACGAAGCAACAACGGGACGAACGTGTAATAGAGTTGTTAGAGCAAGTAGGTATTGCGAATCCTAAACGAGTTGCCCGACAATTTCCTCATCAATTATCAGGTGGTATGCGTCAACGCGTGATGATTGCGATTGCTTTATCGAGCAAACCTGCCATCATTATTGCTGATGAACCGACAACAGCATTGGACGTAACGATACAAGCACAAATTTTAGATCTGTTAAAAGCGTTACAAGATGAGACACATGCTGGCGTTATTTTAATTACCCATGACTTAGGTGTTGTAGCAGAGGTCGCAGATCGAGTTGCTGTGATGTATGCCGGCCAAGTGATTGAAGAGGCGCCTGTTCAAGAGCTTTTTAACAATGCCAAACATCCCTATACACGGTCCCTATTAAACTCGATTCCACAAACTCATGAGGAACATGAACGCCTAGAGGTAATACAAGGCATGGTGCCTTCACTTGTCAATTTGCCACGTGAAGGTTGTCGATTTTCCTCGCGTATACCATGGATTGACGCATCCGCACATGAAAGTCATCCACAATTACATGAAATTGCACCTGAGCATTTTGTCCGTTGTACATGCTGGCAACACTTTCATTTTGCAGGAGAAAGCGAGGGGGTGTCAGGATGAGCTTTATGCAAATTAAAGATTTAAACGTCCATTATCCGATTCGAGGTGGCTTTTTCAATACGATAAAAGATAAAGTGTATGCGGTTGATGGCATTACAATGGCATTTGAAAAAGGAAAAACATACGGTTTAGTTGGCGAGTCAGGTTCAGGGAAATCTACTACAGGTAAAGCCATTATTGGTCTTGAAAAGGTAACAACGGGGCAAATTATTTATGAAGGACAGAATGTTACCAATCGACGTCGCAAGCGAGGGTCAGCCTATAGTCGTGATATTCAAATGATATTTCAAGACGCTCATTCTAGTATGAACCCTAGAAAGCGCGTAATCGATATACTGGCAGAGCCGATACGTAACTTTATGAAGCTTAGTGATCAGGAGGAGCGCAGGCGTATTAAAGAATTACTAGCCATTGTCGGTATGTCGGAGGATGTGCTGTTAAAGTATCCTCATGAATTTTCTGGAGGGCAAAAGCAGCGACTTGGTATAGCGCGCGCGGTTGCTTGTAATCCGAAATTAATTATTGCAGATGAACCTGTGTCGGCACTCGATTTGTCGGTGCAAGCACAAGTGCTGAACTTTATGAAAGACATTCAGCAAGAATATGGGCTAAGTTATTTATTTATCTCCCATGACCTAGGTGTCGTGAAACATATGTGCGATTACATTGCCATTATGTATAAGGGACGCTTTGTGGAAACTGGTACCCGTCAAGATATTTATAGCAATCCACAGCATATTTACACAAATCGCTTACTGTCCGCAATTCCACATATTGAGCCTGAAACAAGAATGGAGCGCAAAGCAGTACGACAAAAAGTCGAAGAGAAATATCAAAAAGACCATCATCAATACTATGATAAGCAAGGCAAAGTATACCCTTTAAAATCTATTTCCGATACACATAAAGTGGCGATGTCCGAAATTGAGCAGGAGGGATTGTAACATGTGGAAAACCGTTGTTAGACGTGTATTCGTCATGATTCCACAATTATTTATCTTGAGTTTAATCGTCTTTATATTGGCAAAGCAAATGCCTGGTGATCCGTTTACAGGGTTAATCACACCTGAAACAGACCCATCAAGAATTGAGGAATTACGAATACAAGCAGGCTTCTATGACCCTTGGTATGAACAGTATTATCGCTGGATTACAAATGCTCTTCAAGGAGATTTTGGACAAAGCTATACATATAAAATTGCGGTGTCAACATTGATTGGGGAGCGTGCACTCAATACATTTTGGCTATCTTTACTTAGTGTTATACTGGTTTATTTATTAGCCATACCACTTGGAATGCTTGCAGGACGTAAACAAGATACATTGTTAGACAAATCCATTATTTTATATAGCTTTATTAGCTTTGCGATTCCGACATTTGTCTTATCACTCGTGTTTTTATTTGTTTTTGGTTATCGCTTAATGTGGTTTCCAACGAGTGGAACCGTTGATGTTGGCCTAGAATCGGGAACACTAACCTATTATTGGAATAAAATATATCACTTGCTCTTACCTGCGATGACGGCAGCTATTTTAGGTACTACAGGGATTATCCAATATTTACGCTCAGAAATTATTGATGCGAAAACACAGGATTATGTCAAAACTGCTCGCAGTAAAGGTATTCCAATAAGAAGAATTTATACGCGACATATTTTCCGCAATTCAGTACTTCCAATTGCAGCGTTTTTAGGGTTTACAATTACAGGTTTATTAGGCGGCTCCATTTTTATCGAAACGATTTACGGCTATCCAGGTATGGGCGAATTGTTTATTAGTTCGATAACGAGTCGCGACTATAGTGTCATTACCGCACTGATTATGCTGTATGGTTTCTTAGCATTATTAGGTAGTCTGTTGTCGGATATTATTATGAGCATTGTCGATCCGCGTATCCGTATAGACTAACGACTAAACATAATGTTGAGGTGAAAGGACATGACACAACATAACAATGAAACAGTAATGATGGAAAGCACACCGCCAACAGGTCTACAAGTTGTTTTACGAGAGTTTAAGAAAGATAGAGTTGCAATGTTTTCTTTTGTGGGCGTTACACTAATCATCATTTCTATTTTTATTACTGCTTGGCTGCTCGATCAAGAGAGCGTGTTAAAAATCAATCTGTTTGAACGCTACACAGAGCCAGGCGAGAATGGCTATATTTTAGGGGCAGATGAGGCAGGACGTGATGTACTTGGGCAACTAGTGATTGGTGCTAAAAATTCACTGTTAATCGCCATTTGGGTGACCGTTATTGCCAATATAATTGGGATTGCGCTAGGGATTATTATGGGCTATTACAGCGGTATTGTAGACAATGTCATGATGCGCATCATTGATTTTATTATTACATTGCCGACATTTATGATTTTTATAGTCCTTGTGTCCATTATCCCTGAATATGGTGTTTTTGAGCTCGTGATGATTATTAGTGTATTTCAATGGATAGGCATTGCACGGTTAATTCGAAGTAAAGCATTATCGGAAGGGCGACGAGATTATGTAAGCGCTTCTAAAACAATGGGGACAAGTGATTTTGCAATTATGTTTAAAGGCGTCTTGCCTAATTTAAGTTCGTTATTAATTGTAGAGTTTACTTTAAGTCTTGCTGGCAATATTGGGATCGAAACAGGCTTATCATTTTTAGGATTCGGGCTACCACCTTCTACGCCAAGTTTAGGTACTTTAGTAAGCTACGCTCGAAATCCACTTGTGTTAGCCGAGAAATGGTGGGTATGGTTACCAGCATCGTTATTAATTTTACTCTTGATACTTGGCATTAATTATATCGGTCAAGCCCTTCGTCGTGCCGCTGATGCAAAACAAAGATTGGGATGATATAGGAGGTAATAACAATGACAAAAAAGTGGTTGATAACTGTCGTGACGTTGACAATCCTATTGCTATTAACTGCCTGTAAAAGCTCCGATAAAGAGCAAGCAAGCGAAGCAAAAGATGGCAATGATAAACCAGCACAAACAGAAGATAACAAAGTAGATACAAGTACACTTCCATTTGAAGTAACGAACGAAGGGGATGCTGTGCAAGATGGCACATTACATGTTGGGCTTGTGACAGATTCTCCGTTCAAAGGCGTTTTCTCATGGGAGTATTACTCTGATGTTTATGACGCAGAAATCATGGCTTACGCAACAAATAGCTTATTTGTATTAGATGAAGACTTTTTAATCACCGATAAAGGAATAGCTAAATTAGATGTCGATGCTGCCAATAAAAAGGTGCTTATTACAATACAGGGCGATGTAAAATGGTCGGATGGCACACCATTAACGGCAGATGACTTAATCTATCCGTATGAAATTATTGGTCATCCAGATTATGAAGGCGTGCGCTATGATGATGATTTTAAAAATATTATAGGGGCTGATGAGTACCATGATGGCAAAGCAAATACGATAGCAGGCATTAAAAAAATAGATGATAAGTCGATTGAAATTGCACTTAAAAAAGTGTCACCAGCTATTTATTCAGGTGGCGATGGCTTATGGGGCTATGCGGCACCAAAACATCAACTAGCCTCCATTGCGGTAAAAGATTTAATTTCTTCTGATGCTGTACGCAAAAATCCAATTACACTTGGGCCATTTAAATTTGACAATATTGTCAATGGAGAGTCCGTACAGTTTGTTGCCAATGAGCATTATTATAAAGGGAAGCCAAAGATTGAGAAAGTAGTTGTACAAGTTGTCCCTTCAACATCGGTAGGGGAAGCGCTGAAAACGGGGAAATTCGATTTAACATCAGAATTTAGAGCCAATCAATATGATAGTATAAAAAATTTAACGAATATTTCGATATTAGGGCGCCCTGAATTATCATACAGCTATTTAGGCTTTAAGCTTGGACACTATGATCAAGAAAAAGGCGAGAATGTTTATGATGAAAAGGCAAAAATGAATGATGCTGATTTACGTAAAGCGATTGCTTATGCCATGGATATTGAAACGGTAACAGATAAATTTTATCAAGGGTTACGTGTGCGAGCGAACTCCTTAATCCCACCAGCTTTCAAATCTTACTATGATGATACGCTAGAGGGCTATTATTATAATCCTGAAAAGGCAAAAGAACTATTAGATGCAGCAGGCTATAAAGATACAGATGGTGATGGTATTCGCGAAGATAAAGACGGCAATAAGTTTGCCATTCGTTTAGCAGCAATCGCCGGTTCGGATACGGATGAAGCGATTGTGGAGTATTATCGTCAAAATTGGAGAGATGTTGGTTTAGATGTGCAATTAACGACAGGGCGTCTTCTCGAATTCAATAACTTCTACGATAAAGTACAAGCAGATGATCCTGAAATTGATATGTATATGGCTGCATGGGGTACGGGGACAAACCCGTCACCAGCAGGGCTCTATAGTAAAGGAGCCACATTTAACTACAGTCGCTATGTTTCGGATGACCTTACAAAGCTATTAAATAATATTGATTCTGAAGCAGCACTAGATGCACATTATCGTGCACAAGCTTTCCGTGCATGGCAAGTTTATATGAATGATAAGGCAATGGTTATTCCAATGTATTTCCGTACTGAGATTATTCCGGTCAATAAACGCATTAAACACTACACTATTCAATATGGAAATACGACAGAGCAACAAAATATTGAATTACTAGCAGAAACACCACTAAAATAGGGCCTTTTTAGCTAAATAATAAATCAACTTTACAAAGTGAAAATGTAAGGGGGAGGAATAACGATGACAAAAAAGTCGTTGACGTTATCCGTGATATTCATAATCATGTTGTTATTAGCTGCTTGCAGTAGCACGAATAAAGAGCAGGCAAACGAGTCCAAAGGCAGCAATGATAAACCAACACAAATAGAGGACAACAAAGTAGACACAAGTTTATTACCAACTGAAGTAACAAATGAGGGAGAAGCCATTGCAGGGGGGACACTACATGTAGGACTTGTATCGGACTCGCCGTTCAAGGGCATTTTCCTTGCTGAACTTTCTGCGGATGCTACGGATTCATCCATAACAGGTTATGCTTCAAATAGTCTATTTGAAGTCGATGGTGATTTTTTATTAACTGATGAGGGAATTGCCAAGTTAGAAGTAGACACTGACAATAAAAAAGTAACAATCACGATTCAAGGCGATGTGAAATGGTCGGATGGTACGCCATTAACGGCAGAGGATTTAATTTATCCATATGAGATTATCGCCCATCCCGATTATGAAGGTGTGCGCTATGATGATGATTTTCGAAATATTATAGGAGCTGAAGAATACCATGATGGCAAAGCAGATACGATAGCAGGTATTAAAAAAATAGATGACAAATCGATTGAAATCGCACTTAAAAAAGTGTCACCCGCTATTTATTCAGGAGGGGATGGCTTATGGGGCTATGCGGCACCAAAACATCAACTAGCCTCCATTGCAGTAAAAGATTTAATATCGTCTGATGCTGTACGCAAAAATCCAATTACACTTGGGCCATTTAAATTTGACCATATCGTCAATGGAGAGTCTGTGCAGTTTGTTGCCAATGAGCATTATTATAAAGGAAAGCCAAAAATTGATAAGCTGATTGTTCAAGTTGTTTCAACTTCAACTGTAGGTGAAGCTGTGAAGGCAGGGCAATTTGACATTGTTTCATTCCCTGCTACACAATACGATAGTATAAAAAATTTATCGAATATTTCTATATTAGGGCGCCCTGAGTTGTCATACAGTTACCTTGGTTTTAAATTAGGGAAATACGATCAAGAAAAGGGCGAAAACATTTATGATGAAAATGCAAAAATGAATGATATCCAATTACGTCAGGCAATTGCGTATGCAATGGATATTGAAAGTGTAACAGATAAATTTTATCAAGGTTTGCGAGTGCGTGCGAATTCATTAATACCGCCAGCTTTCAAAACTTACTATGATGACATGCTGGAAGGCTATCATTTTGATCCTGAAAAAGCAAAACAATTACTAGATGCAGCAGGCTATAAAGATATAGATGGTGACGGTATTCGTGAAGATAAAGAGGGCAATAAGTTTATCATTCGTTTAGCAGCAATGTCAGGCTCTGATACGGATGAAGCGATTGTCGAGTACTATCGTCAAAACTGGAAAGATGTTGGGCTTGATGTACAACTAACGACAGGCCGTTTAATTGAATTCAACAATTTCTACGATAAAGTACAAGCAGATGACCCGGAAATTGATATGTATATGGCTGCGTGGCAAACTGGCTCGAACCCATCACCAGTAGGATTGTATGGAAAAGGCGCAGCATTTAACTTTAGTCGCTACGTTTCGGATGATTTAACGAAGTTGTTAACTGATATTGACTCTGAAGAAGCGCTCGATCAAGCATATCGTGCACAAGCATTCCGTAAATGGCAAGAATATATGGCTGACAAGGCAATGGTAGTTCCTATGTATTTCCGTACTTCAATTATTGCGGTCAATAAACGAATAAAAAGCTATAATATTGATCGTGAAACAGGTACAGAGATTCAAGATCTTGAATTGATAGCTGATGAGCCAATAAAATAAGCGTAAAGAGATGTTTAAGAGAATAATCCTAAAAAAATGATCCATCCAATGCATAATTGCAGTGGATGGATCATATATATTACTTAGTGCCAACCCAAGTTTTCACAAGGTCAGCAGTACCATATACATAATGTTGTTCGCCAACTTCATGGTATGTGGCGCTTTCGTCAACTTCTGTATGTGTATAAGGGATACGTTGACGACGCTTTTCTGACATAGGGTCTGGAAGCGGAATAGCTGATAATAATGATTTTGTATAAGGGTGTACAGGATGATTGTAAATATCATCTGCTTTACCAATTTCCATAATTTTACCACGGTACATAACAGCGATACGGTCACTGATATATTTAACCATCGAAAGGTCATGGGCAATGAAAAGATACGTTAAGCCACGTTCTTTTTGTAGTTGTTTTAATAAGTTTACAACTTGCGCTTGAATCGATACGTCAAGTGCAGAGATAGGTTCATCGGCAATGATAAACTTAGGATCTAAGCTTAGCGCACGTGCGATACCGATACGTTGACGTTGACCACCAGAGAATTCATGGGCATAACGGTTAGCGTGCTCTTTGTTTAAACCAACAGCTTCAAGCAATTGGTTGATTTTTTCGCGACGTGCTTTCTTATCCTTATACAAACCGTGAATATCGAAAGCTTCCCCAATGATTTCTCCAGCCGTCATACGCGGGTTTAACGATGCGTATGGATCTTGGAAAATCATTTGCATTTGACGATTAAAATTCTTTAATTCATTTTTAGATTTTTTACCATGAACGTTTTCACCGTCGAAAATAATTTCGCCACCTGTAATATCATAGAGGCGAATGATTGAACGACCAGTCGTTGATTTACCACAGCCTGATTCACCAACAAGACCAAGTGTTTCACCTTCGTAGACATCAAAACTAATACCATCAACAGCTTTAATAGGGTTGCTTGGTGAACCGAAATATTGCTTTACGTTTTTAACTTCAAGAATTTTTTTTGCACCCGTTTTAGTCATTGAATTCTTCCTCCTTCGCAATAAAGCCTTCAATACGTTTAGCAACCGCATCTGGAAGTGGAATTTTTGGCGCGTCAGGATGCAACAACCAAGTTTTTGCATAGTGTGTGTCGCTTACTTTGAACATTGGTGGCTCTTGCTCATAGTCAATGGCCATTGCAAATTCATTACGAGCAGCAAACGCATCACCTTTTGGAGGATTTGTAAGATCCGGTGGTGAACCTGGAATCGTACGTAATAGCTCGTCCTCATTACTATCTAAATCAGGCATAGAACCAAGTAATCCCCAAGTATAAGGATGTTTTGGATTATAGAAAATATCATCTACTGTACCGTATTCAACGATTTGACCAGCGTACATAACGGCTACACGGTCAGCAACGTTAGCCACAACACCAAGGTCGTGGGTAATGAAAATGATAGATGTTTTAGAATTCTTTTGGATTTCTTTCATTAATTCTAAAATTTGTGCTTGAATAGTTACGTCTAATGCTGTTGTAGGCTCATCGGCAATTAACAACTTCGGATCTGCCGCAAGTGCAATAGCGATTACAACACGTTGGCGCATCCCGCCTGAAAATTCATGTGGATATTGGTTATAACGTTTTTCAGGGAATGGAATACCTACTTGCGTTAAAAGTTCAATCGCGCGTTTTTTCGCCGCATCTTTTGAAACTTTTTTATGTTGTAAAATTACTTCAGTAATTTGACGTCCGACCTTCATCGTTGGGTTCAAACTTGTCATCGGATCTTGGAAAATCATAGCAATTTCATTTCCGCGCACTTTTGACATTTCTTTTTCACTAAGTGGAATTAAATCACGGCCATTGAATAAAATTTGTCCTGACTCATAAATACCAGGTGGCTGTGGAATTAATTTCATTAAGGCGTTACTCGTAACACTCTTACCAGAACCAGATTCACCAACGATCGCTAGCGTTTCACCTTCTTTTAAATCGAAGTTTACACCACGAACAGCATGGACAAGTCCAGCATAAGTTTTAAAGTTAATTTTTAAATCTTTTACTTCTAAAATTGTTTTACTCATTTCGGCCACCTCCTTATTTACGTAGTTTTGGATCTAGTGCATCTCGTAAGCCATCACCAATAGCATTAAACGCAAAGATTGTTAGCGAGATAAATACTGCTGGGAAAATTAAGCGCCACGGAGCGTTAGCAATCGCTTTATTTCCGTCAGATGCCATTGTACCCCATGAAGCGTGTGGAGCAGGGACACCAAGTCCAAGGTAACTTAAGAACGATTCCGTGAAAATAGCAGATGGAATTGTTAATGTCATTGTTACTAAAATTGCACCAAGCGCATTTGGAATTAAATGTTTTAAAATTAAATGCCCTGTGCTAGCACCTAAAGTACGTGCAGCAAGTACATATTCTTGATTTTTAATCGATAATACTTCACCACGGACGATACGAGCCATGTTAATCCAACCTGTAATCGAAAGGGCGATAATCATAGGGAATAGACCTGGTTGTAAAACAACTAATAATACGATTACAACTAATAGGTAAGGAACCGCAGTTAATACGTCGGCAATACGCATCATAATATTATCAACGCGACCACCAGCTAAACCTGAAATACTTCCCCAAAGAACGCCGATAATTAAGTCAATAACCGCCGCTGTAATCCCGATAAATAAGGAAATACGAGCACCTGCCCAAATACGTACGAAAATATCACGACCTAAATCATCTGTCCCAAACCAAAATTCTGCAGATGGTGGAGAGTTGAAAACACCAAGTTGATCGCTGTATTTATATTGTGAAAGCATCGGTGCAAAAATCGCCATTAAAATAATGATGATTAAAGTGACTAAACCAAAAATCGCCATCTTGTTATGTGAAAAACGAATAAATACTTCCTTCCAGAAGGAAACGGATTTATCAGCTAATTTATCAGTTGCTTCATGATTTCCACCGACAATTTTAAACATATCTTTGTTAATCGGTTGTTGCGTCATTACTTTTTCGCTCCCTTCAACTTAATTCGCGGATCAATAAAGCTATATAAAATATCGACAATTAATACCGCAAATAAAAGGATGATTGAATAGAACACTGTCGTTCCCATGATAACTGTGTAATCACGGTTTGTAATACTTTGTACAAAGTGTTTACCTAGACCAGGGATTGCGAATATATTTTCAACGATAAAACTACCTGTTACAACACCAGCTGTTAATGGACCAAGGTACGTGATAACTGGTAGAAGGGCATTACGTAAAGTATGGCGGAAAACGACTGTCCATTTGCCAATCCCTTTCGCACGAGCCATTTTTACATAATCACTGCTGTTTTGTTCAAGCATACTAGAACGTGTTAGTTTAGCGATAAAGCCCATATGTGAGAACGCAATAGCAAGGGCAGGTAAGATACTATAGACGAAACCTTTCCATCCACTAACAGGGAACCAGCCTAATTTAAAGGCTAAGAAATACTGCATTAAACCTGCCAAAATAAACGATGGTACCGATATTCCGAGCACCGCAAAGGACGTTGCCAAATAATCCGGCCACTTATTATGATAAAGCGCTGAAACTACGCCTATTAATACACCGAATCCAACCGCCAATAGCATAGCTTCAATCCCAAGAGTTAACGAAACAGGGAAGCTCTCATTAATCATGTCATTTGTAGAACGCGCTTTATACTTCATAGACTCACCGAAATTAAATGAGGCCGTATCGATTAAATAATCTTTATATTGAATATACCAAGGGTTATTTAATCCATACGTTTCGTTTAACTTTTCCTCGATTTGCGGAGGGAAATTACGTTCACTTGCAAAAGGACTACCTGGAGCAAGACGCATTAAGAAAAACGTAGCCGTTACGATGACGAAAAGCGCGAGAAGTATATACATCAGCCTTTTCAAAATATAATTAATCACATAAAACTCCTCCTTCTATTTGTCAATTTTCTGACAAATATATGCCTTCGTATTTTAAAAAGAGCTGACTCGCGCCGAAGTGGCTTCGAGGCAGCTCTTCGCTGTAGAGCTTAAAAAATATTATTTAGATTATTTAGCGTCTAAATCAACGTTTTTAAGTTGGATGATACCAAGTCTATCTGATCCCATGTTTTTAACATACTTTTGTTTTACTGAAAGGTTTGTGTAGTAGTAGATTGGCGCAACTGGGAATTCTGAAACTGCGATAGCTTCAGCTTCTTTTAATAGCTCAAGACGTTTAGCTGTATCTACTTCTGCAACTGATTGTTTTAACAATTCTTTGTACTTCGGATTTTCCCAACCAGTATCGTTGTTACCGTTTTTAGCAGTATCGTACATTTCTAAGAATGTGTAAGGATCGTTGTAGTCTGCAATCCAGCCCATACGACCGATTTGATAGTCAAGAACGTTAAGTTTTTCTAAGTAAACTTGCCATTCTGAGTTATCAAGACTTACAGTAATTCCAAGGTTTTTGCTCCATCCTTCTTGGATGTATTGAGCGATAGAAGCGTGTGCTTCACTTGTATTGAATGATAAGTTGATTTTGATATCTTTAGCGTCTTTAATACCAAGTTCTTTCATACCAGCTTCAAGTGCTGCTTTAGCACCTTCAACATCGTTATCTTTGTAGTAACCGCGGTCTTCTTCAAAACCACTGATTGCAGATGGAACCATACCTAATGCAGGTTTTTGTTCACCTTTAGTTACGTTGTCAATTAAGCCTTGACGGTCGATTGCTAATGTTAACGCTTTACGGATGTTAGCGTTTCCAGTAACTTTATCTGTTGTGTTGAATTTGTACCAATAGATAGCAGCATAGTCATCAATATTTAATGACTTGTCAGCTTTGAATCCATCAATAGCATCAAGTGCTACTGTTTGGTATGGAGAACCTAAGTAATCAATTTCTCCATTTTTGAACATTGTTACAGCAGTTGCTTCGTTTTCAACCATACCGATGTTTACTGTATTAACTGCTACGTTTGCAGCATCCCAGTAACCGTCGTTTTTCTTAAGCACGATTGAATCACTGTGTTTCCAAGTATCTAATGTGTATGGTCCGTTTGTTACGTAGTTTTCACCAGCTTCAGCGTACCAATCATCTTTACCTTCAACCACTTTTTGGTTGATTGGTGAGTAAGTTTTGAATGCAGTTAACTCTAAGAAGTAAGCAGTTGGGTTTGCTAAAGTAACAACTAATGTTTTTTCATCTTCAGCTTTAATTCCTACTTCATCAACAGAACCAGCACCTGTATTGTAAGCTTCAGCACCTTTAATTGGGTAGAATACAGAAGCATATTCAGATAGGTTTTCTGGATTTAAAGCCCATTTCCAAGCATATTCGAAGTCGCCAGCAACTACTGGATCTCCGTTTGTCCATTTTGCATCGCGTAAGTGGAATGTGTAAGTTAAACCATCTTCACTTACATCCCATTTCTCAGCCATAGCTGGCTGTGGTTGTCCATCAGCGTCTGCACGAGTTAGACCTTCAAATACGTTAATTAAGATTGCACTAGATGTAGAATCTGTTGCAAGTTGTGGGTGTAAAGATGGTGGCTCAGAAGGTATTACTAAGTTCAGCTCTTTTGCTGTTTCTGATGAACCAGAATCTTTTTTATCGTCTTTTGCTTTGTCAGACGAATCTCCACCAAAGCCACATGCAGCAAGTACTAATGAAAATACTGCAAGGACAGTTAGTAATAAAAACTTTTTGTTCTTATTCATGTGAATCCCCCTTATACAATTTTTAAGCCTTTTGTGAAGCTCCTATTTAATATACCAAAAAAGTCATTGTGCACAAAATAAAAAAGATTCAAATTTATATAGTATTATCTGACATTTACAAGAATAATAATTTTCTTCTGTTTATCACTTTAGAGTACAAAAGTGTTTAAATAATGAGAATTTGATTTAAAATAGCTAAAAATATCAAAAATGAAACAAAATCAAAAAAATGATTTACTATACGGAAAATTCCTATTTTTTTGATAATATTATTACAAAATAAAAAATGATTCTAAAGTCATAGATGTTCTACCTTGAAGAATTTTTATAGTTTTGTAGAAAATCATTGTAAAACTAAGTGAATATGATTTTTTATTAGGTAATTTTTTGCAGTTTCTAATCTAAAAATATGAATAATACTATCTATAAATGATATATAAAAATTTTGTTTTGTATTTATCTAGTATTTAGCTTTGGGAGAGAAAAAAAGGGAAATTGAGAGAAATTTGTATGATTTAACATGACTATTTATGTTGTTTATAGGGGGATTTTAGCACAAGAAAGTAGTCTAATGTTTTTTTAAAATAATTCATTTGCCTTTGTAATCGCTATTTTTTATAAAAAATGTGGGGTGTTTTTCAATTAAGAATAGATTTTTGATTGTGCAGTTTCCTCTTTTCGACAGAAATCAACAAAGTCAGCTAAATTTTGTATAAAAATGATTTCATATCTAAATTTCACGTTTTATCATTCGAATTATCCAATTATTTCTAAAAAATCGTGTAAAAAAACACTCTAGAATAAACGCTGTCTCGTTATCAGCATTTACCTAGAATGTTTACTTATTGTTTTATAACTTAAATTGGTGAATCTGATTTTGTAATTCTAAAGATTTCTCGCTTAATTCTGTTGCAACGAAGTTTACTTGTTGAATTGTAGCTGCTTGTTCTTTCATAGCTTCGGCAATAATCTTTGTATTATCCGCACTTGCTGAAGCGCCGTAAGCAATTTCAGCAACTGATGCGGCTACTTGTTCAGCGCTGGCAGATATTTCTTCTGATGTTGCCGAAATATCTTCAATTTGATCGGACATCGACGTAATTGCTTGGACAATGGATTCGAAAGCAATGCCTGCCTCTCCAATCATTTTAACACCATCATTTACAGAATGAAGACCGTCGACTACTGCTTTTTCTACATTTTTAGTATCTTGCTGAATATCTTGTGTTAAAGCGACAATTTTATTAGCGGATTGTTTTGATTCTTCGGCTAGCTTGCGCACCTCATCTGCTACAACAGCAAAGCCTTTCCCGTGTTCACCTGCGCGTGCTGCTTCGATAGCGGCATTTAGAGCGAGCAGGTTGGTTTGATCTGTAATTGCTGTAATAACTTCTGTAATATTGCTGATTTCTACTGATTGTTTACTTAGTTTTTGAACGAGTGTGTTAATAAGTTGAGTAGAATCATTGATTACATTCATTTGCTGTTGGGCTTCTTCTATTATATTGTTCCCTGTATTGGCTGTTTCTGATGTAGCGATGGCGCTATGGTGAAGCTGTTGTGTTGCTTCTGCAATACGTTGTACACCTGTAGCTGTTTCATCCATTGCGGCAGCACTTTCCTTTGCAGCAATTGTTGCGGTTTCGGCCGCGGCGGCGGTTTCATGAATGCGTGAAGAAACTTCTTCTGTTGTAGCAGAAACTTCTTCAGTAGAAGCCGTTAACTCCTCGGCTGCGCCTGTTAAATGTTCTGAGTTATTTTGAATATGTGTCATTAAATTACTTAAGTTACTTTTCATCGTATTAAAGGCTATCGCCAGTTGTCCAATTTCATCTTTAGAGTGGTTGGTAATATCTTGATGATATAATTCACCGTTTGCAATGTTGTTGGCAGCGGCTACAACTGATTTTAAAGGGGTAGTAACTTTGCGATGTACATAAAGCATTAAGAATATGCCAAGTGCTACACCAATAATAATCGCGATAATCGAAATGATTTGTGAATTTTTCACTGCTTCTTTAGATTCTGCTGTAATATTCTCTAGCTGTGTTTTTTGGTAATCGACAACTTTATTTGAGACTTCTAGTAGTCCTCGGTTTGCTTGTTGTGCATCACTATTGACTATTTTTAACGCCTCATCTAATTTTCCTTCATCATGTAAAGCTAAAGCACGATCAGCTGCTTTGTTAAAAGCATCGTTATATGTATCAAGTTCTTTGGCATATTCAACCATTTCGGGCGAATCTGCTTTTTTTGCAATTTCGGCAACGTGCTCATCTAACAATCCAGCGTGTTTAATTAAACTATCCTTATTACTTGCTGTATCTTCTATAAACATTGCGCGAATAAAAAGACCTTGCATCGCCATTTCAAATTGAATACTATCTGACAGTTCTACTTGGGAAACGCGGTCTTCTAATGCAGCTTCAACTTTCTTCTCAATATTGGAAAATTGGTTGAACAAAATAAGCAAAGACATAAATAAGATCAAAATAATTGAGAAAAAACCGAAGCTTAATTTTTTGCCAACAGACATAGTAATACGCCCTTTCTAAAATGCTTTAAAATTTTTTATAGTTAAATTAAGACATCGTAGAAGCGAGAAGTCAATAAGCGGACATAGAAACAGTTCAGAATATTCATGCTTAAAATCTTTTTATTTTATGATAGGGCACATTGCCTGTGAAAATTGAAATGGACACAAATTTTTATCGTTATATAGTACGGATTGCTGTGGATGAACAACTGAAAAAAATTGGGGCTAGGACATAACGATAAAATTTTTATAAAATCGTAGGATTTCGGTGCAAGATTGTTATTGAGTATGCACAAGTACTTAGCTATTTTTTCTTTTGTAATGAGGATAAATAGAAGAGCATATTACATGTTGTAGCGCCTTGCGGTGTACCTGCGTAAAGCAATCCCCTTGCGGATAGCAACGGCATAACAAAAGAAGTGGCTGAAATATAACTAAAAAAATATAAGGAACAATAAATTTTTTGTTCTATGGAGAACTTATCTATTCTTGCATTTGCAATAAATAAAACATTAGAAGGGTTCACTAGTTGTTGGTAGCGGATGCGGTGACCCCTGCTCAGAACGCACACAGCGTAAGACGCTGGCATTCCGCGCGTTAGCGAGGGTTGCGGCTTACTGTGCTGAGCGGAAAGTACCACCGAAGCCAACAACAACGGCGCAGCAAAAAAGGTGTTAGACTGACTGCCATCAATCTAACACCTTTTCTCTTTTGTCCCAGCCTCTATTGCTATTATTAAGACTGTTTCTTTAATTGTAAAATAACCGTTTCGTCGGGATCTATAAACAATGTTTTTTGTTCGAAGTAAATAACGAATCCTGGTTTGGCACCATTAGGTTTTTTCACTTGTCTTATTTCTGTATAATCTACCGGAACAGAAGATGAGTCACGTGCTTTTGAGAAATAGGCGGCAAGTGTTGCAGCTTCTCGCAATGTCGTATCATCGGGATTAGCGTTGTGAATGACTACATGAGAGCCCGGTATATCTTTTGTATGTAGCCAAATATCTGTACGCTTTGCTATTTTAAATGTCAGCATATCATTTTGCTTGTTGTTTTTCCCTACAGAAATGGGCGTTCCTGTAGATGATAGATAATGTTCGGGTTCAGGTTTAAGCTGTTTTTTCTTTTTCTTAGCGTGACGAAGTTTTAAATAGCCCTGTTCCGCTAATTCTTCACGAATCTCTTCGATATCACCAGGCGATGCTTGTTGCACTTGTTGCGCTAACATCTCAAAATAAGTTATTTCTTCTCTCGTTTTTTCGAGTTGCTCTTGCACCATAATAAGGGCATTTTTAGCCTTCGTATATTTCGTGTAATAACTTTGTGCATTTTCAATCGGTGTTTTACGCTCACTTACCGGAATCGTCACTTGTTCAGCAGATTCACTGTAATAGTTTGTGACGGTCACTTCCTTCACACCTTTTTCAAAAGCGTAAATATTGGCCATCAATAGTTCCCCATACAATTGGAACTGATCTAGTTTGGAGGCGCGTTCATAGTCTTTCGTCAGTTTTTTGATTTTTAATGATAGTTTGTCGATTTCGTTTTGTAACCAGCGTTCTAAATCACCTGCTTGTTGCTTCACACGATCTCGCTCAGCGCGAGCAAAGAATACACGGTCAAGAAGCTCATGTACATTTGGGTAGGCAGTTTTCTCTCCTTGTAAATGTGTTAAAGCAATTGGGGAGAAATATGTTTTACCATGCGCGTAAACATACATCGGTTCTTTGCCACCATCATTAAAATCTGCCATAAAGTCCTTGAAGCATCCGACTTTGTTTGACATGGCGGTTAAGCGAAATAATAACTCCTCTGCATGTAATGGAGAAAAGCCAATAAATTGCGACACAATATCTTTAGCGGTTTTTGGCTCTGCGAAAAATGCAGCTAGCTGCTCATCATCGACCGTAAGAGGTTGCCATTTATTTTGTGCAGGTGGGGCGATATAAGGCTGTCCTGGTAATATTGTTCGGAAACTATTCATCGAAGGTGATAAATGTTTCAAACTGTCGATAATTTTATTTTGTTCTGTATCAATTAATAACAGGTTACTATGGCGACCCATAATTTCTGCATGTAGTTCCCGTACAATGGGATCACCGATTTCATTTTTACTTTGGATTTCTACTATAATAATACGATCTAACTCATGCTGTTTAATAGAAGAAATAAAACCACCCTCTAGATGCTTACGTAAAAGCATACAAAACATAGGGGGCTCAGCAGGGTTTTCAATTGTTTGCTCTGTAAGATGTACACGTGCATAGGAAGGGTGGATAGAAAATAATAATTTATGGTTCCCTCCATTTGCACGGATTTGTAAAACAACTTCCTGAGCGTTAGGTTGATGTATTTTCGTAATACGACCTGTTACTAATTTTTGTAGGTCTGTTGTCATTGAATAAGTAAATAAACCATCAAATGCCATTTTAATTCCTCTTTCCAACGATATAATGCATCATTGTGTTTTCGTATTTGCGCTGAAAAGGTCTGCTAAAAAGAACTACAATGGTGCAATTCATAATTTTATAAAGTGTTCCCAAAACAGCCATTTCAAGCACGAATGCTTTTTTAGTATGTTTATCATAGCATTTTTTAGGTGAATATTAAAATATAGCTTCAGATGTGGTAGAATTAATTTTTGCTCTAGCGATTTTTTTGTGGAGAGACGTCATAAATGACGGAGCTTATGTTATAATTATCCCAGTATGCAAAGAAAGGTGTGACGAACCTTGGTGCGTAGTATGACTGGTTTTGGCAGAGGTGTCACAACAACAAGAGACTTTCAGTTAACCGTAGAAATACGCTCGGTCAACCATCGTTTTTTAGAAATTCATGCAAAATTTCCGAAAGAATGGCTTGAAGCAGAAGTTTTTGCGAAGAAATTAATTTCACAAGCTTTATCCCGAGGGAAAATTGATGTGATGGTATATGTAAAAGATTTAGAAAATGTCGAGCAATCTATTGAAATTAATTGGTCATTAATTGAAGCGTATCGTAAGGCAAAAGAACAATTAGCAAGTAAAGTACCGCTAGAAGAAAAATGGACGATGCAGGAGCTACTAGCGCTTGAGAAAGCATTGGTACAAGAAAAGCCGCAACTAACGCCAGAAGATTTATTAGGTGCTGTGGAACATGCGGTAACAGAAGCCATTGGACAGTTGATTCAAATGCGTGAGCGTGAAGGGCAAGAATTGCAAGATGTTGTTGTACAATATAAAGAACAGCTAATGGAACAAGTGAATCAAATACGTTCATGTTCTTCACTTGCTGTTGAAAAATATCGTACACGTTTAGTAGAACGGATTGCTGAAATTGCAGAAGTAGCGCTTTTAGAAGATCGTTTACTCGCAGAAGTAGCGATATTTGCAGAACGAGTGGACATAACGGAAGAATTGGATCGATTAGATAGTCATTTTAACCAACTGGAAGAAACGTTACTAGAAACTGTTTCAATCGGGCGTAAATTAGACTTTTTAATGCAGGAAATCCATCGTGAAATCAATACGATAGGTTCTAAAAATCAATCGACAGAAGCAGCCGTTGCAGTAGTTCAGGCAAAAACAATTTTAGAAAAGATGCGTGAGCAAGTTCAAAATATCGAATAACATGCCTGCATCTGTTATAAATTAAGGGAGATATAGAGAATAAATGATAAAAGAACGTGGATTATTAATTGTTCTGTCTGGCCCGTCTGGTGTAGGAAAAGGGACAGTGCGAAAAGAATTATTTTCTCAACCGAATACGAATTATGAGTATTCCATCTCAATGACAACACGAAATCCTCGCGAAGGTGAAGTAGATGGTGTAGACTATTTTTTCAAGACACGTGAAGAGTTTGAAACGTTAATTGACCAAGGTGGCTTATTAGAACACGCTGAATTTGTAGGCAATTACTATGGCACGCCGTTAGCCTATGTAAATGAAACACTTGATGCTGGTCGTGATGTATTTTTGGAGATTGAAGTACAAGGAGCAGCACAAATTCGTAAAAAAGCACCGGATGCCTTATTTATTTTCTTAGCCCCTCCAAGTTTAACGGAATTAAAAGATCGTTTAGTTGGCCGTGGGACAGAAACAGCGGATGTTATTGCAAAGCGTATTGCAACTGCAAGTGAAGAGCTTGAAATGATGAGCTTATACGATTATGTAGTTGAAAATGATGAAGTGACAAATGCCTGTGATCGTATAAATGCGATTATTAAAGCCGAGCATTGTCGAAGAGAACGTGTTGAAAAAAGATATTTGTCAATGTTGAGAGGAGAATAAACCAATGTTATACCCATCAGTAGATGCCTTAAAAAAAGAAATCGATTCAAAATATTCTTTAGTAAGTTTAGCATCAAAACGTGCTCGTCAAATGCAAGAAGTAGAAGGTACTGAGCGCCTACACAAATATGTTTCCTATAAATATGTAGGAAAAGCACTTGAAGAGGTAGCAGCAGGTGTACTTACAAAAGTATCACAGGATGAGTCCGCTGTGTACGAAGACGAAATCTAACATTGATGGTATAAAGCTTTTGCCAAGTTAATGTTAAAATCTGCAGTGATTTTTTGATTATACAAAAATGCCGAGAGCTCCCGAGGAAATTGTCCTTTGGGAGCTTATCGTTTGAAAGGACGACATTGTAGATGAATAAAAATATTTTACTTTGTGTTTCAGGTGGTATTGCGGTTTATAAAGCTGTCGCGCTAGTGAGTAAACTATCGCAGGCGGGTGCCCGTGTAAAGGTCATTATGACAGCATCAGCCCGGCAGTTTGTCAATCCGCTAAGCTTTCAAGTCATGTCAAAAAATGATGTCTACTTCGATACATTTGATGAAAAAGATTCGAATGTCATTGCCCATATAGATTTAGCTGACTGGGCAGATTTAATATTAGTCGCTCCTGCAACTGCCAATGTGATTGGCAAACTAGCAAACGGTATTGCAGACGATATGGTAACAACGACATTACTTGCTACTACTGTACCTGTTTGGATTGCACCTGCTATGAATGTCCATATGTATGATCATCCAGCGGTTAAGCGCAATTTGGCACAACTAGCAACAGATGGTTATCAATTTATCGAACCGTCAGAAGGCTTTTTAGCATGTGGCTATGTTGGGAAAGGTCGTTTAGAGGAGCCAGAGAAAATTACGGCACTTGTGCAACAGTATTTTTTCGCTCCAAAGCCATTAGCAGGACGAACGGTGCTTGTAACAGCCGGAGCAAGTTATGTCCCTATGGATAATCAGCATGTAATTAGTACAAAGGCCGATGGTAAGGTTGGACAAGCGTTAGCGAGAGAAGCGCAAGCACTAGGGGCACATGTCATTCTTTTAGGTGAAGAAGCAACAAATGCGTATGACCTTATAACGCAAGTAGAGAACGTTAAAAAGCAAAACGCACAGCTCTTATTTATCCACGCAGCCAACATACCAACAATTGAAAGTGCCCCTACTCTATCCATTGCAGGTACAGAGGCAGTGACATTTGGACAAAAAGTGCTAGGGAATCCGATGTTACAAGTAATAGCCGATGAATGGATTGACTATAGTCAAACAGCAACAATAAACGGACAAATTGTCAATATTTCAGATACGACACAATTTGCAAAAGTTTTATGGCAGCATATATTACAAGGTGAGTCGCAATGAACGTTTTATACGCAGAGATCATAGTGGATGTTTCAACATACCATGTAGATCGCTCATTTGACTATGCGGTTCCTGTAGAATGGGTAGCTGTTATAGAGAAAGGCTGTCGTGTAAAAGTACCATTTGGACCGAGAAATGTACTAGGATTTGTTGTAGGTTTAAAACATGAGACAGATGTTCCAACTAATAAAATAAAGCCGATTGCTCAAATTTTAGATATAGAGCCTGTTTTTACTGAAGAAATGTTGTTGATGGCAAAGTGGCTTAAAAATGAAACAATTTGCTATGAAATTGATGCTTTGCAAGTAATGCTACCCTCCGCATTACGAGCTAAGTATGAAAAAATCGTCAAATTACTCGATCATCAAACGATTTTGCCAATGGCTGTCCAACAAATTTTTGGGAAGCGACAACAGGCAAACTTTAAGGAATTTGAACGGGCAGGATTATTGCCACTCTTAAAAACGTTAATTGCCGATAAAATTGTAAAAATAGAAAATGTCGTGAAGCAACAAGGCAATGTAAAAGAAGTTCGTATGGTAAAGATAACTGAGGACGAACAAGCATTAAGCAATGCTATGCAAGAGGCATCAAGAGCTGCGAAGCAACGTTCTTTAATTGAATGGATGGCTTCGCATTTAGGTGAAGTTTTTACACCACAGCAAATTTATGAAGCAACTGCTGTCTCGGCTGCTGTATTACAAGCGGTTATTGAAAAAGGCGCAGCAAGTTTTATACAAGAAGAAGTGTATCGCGATCCTTTTACAAAGGATGTTGCACGTACACAGTCCTTACAATTAACGGACGAACAAGCCGTTGCATTAAAAGCAATTACGCATTCTATTGATACACAATCTGCTGCCACCTTTTTATTGCAAGGTGTTACAGGTAGTGGCAAAACGGAAGTTTACTTGCAAGCGATTCAAAAGGTTTTAAATGACGGCAAGGAAGCTATTATGCTAGTGCCTGAAATTTCGTTAACGCCCCAAATGACTGAGCGTTTTCGTAGTCGTTTTGGTGAGATGGTTGCCGTGATGCATAGTGGGTTATCTGTTGGAGAGAAGTATGATGAGTGGCGTAAAATTCAACAAGGGAAAGTAAGGGTTGTAGTAGGTGCCCGTTCAGCAATTTTCGCACCCTTTACTAATTTAGGGCTAATTATCTTAGATGAAGAGCATGAATCGACTTACAAGCAGGAAGATTCACCCCGTTACCATGCGAGAGATGTAGCCATTTGGCGAAGCCAATATTACCGTTGTCCTGTTATTTTAGGTAGTGCGACACCCGCTCTTGAGTCATATGCCCGTGCGAAAAAAGGGGTCTATACACTATTAACGTTAAAACAGCGTGCGCTGCATCAAGCAATGCCAACTGTATATGTTGCAGATATGCGAGAGGAACTTCAAAAAGGAAACCGCTCGATGTTTTCGGAACTACTAATTGAAGGGATACGAACGCGACTTGAACGACGAGAACAGATGGTGTTGTTTTTAAATCGAAGAGGATATTCGTCCTTTGTGCTATGTCGTGATTGTGGGACGGTCGTGCAATGTCCGAACTGTGATATTTCATTAACCTATCATCGCACAACGGAAAAACTTAAGTGTCATTACTGTGGTTATGAAGAGCATGTGCCACAAATTTGCCCGCAATGTCAAAGTGAGCATATTCGATATTTTGGTACAGGGACACAAAAGGTAGAAGAAGAAATCTATAAATTATTTCCAGAAGCAAGGGTATTACGAATGGATGTTGATACAACAAAGCACAAGGGGGCACATGAAGAGATTTTGCAAGCATTTGGTGAGGGGCAAGCTGATATTTTACTCGGTACGCAAATGATTGCAAAGGGACTTGATTTTCCTAATATTACACTTGTTGGTGTGCTTAGTGCCGATACATCATTACATTTACCAGACTACCGTGCTGCGGAGCGGACTTTCCAATTACTTACACAGGTAAGTGGTAGAGCAGGTCGTCATGATAAAGCGGGTGAAGTCGTAATTCAAACCTATACGCCTGAGCATTATGCAATTGAATTAGCTAAAGTACAAGATTACGAGCCATTTTATGAACGGGAAATGTTTTTACGCCGTCGTTCGGGCTATCCACCTTATTATTTCGTTGCACTTATACAAGTATCGCATGAAGATGTCATGATGGCAGCAGAGTATGCAGGACGTGCAGCAGATTGGCTTCGAGGAAATTTATCCAATCAAGTGTCCATTATTGGCCCAACAGTTGCGAGTATTAGCCGCCTCCAAAATAGATATCGCTATCAATGTTTGATAAAATATAAAATTGAACCAAATCTGATACCTGTTTTGCAACGTTTACTTGCGATGTATCGAGCAGAATGGATTAAACAGGGGATATTAATGACGGTTGATTTAGACCCGTCTACGATATAAAAAGGCGCAATAGCTCTTTTCGAGCAAGCTTGACTACCGCATAATGGATTTAAATGGCGATTTGCCTAAGAGTGAAATGAAGGCAAGAGAGCGTCTTATATAATAGAAATGAGGAACGAAAAATGGCGATTAAAAAAGTAATCGAACATCCAGCAAAAGTATTATCTACACCATGTGCTGAAGTAACAGAAATTAACGAAGATATTATTGCATTACTTGATGATTTATACGACACGATGGTGGAATATGATGGCGTTGGGATTGCCGCACCACAAATTAATGTTGGACTACGCGTGGCAATTGTCGAGCTAGGTGAAGAAAGAGATATTTTAGAAATGATTAACCCTACTGTTATTAAAACAGACGGAGCAGAAGTGGATATCGAAGGGTGTTTAAGCTTCCCAGGATTATATGGTGAAGTTGAACGTCCTGATTATGTGAAAATTGAAGCTTGTGACCGAGAAGGGCGTGTCTATGAGCTTGAAGCTGGTGGCTTTGAAGCGCGAGCGATTTTACATGAAATCGATCATTTAGATGGTATATTATTTGATTCTAAAATTAAGCGCATTGTGACAGAAGAAGAGCTAGAAGAAATGTACGCAGAAGAGGAGGAATAATATGACGTCAATTATTTTTATGGGGACACCTGATTTCTCAGCGCCAATTTTGCGTATGCTACACAATGAGGGCTATGATATCAAGGCTGTTGTGACGCAACCAGATCGACCAGTTGGGCGTAAGCGAGTGCTAACACCGCCACCTGTTAAAGCAGCAGCATTGGAATTAGGATTGCCTGTTATTCAACCAGAAAAGCTACGTGGCTCTGAGGAATTACAGCAAATACTGGATTTACAACCGGATATCGTTATTACAGCAGCTTTTGGGCAAATTTTACCGAAAGAATTGCTCGATGCACCGCCGCTTGGCTGCATTAATGTGCATGCCTCCCTTTTACCGAAATATCGAGGTGGAGCGCCAATTCACCAAGCTATTATCGATGGTGAAAAAGAAACAGGCGTTACGATTATGTATATGGCGGAGAAGTTAGATGCAGGCGATATCATATCTCAAAAGGCAATTGCTATTGAAGAGGATGACCATACAGGTGGTCTATTTAATAAACTAAGTGTTGTAGGGTGTGAGCTATTAAAAGAAACACTTCCTTCTATTATTAATAGAACAAATAGCCGGACAGTACAAGATGAAACACAAGTGACATTTGCCAGCAATATATCGCGGGAACAAGAGCGAATTGATTGGGCAAAGGATGCCACGACTCTCTACAATCAAGTGCGAGGATTACACCCTTGGCCAGTAGCCTATACAACATTTGAAGAAGGTAACTTTAAAATTTGGTGGGCACAAGTTGGACAAGCGAAACATAACGTGACACCTGGTACAGTGGTAGCAATTGCAAAGGATCATTTTGAAGTTGCGGCTGGCAATGGGACAGCGCTAGCATTATACGATATTCAACCAGCAGGAAAAAAACGAATGACGGCAGAGGATTATTTGCGAGGCACAGGTTCGAAATTACAGATCGGGGACCAATTTAAATGAGTAAAAAAAGCGTAGTAATTTGGGATGGCAATGTACGAGATGCCGCACTTTCTATCCTACTAGCAGTAGATAAAAACCAAGCGTATAGTAATTTACTTTTACACGAAACGATTAAACGCCATAAAATAGAAGCAAAGGATCGTGCACTTTTAACAGAAATTACGTATGGGACGCTTCAATATAAAATGACCCTTGACTACTATTTAGAGCCATTTATTCGTGGTAAACTAGATCATTGGGTGCGTTGGCTACTGCGTTTGTCGTTATATCAAATGCACTATTTAACACGTATACCACCGCATGCAGCCGTAAACGAAGCGGTAGAAATTGCAAAACGTCGTGGACACCAAGGTATTGCTTCGACAGTAAACGGTATTTTGCGTTCTATCTTGCGTCAAGGCGTAAGAGCAATAGAGGATATAACAGATCCTATCGAACGTCTTGCTATTGAAACCAGTCATCCACAATGGTTAGTTGAACGCTTTGTTCATAATTATGGTCTGGAAGTAGCGACAGCAATGCTTCACGAAAATAATGTTCCGCCGGTGCAAACGGTGCGCGTCAATAGAACCGTGGCAACACCAGAACAAGCGATTGCCAGTTTACAAGCGGAAGGCTTAACAGTACAGCAAAGTGACCTAATGCCAGAATGTCTTCATGTTACAAATGGGCAACCTGCTCGTACAAAAGCGTTTCAAGATGGTGTGATTACCATTCAAGATGAAAGCTCCATGATTCCTGCAAATGTGTTGAATCCTTCTCCAGGTATGCGCGTCTTAGATATGTGTGCAGCACCAGGTGGTAAAACGACGCATCTTGCGGAGAAAATGGGCAATAAAGGTTCTATTTTGGCAACGGATTTACACCCACATAAATTAGATTTAATCGACCATAATACAGAACGTCTAGGACTGGATATTGTAGAAACGGCTCCGATTGATGGACGCAAGGCTCCAAACTTTTTACAATTGGAATCGTTCGATGCGGTGTTAGTCGATGCACCATGTAGTGGCTTAGGGGTTATGCGTCGTAAGCCGGATATTAAATATACGAAGCGTGAAGAGGATTTAGAAAATCTTCAAAAAATTCAACTGGCGCTACTTGATGCGGCAACGAAAGTATTAAAACAAGATGGCAAGCTTGTCTATAGTACATGCACAGTCGATAAACAAGAAAACGAAGGCACTGTTGAGGCCTTTTTAACAGAGCATCCAGAAATGGAAGCTATACAACTAGAATCTTTACCAACAAAATTAGCGGAAAAGCAAGCAAATGGCATGCTTCAAGTCTTTCCACAAGACTTCGGCAGCGATGGTTTCTTCGTCGCGGCCTTTCGTAAAAAAGGAGAATCCAACTAATGGTGGATCAAGAGCAATTTAATGAACGTATTAATGATTTAGTCGAGGAAGCGGAAGATCAGCCTGTTCGACGAGCGAAAAAAGAAAAACCGAATTTAAAAGAATCCATTTATTCATTACAACCGCACCAATTAGAAGAATGGCTAAAAGAAAATGGGGAAAAAGCATTCCGCGCTGCACAAATTTTTGATTGGCTATACAATAAACGAGTAAAAACATTTGAAGAAATGTCTAATCTATCAAAAGCATTACGTGACAAGTTAGAGGCAAGTTTTGCTTTAACAACATTGTCAACGATTATTAAACAAGAATCAAAAGATGGTACGATTAAATTTTTATTCCAATTACAAGATGGCTATTCCATTGAAACAGTTTTAATGCGCCATGAATATGGCAACTCTGTTTGTGTCACAACGCAAGTGGGCTGTCGAATTGGTTGTACGTTCTGTGCATCTACGTTAGGTGGTTTAAAACGCCATTTACTAGCGGGGGAAATTGTAGAGCAAGTTGTCAAAGTACAGCAAGCTTTAGATGAAGTAAACGAACGCGTATCTCATATCGTTATTATGGGCATAGGCGAACCTTTCGATAATTACGATGCTATGATGAATTTCCTAAAAGTAATCAATCATGAAAAGGGCTTAAACATTGGAGCACGTCATATTACCGTTTCAACATCGGGCATTGTACCAAAGATTTATCAATTTGCTGATGAACAGCTTCAAATTAACTTTGCCGTATCCTTGCACGCACCGAACCAAGAGGCGCGTCAAAAACTAATGCCTATTGCACGTGCCTACAAATTAGATGAACTGATGGAAGCCGTTCGTTACTATACGAAAAAAACAGGACGTCGTGTTAGTTTTGAGTATGGTTTAATGTCTGGTGAAAATGATTCAGTTGAAGTGGCAGAAGAATTATCTGCTCTTATAAAAGGGATTAAATGCCATGTGAACTTAATTCCTGTAAACTACGTACCAGAACGTGATTATATTCGCACATCTCGTAGTAAAATTTTTGCTTTTGAGAAAACATTAAAGAAAAATGGTATTAACGTAACAATCCGTAGAGAGCAAGGTTCAGATATTGATGCGGCTTGCGGACAATTACGTGCGAAAGAGAGATCTGAAGAAACGAGGTGACCAGTGATGAAATACACAGTCGAAAGTGATATTGGTTTAAAACGAGCAATTAATGAAGATCGCGCTGCATTTTTTAAACGTCCAGATGGCCTCGCACTCGCACTTGTGGCCGATGGCATGGGTGGTCATAATGCTGGCGATGTAGCGAGTGATATGGCAATGAAACAGATGGAAACGGTATTTTTACAAGCAGAGGCACATCATTTTGCAACTATGACATCAAAAAAAGAATGGTTACGACAAGCAGTTAAGCTTTTAAATACAAATATATTCAACTATTCTTTATCACATGAAGACTGTAAAGGAATGGGGACGACGTTTATCGCCGTGTTAATTGAAGGGAATTATTGCTTCATTGCACATGTAGGTGATAGTCGCGTGTATTATTTCTTTGATGATGGCGCACAACAAATAACAAGAGATCACTCCTATGTTAATGTTCTGCTTGAAAATGGTGAAATTAGCGAAGAGGAAGCATTGACGCATCCGAAGAAAAATTTCATTTTAAAAGCTGTTGGAACAGAGGAAACTATTGAACCAGACTTTTATGAAGTAGAGCTAGCGCCAAAATCGTATTTACTCATTTGTTCTGACGGTTTAAGTAATAAACTATCAGTGTATGAAATGGCATCTATCATAACCTATCCAGATGTAATTGAAGAAAAAGGGCGAAAGCTTGTGGAACTAGCAAATGCAAGCGGGGGGGAAGACAATATCTCCCTCGTGTTACTCACAAGGCAAGATGAGGAGGTGTAAGTATGCTTGTAGGAAAACGAATTAGTGACCGCTATAAAATTATAGAACTCATTGGTGGCGGAGGCATGTCCAATGTATACTTGGCGCATGATATGATATTAAATAGGGACGTAGCGATAAAAATATTACGCTATGATTTTACCAATGAGGATGAATTACATCGACGTTTTCAACGTGAGGCACTTTCAGTTACAAGCCTTACACATCCGAATATTGTTAGTATTTATGATGTAGGTGATGATGGAGACTTACATTATATCGTCATGGAATATGTTCAAGGAAAGACGTTAAAGCAGTACATACAGGAATTTGCACCGATTTCTCCTGCTCGAAGTGTGCATATTATGAAGCAATTAACGTCAGCGATTGCCAATGCCCATGAAAATCATATTATTCACCGTGACATTAAACCGCAAAATATTTTAATGGATGCGGAAGGAAATGTGAAAATAACGGATTTTGGAATAGCTATGACGCTAAGTGCCACATCTTTCACCCAAACAAACTCTGTGTTGGGCACTGTCCATTATTTATCACCAGAGCAAGCACGTGGTGGAACGGCAACAAATAAATCAGATATTTATGCGCTTGGAATTGTCTTGTATGAATTACTTACTGGCGAATTGCCGTTTTCTGGTGAGTCCGCTGTTTCAATTGCCCTTAAACATTTGCAATCAGAGACACCATCTGTTCGAGCATTTGATGGTACCATTCCACAAAGTCTTGAAAATGTCGTTTTAAAGGCCACTGCAAAAGATGCATCCCATCGCTATGCTACGGTAGAAGAAATGCAAGAGGACTTGGAAACAGTATTATCATCAGCTCGTATCAATGAACCAAAATTTACAATTCCTATTGATAATGATGCGACAAGAGCCATCCCAATCATTAAAGAACAGTTTATCCGAAAAGATGAAGATTTGACTAAAACAAGAGCAATGGAACCTATCGCACAAAAGAAGGTAGAAGCGAAAAAGCCTGTTGAAAAAGTAGAGCCGGTCAAACAAAAGAAAAAGTGGCCAAAGTATGTGGCAGGGTTATTCATCGTCGTGATTGCGATGTTCCTTTTCTTTTTATTTGCAACAGATTTATTTAGTCCGAAAAAAATTGCCGTACCTGATGTGACCAATTTAACGGTAGAAGATGCGACAAAGAAATTACAAGAAGCTGGCTTTGTTGTTGCCGAACAAAAAGAAGAGCGAAATTCTGAAGATATTGAGAAGGGCAAAGTCATTGAAACCGATCCAGAAAAAGATGCGAAGCGTGTTAAAGGAACTGAAATCGAATTAATAGTTAGTCTTGGTGTCGAAACAGTTAAAATTGATGACTATACTGGACAACAAATTAGTCAAGTTGAGGCTTTGTTAAAGGATAAGTTAATCATCCAAAAAAATTATGTACATTCCAAACTGCCTGAAGGGCAAATTATTGAGCAAGATCCGCAAGAAGGAGCAGAAATAATCGCTAAAGATGCAACGATTACTTTTACGATTAGCCAAGGTGTAAAAATGATAACAGTTGATAGTGTAGCGAATTATACGAAAGCTCAAATGGATGATTACGTAAAAAGAGTAGGGCTGAAATGGCGCACTGTTCGCGAAGAGTATAATGATACTGTTCCAGCAGGTAGTGTAATTTCGCAAACGCCAAAACCAGGTACCAGCTTAATGGAAGGCGATACAATTGCAGTTGTTTTAAGTAAAGGACCTGCAGAAAAACCAGTGAAAACATTTATTAAAAATGTTTTAATTCCATATGAGCCGACTGAAGAAGGCGCTGAACAAGTAATCCGCATTGAAATTCAAGATAAAAATCATACAATGGTGAAAGCTTTTGATGAATTCACCATTACTAGTGACCAACAATACAAAATACAACTTGTCATTGTAGAAGGCGAAGAAGCGGCTTATAAAATTATCCGTGATTCAGAAATTATTGAGTCGGATAGTTTTAATTACGATGATGTTAAATAAGGGGGAATTGGATGGCGCATGGCCAAATCCGTAAAGCGTTAAGTGGTTATTATTATGTTTACGATGGGAAGGAACTTATACAGTGCCGAGGACGTGGCGTCTTTCGCAATCGGGGAGAATCGCCACTCGTCGGTGATCTTGTAGAGTATACACTTGAAACGGAAGGCTCGGATGGTACGATTCAAAAAATTATTGATCGTCAAAATGAACTAGTTCGTCCGCCAATCGCCAATATCGATCAAGGCATTTTAGTGTTTTCAGTAAAAGAGCCGAACTTCAATACGATTTTACTGGATCGTTTTCTAGTCGTTTTAGAGTCATTTCATGTCCACCCCATTATTTGTCTGACGAAGATGGACTTATTACAAGACGATGAGCGTGAGGAATTACAGGGCTATATCGCAGATTATGAAAACATAGGGTATACGGTGCTTCAAACTTATAAAGGCGAAGAAGAGTTAGTAGAACGTCTTCAGCCGATTTTAAAAGGAAAGACATCGGTGCTTGCGGGACAATCTGGTGTTGGGAAATCGACGCTTCTCAATACGTTAATACCTGATTTAAATTTAAAAACAGGCATTATTTCACAGAGCTTAGGGCGAGGAAAGCATACGACCCGCCATGTTGAGCTGATAGAAGTATGTGATGGTTTATTGGCGGATACGCCTGGGTTTAGTTCGTTTGATTTTGATGAAATTGAAAAAGAAGAGCTAGGGGCATGCTTCCCAGAGATAACGCGAATTGCTGAGGATTGTAAATTTCGAGGCTGTTTGCATTTAAAAGAACCAAAATGTGCGGTTAAAGTTGCAGTCGAAGCTGGCGAAATACGCGAGTACCGTTACAAACATTATGAACAATTTATGCAAGAAATTATGGATCGAAAGCCGAGGTATTAATCATGATACAAATAGCACCATCAATTTTAGCAGCAAACTTTGCTAAACTAGGAGAAGAAGTAAAAGACGTAGAACGAGCAGGTGCAAAGCTTATTCATATCGACGTAATGGACGGTCATTTTGTACCGAATATTTCATTTGGGTCCATTGTGTTGGATGCGATTCGTCCTTTAACTGATTTACCATTAGATGTTCATTTAATGATTGAAAATCCAGATCAATATATTGAACAATTTGCCAAAGCAGGAGCAGACTATATTACGGTACATGTAGAGGCTTGCCGCCATTTACATCGTACAATTCAATTAATTCGTTCTTACGGTGTTAAGCCAGGTGTCGTTTTAAATCCACATACACCGATTGAAACGATTCAGCACGTTTTACAAGATATTGATATGGTGTTATTCATGACAGTGAATCCTGGATTTGGTGGTCAAAAATTCATTCATTCTGTTGTACCTAAAATTGAAGCATTATCCACAATTATTAAAGAGCGTAATTTAGACGTTGCGATTGAAATTGATGGTGGTATTAATGCCGAAACAATTGTTCCATGTGCAAAAGCAGGTGCCACTATTTTTGTAGCAGGTTCAGCGATTTATAGTAAAGAAGATCGTACAGCGGCACTTCAAGAGATTTTAGCTGCTGGTGAGGCAGCGATTAAAGGATGACTACTGTTGTCGTTTGTGCAGGCGGTCCGAAAGAGGAGCTATGTTCCTTTGATGCGTATAGTAGACAACATGATATTCTATTTATTGGTGCGGACCGAGGTGCACTGTATTTAATTGAGCAAGGTATTACACCGCATGCTATTGTTGGCGACTTTGACTCGTTATCACAAGAGGAATATCAATATGTTATGAAACATGCGGATGATGCCCAACGCTTCCGTGAAGAAAAAAATGAAACCGATACGGATTTAGCGCTGTTAAAAGCGATAACCTTCGCTCCTAGCGAAATTGTGTTAACAGGGGTTACAGGTGGGCGCTTAGATCATTATGAGGCAGCTGTGCGTTCCATTTATCGATTACAGCTTGAACATCCTGATCTTGTGTTGAAAATTATCAACCATGCGAACATGATACAGTTTTTGGTGCCAGGCACGCACACAATTCAAGCGGATGAGCGTTATCGCTATTTGTCTTTTTTTGCCCATGAGCAACCAATACAGGGCGTTACTTTAAGGCATGTAAAATACGAAACAACGAACGAAGAAATTTCGTTAGGTTCAACTCGATTTACAAGTAATGAAATAATAGGCACTTCAGGGTCTATATCCTTCACGCAAGGCATATGTTTAATGATAAGAAGCATAGATTAGCGTAAGGGGGAGAGAGTCCTGAAAGTATATACGTTCCAACTGCCGAAATTTGTTAGTAGCATTACGCGTACGTGTATTAATCTATTTAAAAAAGATAAGAAAGAAGCTAAAAAATCCGACTGATGCCAGTCGGATTTTTCCTGTTTAATAGCTATATAAAGGCGGTTGGTAGTGTGCCTTGAAAAATGAAAGAAAAAAATCGATTTACGCTTTATGCGAAATCGATTTTTTAGAAGCGGCTATTAAACGCGCTCGATTTTACCTGATTTTAAAGCACGAGCAGAAACCCATACACGTTTTGGTTTACCGTTAACTAGGATACGAACTTTTTGAAGGTTAGCGCCCCAAGTACGTTTGTTAGCGTTCATAGCGTGGGAACGGTTGTTACCAGTACGAGCTTTACGTCCAGTGATTACACATTGTTTTGGCATGTTGTATTCCCTCCTTACAGTTGATGCTGAAAGATTATTATTTCAGTTCGGTATTTCACATACCATAATAATTTAACATACCAAGTCGTTCAGTGCAATAGTTTTCACATAACCTTTCAAGAAAAAAACCTTTACAGGCAAAAACAGCTATGAAAAAACACTGAACAATGGGTGCTCAATTCATTGCACAGTGAATTTTTTAATAGATTATTTCCCACGATAGCCAAGTTTTGTAGAGACGCGTTTTCCTGTTTCTACAAGACGTTGTGTAAGGAAGTTGATATGTTCTTCGCTGACGTTAAAGCTAACAAAACCGATACTGACCGCACCGATAATTTCTCCAAATCCATTAAAAACAGCTACAGCGACTGAGGAGGTACCTGCCGTTCGCTCCCCGTGGCTAATAGCAAAGCCCTGTAATCGAATTTGTTCTAACTGCGCTTCTAAGTCCGCCATTTCATCAATAGGAACGAGTTGCTGCATAATTTCCTTTGCTTCTACGGTCGGTAAAGAGGCTAACAACGCTTTATTGGCTGCCCCAATATGCATTGGAATGCGAATACCTAGTTGATCATAAATACGAATCGGGTTGGCTGCACTATCAATACGTTCGATAATAATTGTATCTAGCCCCGCAGGTTTGCTTAAATAAACACTTTCCTCAACTTCTCTTGCGAGTCTTTCTAATTCTGGTCTAATTTTGCTAATATAGTCCATCGTATCATACACTTGCAAACCTAACTCCATCCATATTGTGCCGAGACGATAATGCTTCGTTTGCGTGTCTTGTTCAATCATTCCTTGTGCAATCATCGCTTTTAAAATTCTATGTAATGTACTCAATGGTAAATCGCATTTGGTGGAAAGCTCTGAAATAGACAAACTGCCTTCGGATGCTTCTGAAGCTAACACTTTCGCAATTGTCATTGCTCGTTCTAATAATTGCATAATTGTCCCACCTCCTCTAATCTTATTTTATTTTTATTCTTCCTGTTCGTCTAGTTCCTTCGTTGTCGCCCATAGTTAGTTTTCTCTTTGAAAAAGATAATATTAAAATTTTTCTAAATATATTGACAGTATATCATAAAACGCCTATATTTTTTATATAAACTTTCCTCTTAACGGAAACGTTTTCCACTAAACGGAAAAGGGGTGAAGGTATGCATTATTGTTCATCCATGTATGCACCTTTAAAACACGTAATTATTAAACATCCAAAAGACGCTTTTAAAAGCCAAGAGCATCTTGCGGATGAATGGAAAACTTTCAACTATTTATCAGAACCTAACTATCAGGAGGCTCTTACAGAATATGCTGAGTTTATAGCCGTTCTAGAGAAGTATGTTGAACAAATTGATTATTTACCAGCGTCAAATGAAGTAGGATTAGATTCGCTTTATGCGCATGATCCTGTAAAATTCACACCACATGGTGCAATTATTTTGAAATCTGGTAAAAAGTTAAGACAACCTGAGGCAGTTGTTTATAAGGAATTTTTACAAGACAAAGGGATTGCAATAATCGGTGAATTGTCGGGTGATGCTGTTTCAGATGGAGGGGATCTGGTTTGGCTTGATGACCGTACGCTTGCAGTTGGTCGAGGATATCGCACGAACGATGAAGCAATTCGTCAAATTAAGGAAATGACAGCAACTATGGTCGATGAATTTATCGTTGTGCAACTCCCTCATGATTTAGGGGAAGCAGAGTGCTTACATCTAATGTCCTTTATTAGTATGGTAGACAAGGATTTGGCTGTTGTACATTCGCGTTTAATGCCAGTATTTTTCCGTCAGCTTCTGATTGAAAGAGGAATTCAATTAGTGGAAGTACCAAAAGCTGAGTATGATACTTTAGGCTGTAACGTGTTAGCGTTAGCGCCGAGAGTATGTGTTATTCCTGAAGGTAATCCTTCCACTAAACAGCAGTTATTAGATGCGGGTGCAACGGTATATGAATATAAAGGTAACGAAATTACGGTAAAAGGCACAGGTGGACCTACATGTCTAACTTGCCCAGTAGTCAGAGGATAAAAAGGGAGATGGATGATATGTTTAAAAATGTGATTGTAAAAACACCAGGCAATAGTTTTGTTAACGGCTTAACAACAAGTAATCTAGGAAAACCTATTTTAGAAAAGTTATTTGAACAGCACGAACGCTATGTAGAAGCATTAAAAAAATGTGGTGTAGAGGTTACTCAACTTGAGGCAGATGAAGCTTTCCCAGATGCAACTTTTGTAGAAGATACGGCGGTACTAACTTCTGAATTTGCTATTATCACAAATCCAGGAGCGGCAGCACGCAATCGTGAAATTGAAGCAATTGAACCAGCAGTTAAAAATTTCTATGACAAGCTATATTATATTGAAGCACCTGGAACACTGGATGGTGGTGATGTTTTGCAAGCTGAAAAGAAATTTTATGTAGGTATTTCAGATCGTACAAATGAAGAAGGCGCACGACAATTTAAAGAAATCGTTGAAAGGGAAGGCTATGAAGCGACGATTATTCCATTACAAAATTTCTTCCATTTAAAAACGGGCATCGCGTACGTTGGACAAAATCGTATGGTTGTAGCTGGAGAGTTTATCGATCATCCAGCATTTGAATCTTATGAGAAAATTGTTATTCCACAACAAGATGAATACTCTGCAAACTGCATTCAAGTAAACGATACTATCATTATTCCAGCCGGTTATCCTGATACTAATCGCAAACTAAATGACTTAGGCTATCAAACGATTGAACTTGAAATGTCTGAATTTAGAAAGCATGATGGCGGATTGAGCTGTTTATCACTACGATTTTAAGTCAATAAAAAACATGCCCAATCAATTTGTAGGGGAAAATTGATTGGGTGTTTTAGTACTTTAAATATCTGAATATTTAATAATTTGATAAAATACGGAAATGGGGAAACACGTTGAGCAAAGGGGAGCAACAGCATAATAATGTATTGAAGCGTTCTATGAAGAGTCGACATTTATTGATGTTATCACTTGGTGGTGTGATTGGCACAGGTTTATTTTTAAATGTAGGTTTTACAATTAATCAAGCTGGCCCTGGTGGAGCACTAATTGGTTATTTATTTGGTGGTTTAATTTTATATATGGTGATGAACTGTCTGGGTGAATTGGCAGTGTATATGCCTGTCACAGGTTCTTTCCAAACATATGCAACACGATTTATCAGTCCGTCAGCAGGCTTTTCGTTAGGTTGGATGTACTTTGTTGGATCTGCTGCCACCGCGGGGGTGGAGTTTACAGCAGCGGGCATATTAATGCAGCATTGGTTCCCAAATGTGCCGATTTGGATATGGTGTGCTGTCTTTATGGTGCTTTTGTTTACATTAAATGCTTTAACAACAAAAGGTTTCGCAGAAGCAGAGTTCTGGTTTGCAAGTATTAAGGTAGTGGCTGTAATTGCCTTTATAATAATTGGTGTAGCTGCTATTTTTGGCTTGATTCCTTTGGCTGATCGGCCGACTCCACATTTAACGAATTTAGCACCGACAGGATTATTCCCTGCAGGCATTACGATTATTTTTGTCACGATGATGAATGTTATTTTCTCGTATCAAGGTTCCGAGCTAGTAGGAATTGCTGCTGGTGAAACAGAAAACCCAGAAAAAAACATTCCAAGAGCAATACGTACAATCTTGTTCAGAATTATCGTATTTTATATTGCTTCTATAATAGTACTGTCTGCCATTTTTCCATCATCTGAACTTGGGCTACTTGAAAGTCCTTTTGTTACATTGATGAAAATTGCGGGTGTTCCATATGCGGCGGGCATTATGAATTTCGTTATTTTGACAGCGATATTGTCTGTAGGGAACTCATGCTTATATGCTTCCACACGATTACTATGGTCGATGTCAAAAGAAGGCATGGCTCCAAAGTACTTTGGTCGATTAACAAAAAATAAAGTGCCATTAAATGCGCTTATTTTTACGATGCTATTTTCACTGCTATCGTTATTAACAAGTGTGATGGAAGCTGACGCAGTATTTGTGTTGCTTATGTCTATTGCGGGAATTTCGGTGACTATTTCTTGGATGGGTATTGCCATGTCTCAATTAATGTTCCGATACCGTTATGTAAAAGGGGGAGGCAATGTGGCAGATTTGAAATTTAAAACACTATTGTACCCATTAATTCCAATATTTTGTATTGTTTTTTGTGTCATTATATTAGTGTTTTTAGCGTTTGATTCGACTCAAAGAATAGGGTTGTTATATGGCATAGGGTTCTTTGTAGCGTGTATGCTATTTTATAAAGTGAAATTGAGTAAAGTGAGTACAATCACTTCTGACAAAGAAAAGTCACTGAATGCTTAATGGATATTTCATTTTTAGTGGATAAAGGAGATTTTAAATATGAACAATTATTTATGGAATACACCAGACAAACTGCGAGCATTATTATGTGAAATTGTAAGCTGGGAAAGCAGAACATTAACAGCAGGTGAAAATGAATTCGCCTTTAAATTAAGAGAGCTGTTGCAAACGCTTTCTTATTTTCAAGATAATCCTAACTTAATAGAACTGCATGATGCGGGACTCGGTCGCCATGCGGTTACAGCATTGTACAAGCATCCAACGGCTACTGAAACAGTAGTCCTAATTAGTCATTTCGATACGGTTCATACAGAGGAATATGGAGAGTTTGAGCCATTTGCTTGTCGGCCAGAAGAGTTGACGAGTATGCTAATGGAACCTAAATATAAAAAAGATTTGCCAGAGGCGGCTAGAATTGATTTAGAGTCGGGTAATTATTTATTTGGTCGTGGCACAATGGATATGAAAATGGGACTCGCTTTACACTTGCAATTGATTGAAAAAGCGAGTATTGAACAATGGCCAATTAATCTAATTTTAACAGCGGTACCGGATGAGGAAGTCAATTCTGCTGGTATGCGTGCAGCCGTAGTTGAGTTAGTAAGGTTGCGTGAACAATACGGTTTAACCTATAAGTTATATTTAAATAGTGAACCTTCGTTTTCACAAGGGCCTTATGATATAAATGAATATATATATTCAGGGACAATCGGTAAGATTATGCCGGCTGCTTTATTTTATGGAAAAGAGACGCATGTAGGTGAGCCGTTAAAAGGTATGACAGCCAACTATATTGCATCCTTTATGACACAGCATATGGAGTGGAATCCAGTTTTCCGCGAAACAGATCTCGGTGAAAGTACACCATTGCCAGTATCCTTACAATTAAAGGATTTAAAAATGGAGTATTCTACACAGACGCCATATCGTGCAGCCGCACTTTATAATGTATTTTTGTTAAAGCGGACGGCAACAGAGGTTATGGAAATTTTTGAACAAGTTGCATTGGAGGCAATGGCTGCTTGTAATATGCAATATAAGCAAATTTGTGAACGCGAACAAGTACAAGGTGTTGGGAAAGTAAATGTACTTCGCTATGAGGCAGTTTTAGAGCATGCTATTCAAAAACTTGGCGCAGAGGAAGTAAAGCATATTAAAAACCAAGTGCTAGAAAATACAGCGTGGGATGATCGGGAGAAGTCGATTCGTATTGTAGATCAATTGATGATTCGATGTCAGGAGCTAACACCAGCAACGGTGCTGTTATACGCACCTCCTTATTACCCAGCTATTAATTCTTCACAGCATCCGCTCGTCAAGCAATCAATCGAATTAATGAAGAAAACAGCCAAAACATTTGCTATTGAAGTCGAGCAAATACACTATTTCAATGGCATTTGTGATTTAAGTTATGTCAATTATTCAGATGATTCCAATGGCTGGGCTGCATTTGAGCGCAACACACCTGTTTATGGTGATACGTATAGTATTCCATTTGAAGCCATGTCTGCCTTAAAGGGCCCAGTGTTAAATGTGGGGCCATTCGGCAAAGATGCACATCAAAAGACAGAGCGTTTACATGTAGATAGTGCATTTAAAGAAATGCCTGTGATGATTGAAACACTTATAAAAAGCTTATATGCAGCAGAGAGTGAAATACCCGCGGAGTAAAGAGAGATACCCGCGAAAAGAAAGCGAATACCCGCGGAGTAGTGAAATACCCGCGAAAAGAAAGCGAATACCCGCGGAGTAGAGTGAAATACCCGCGAAAAGAAAGTGAATATCCGCGGAGTAGTGAAATACCCACGAAAAGAAAGTGAATACCCGCGGAGTAAAGAGAGATACCCGCGAAAAGAAAGTGAATACCCGCGGAGTAAAGAGAGATACCCGCGAAAAGAAAGCGAATACCCGCGGGGTAGTGAAATACCCGCGAAAAGAAAGTGAATATCCGCGGAGTAGTGAAATACCCGTGAAAAGAAAGTGAATACCCGCGAAACAACTGAAACACCAGTAGTAAAGAGAGCATCTTAGGTGTTAGCAGAATCCCACAAAAAAGCTGATGTATTTAAACATCAGCTTTTTTGTCTACCAATACATAGATATTTAATGACAATGTTTCGACCGTAACATTTAAGGAAATGCTGTTTAATAGGTCGTTCAGAACAGAGAACCATAAATGTTGCAAGCTAATTGGGTAGGGATGGAACGCTAAAAACGTTGACACAAAGCGCTTTCAAGGCAACTTAGGTTGCTTAATGTATACCCGAAGTGGTACAATATAATTTAGTCAAAAAGAGCCAAGGGGGCATTTCTATGTCAATTGAATTAAATAATGAATTCGGCCAAATTGATATTTCAACAGATGTACTTGCACAAATTGCTGGTGGCGCTGCTATAGAATGCTACGGTATTGTTGGCATGGCATCTAAACATCAAATTCGTGATGGTCTAACTGATATTTTACGTAAAGAGAACTTTGCAAAAGGTGTTGTAATTCGACAACAAGAAGAAGATTTACATATTGATATGTATATTATTGTTAGTTACGGGACTAAAATTTCGGAAGTTGCTTATCAAGTACAGTCGAAAGTGAAATATACAGTGGATAAAACATTAGGTATGAGCGTTAAATCTGTCAATATCTTTGTGCAGGGCGTTCGTGTAGCGAATGAGTAAGAGGAGGAACAAATTCGAATGCAGTCTTTAGACGGATTAAAATTTGCTGAAATGGTGCAAATGGGTGCTCATCACCTATTCCAAAATGCAAATTATGTAGATTCTTTAAATGTATTCCCAGTACCAGATGGGGATACAGGGACAAACATGAACTTATCGATGACATCTGGTGCTAAGGAAACCGAACTTCAAGCGTCAGAACATATTGGGAAAACGGCACAAGCGTTATCAAAAGGATTGCTTATGGGTGCACGTGGGAATTCAGGTGTAATCTTATCGCAACTATTCCGAGGTTTCGGTAAATTTGTAGAAAAAGAAGCAACAATTAATGCAAAAGCATTTGCTGGTGCCTTCCAAGCTGGTGTCGATACAGCTTATAAAGCAGTAATGAAACCAGTTGAGGGAACAATCTTAACTGTTGCACGAGAAGCGGCTAAAAAAGGTGTAGAAGTTGCTGAAAGTGAAAACGATATCATTGCTGTTATGGAAGCATTTACGGCGGAAGCAAAGGCTTCACTAGAGCGCACACCAGACCTGTTACCGGTGTTAAAAGAAGTAGGCGTCGTGGATAGTGGTGGTCAAGGATTACTATTTGTCTACGAAGGTTTTTTAGCCTCTTTAAAAGGCGAGCCACTTCCAAAGAAAAATGATGCAACATTAGATGATTTAATTAATGCCGAACATCATAGAGCCCAAGACTTTATGAATACTGCAGATATTGAATTTGGCTATTGTACGGAAATTATGGTTCGTTTTGAAGAGGATAAAGAGCCATTCAGTGAGGAACAATTCCGTAATGAATTAAACCCATTAGGTGACTCGTTGCTTGTTATTTCAGATGAAGAAATTGCGAAAGTGCATATTCATTCTGAGCAACCGGGCGCTGTTTTAGCGATGGGGCAAAAATATGGTAGTCTTATTAAAATCAAAGTTGATAATATGCGTGAGCAACATTCCGCTATCGTTGGCGAGGATCACAAAGCATCTGCACCAGCTCCAGCGAAAAAAGCTGAAAAGCATCCTTATGCGATTGTTACGATTGCAATGGGAGAAGGTGTGGCTGAATTACTACGCTCGATTGGTGCTTCTTATGTGATTGAGGGCGGACAAACGATGAACCCTTCAACTGAAGATATTGTGAAAGCTGTACAGGAAATTGGTGCTGAAAAAGTACTTATTTTACCAAACAACAAAAATATAGTAATGGCAGCTGAGCAAGCTGTAGAGTTATTGGGTATTGAAGCTGCAGTTGTGGCAACAAAAACAATTCCTCAAGGGATGGCAGCCATTCTTTCATTTAATCCAGAAGCGACAGTTGAAACAAACCAAAAAGCGATGACAGAAGCATTTGCTCATGTAAAAACAGGGCAAGTCACTTATGCAGTGCGTGATACGTCGATTGATGGCGTAGAAATTCATAAAGACGATTTTATGGCGCTTGCTGAAGGGAAAATTGTGCTCTCTACACCAGCGTTAAAAGACGCTGCTGAGAAAGTTATTACAGATTTAGTAGATGCAAATACGGAAATCGTAACAATTATTTATGGCGAAGATACGTCTGAAGAAAAAGCCTCTGAATTAATCCAATTTATCGAAGAAAACTATCCAGATGTCGAAGTGGAGTTATTTAATGGTAAACAAGGATTATATCCATATATTATTTCGGTAGAATAATATTAGGTTGCAGAGTGAACGAGTAGACGAAGCAGTGCACAAGTTGTGTACTGCTTTTGTTTATGGTAAAAGGAATGCCAGCGTTGAATACAAGAAGAAATAAGCAAAATAGATTGTTTTGTGTATTTCTTCAAAGGACAGTTAACTTGTAAATGCTGGAATATTAGCTCTTTAGAGTGCTTGTATTTGTAGGGAGTACAATAAAGAAATAATATAAATGATTAAGAAATTATAGTCGTTTTAATTTTCTGAAAGTTGATAAAGTAGTGCTTTACTTTTATAGTAACTATCAAGCATGATATAAGTAAAAGTAAAATTATTATATGAATAGAATAGAGGGGTGCTTGTATGAAATTTACATCGGTTTTTGATATTATTGGACCTGTTATGATTGGTCCATCTTCTTCTCATACAGCAGGTGCAGCGCGTATTGGCCGTGTTGCAAGAGATTTATTTGGCAGACAGCCGAAATGGGTGAAAATCCACCTATATGGTTCGTTTGCAGAAACATACAGAGGGCATGGGACAGATGTAGCAATAATTGGTGGTTTATTAGATTTTGATACATTTGATGAGCGAATTAAAACGGCTTTTGAGCATGCAGAAAAAGCTGGCATGCAATATGAATTTATTCCTGAAACAGCTAATACAGAGCATCCGAATACAGCGAGATTGGTATTTGGTGACGATGATGGCGAAATGTCAATTGTCGGTATTTCAATTGGCGGGGGAAAAATTGAAGTAAGCGAGGTCAATGGCTTCAAGCTTCGCTTAACGGGTGGCATGCCTGCTATTCTTGTTGTACATGATGACCGCGCGGGCTGTATTGCCAATGTGGCAAATTGCTTAGCAATGCATAATGTCAATATTGGCCATATGGAAGTTTCACGTATCGAACGTGGCTTAACGGCTTTAATGGTGATTGAGATCGATCAAAATATTGAGGACAAAGTACTTCAACAAATTTCATTAATACCACATATTACAAAAGTATCGAAAATTAATAACTAAGGGGGTGTCCCAAAATGGATGTATTATTTCATAATGTCCGTGAGCTTGTAGAACGAGCAGAGCGTGAAGAAAAGCAAATTTCTGAGCTAATGATTGAACAAGAAATACTAATAAGTGGTCGAACACGCGAAGAAATTATGCAACAAATGGATCAAAACTTAACAGTGATGGAAGAAGCGGTTGAACGAGGCTTACAAGGAGTAAAGTCTGTTACAGGTTTAACTGGTGGTGATGCTGTCCTACTTCAAAATTATATTGCACAAGGCAAATCGCTTTCTGGAGATTTATTATTGGATGCGGTCAGTAAAGCAGTTGCTACGAATGAAGTAAATGCTGCCATGGGCACAATTTGTGCAACACCTACAGCCGGTTCTGCGGGAGTAGTGCCAGGCACTTTATTTGCAGTAAAAAATAAGCTAAACCCAACGCGTGAGCAAATGATTCGCTATTTATTTACTTCGGGCGCCTTTGGTTTTGTGGTAGCAAACAATGCTTCTATCTCGGGTGCTGCAGGCGGCTGTCAGGCTGAAGTTGGTTCGGCAGCCGGTATGGCGGCGGCGGCAATAGTGGAAATGGCAGGAGGGACACCTCAACAATGTGCAGAAGCATTTGCTATTACGCTGAAAAATATGCTAGGTCTCGTTTGTGATCCAGTAGCGGGTTTAGTCGAAGTGCCTTGTGTTAAACGTAATGCAATGGGGGCAGCGAATTCGCTTGTAGCAGCAGATATGGCTTTAGCAGGTGTTACGAGTCGTATCCCATGTGATGAAGTCATTGGAGCGATGTATCGCATCGGTCAGTCAATGAGCCCGAACTTGAAAGAAACAGCGCGTGGTGGACTAGCGGCGACGCCAACAGGCAAAGCAATTAGCAATGCGATTCTTAATAATGGCGATTTACAAAGCATACTAAAAGCAAGAATCACAATAGAGTAGATTGTAAAAGCGTTAGATTGACTGCAATCAATCTAACGCTTTTTTGTTATGTCGTTGTAATCCGCTACAGCGGGGACCTGAAGGTTTCGTGCCAATAGAAGTGATTTTCGTGGCGATAGCGCCCGAATAAGTGCAATTTGAAAGTTACTGTGTCGACACGAAAGAAAAGATTTATGATACAGTTAAAATGAGAACGGATGTATCTACGAATAACAATAAAACAATTGACATAGAAGGGAGGTAGGTTCTTGAGATTTGTGACACAACAAATCTCAAGAGCTGTTGTGACAGGTGACTGAATTAAGCAGTCCTGTCTCCGAATTAAAAGGAGTCGGGAAAGAAACCGCAGCACACTTAGAAACATTGGGTATCGAGACGGTAAACGATATTTTATGGACCTTTCCACATCGGCATGAGGATTTCCGTTTAAAGGATTTAGCGCAAACACCACATAATGAGCGAGTTACCGTTGAATGTAAAGTAGAACGTGAGCCGACTGTGTTGTTTTTAGGACGCAACAAATCTCGCTTGCAAGTAACCGTGCTTGCGGGGCGCCATTTAGTAAAAGTCGTATTTTTCAATCAAAACTATTTAAAGCAAAAGCTTATACCAGGTACTATTGTGACAGTGACGGGCAAATGGGATAGAGGTAGACAAGTTATTAATGGCACCACTGTCACTTTTGGACCGAAAATCGACCAAGTAGACTTTGAACCTGTCTATAGCTTGAGAGGTTTAATTCCACAAAAACGGTTTCGTAAATATATGCGACAGGTGTTAGATGACTTTGGTGCGGTATTACCAGATGCGATTCCACAGCATTTGCAGGATGCCTATAAATTAGTGTCAATACGCGATGGGTTGGAAGGTATTCATTTTCCACAAAATGCTGAGCATGCGAAACAAGCTAGAAGACGCTTTGCTTATGAAGAGTTATTAAACTTTCAGCTCCGTATTCAAGCATTACGTAAAATACGTAAGGATACTGAACACGGTACGATTATACAGTTCGACTTGCAAAAACTACGGGCATTTATTGCTTCATTGCCGTACGAGTTAACAGGTGCTCAAAAGCGTGTTGTCAATGAAATATGTAAAGATTTAAAAGCACCGCATCGCATGAATCGTTTGCTACAAGGCGATGTTGGGTCGGGAAAAACAGTTGTGGCAGCTATTTGCTTATATGCTGCTGTGACAGCTGGATTTCAAGGGGCGCTAATGGCACCGACGGAAATATTAGCAGAGCAACATGCTGAAAACTTAGTTGCTTGGTTTGAGCCATTTGGTGTACGTGTCGCGTTATTATCAGGCTCAACGAAAACGAAGGAGCGCCGTCTACTATTAGCCGCACTGGCTGATGGAGAAATTGATATTGTTATAGGCACCCACGCTCTGATCCAACCTGATGTTCTCTTCAAGAGACTGGGCTTTGTTATAACGGACGAACAGCATCGCTTTGGTGTGGAGCAACGTAGAATTTTACGTGATAAAGGAGAAAACCCTGATGTGCTCTTTATGACGGCTACGCCTATCCCACGAACACTGGCGATTACAGCGTTTGGTGAAATGGACGTCTCGTTAATTGATGAAATGCCGGCAGGGCGTAAAGAAATTGAAACCCATTGGATGAAAAAAGAACAATTGGGTTCCGTGTTAGCTAAACTAGAGTTAGAGCTGACAGCAGGTAGACAAGCATATGCCATTTGTCCTTTGATTGAAGAGTCGGATAAACTGGATGTTCAAAATGCCGTAGAGATTTATGAGCAACTCGCATCGTATTTTACTGGACGCTTTAAAGTTGGGTTAATGCATGGTCGCTTACCAGCAGATGAAAAAGATGCGATAATGCGAGGCTTTAGCGAGGGTGATATTCACGTCTTAGTATCTACGACTGTTGTTGAAGTCGGCGTAAATGTGCCCAATGCAACGTTTATGGTAGTCTACGATGCGGAACGTTTTGGCTTAGCGCAGCTACATCAGCTCCGCGGTCGTGTAGGACGTGGTGAGCATCAATCCTATTGTATATTAATTGCTGATCCAAAATCGGATGAGGGTAAAGAGCGAATGCAGTCTATGACCGAAACAAATGATGGTTTCCGACTAGCTGAAAAAGATTTAGAGCTTCGTGGACCAGGAGACTTTTTCGGCCGTAAGCAAAGCGGCTTGCCTGATTTTAAAGTAGCCGATTTAGTACATGATTATAGAACCCTGGAGACGGCACGAAAAGATGCAACAGAAATGATTGATACAGATGCATTTTGGCATGATGAGATGTATCGATATTTGCGTGAAATGCTACAACAGTCTGGCGTCCTTCAAGGCGAACGATTTGATTAATGTAGCGTTGTGTAATAAGGAATGTGAGAGCTTGTTTTTGAAAACAAGTCTTGCATTCTTTTTTTATACTCTATATACTGATATTAGTACCAAGTGCTAATAACAACTCAAAAGGTGGCGAATGACGTTGAGACGAACGAAAAAAGAGCGACAGCGATTATTATCTGAAACGATTGCGGAAAATCCATTCGTCACAGATGAACAACTCGCGTCGGAATTTCAGGTAAGTGTTCAAACCATTCGATTGGATCGTATGGAATTAGCAATTCCCGAATTGCGTGAACGAATTAAAGATGTGGCTTCGAAAACTTATGAAAATGAAGTGAAATCGTTACCGATTGACGAAGTAATCGGTGAAATTATTGATATAGAATTAGACAATCGTGCATTATCAATTTTTGACGTAAAAGATGAGCACGTTTTTCAGCGCAATGGCATTGCTCGTGGACATCATTTATTTGCACAAGCAAACTCATTAGCTGTAGCGGTAATTGATGATGAGCTTGCATTAACAGTGCACTCCAATATTACATTTGTGAAACCTGTAAAAGCCGGAAATCGTGTTATTACTAAGGCGGTCGTTGTTGGAAGAGATGATGAACGCCATCGTACAAAAGTAGAAATTGTATCTACTGTAAATGGTGAAACAGTTTTGGTTGGTGAATTCGATATGTACCGCACGAAAGGTAAAGGTGAACAAGAATGAAATTAGCACTTGATGGAATGGGTGGCGACAATGCACCAAAGTCAGTAGTGGAAGGTGCATTATTAGCATTAGAACAAATTCCAAATTTGGAAATTCAGTTATATGGACAGCAAGAAAAGCTTGACCCTTATTTGAAAATGCATGACCGCTTAACGGTTATTCATTGTGAAGAAGTGGTCGAGGGCACAGATGACCCTGCACGTGCTGTACGACGTAAAAAAGATTCATCGATGGCACGCATGATGGATGCAGTGGAAGAAGGGAAGGCAGATGCCTGTCTTTCGGCGGGAAATACAGGTGCATTAATGGCAGGTGGTTTGTTTAAGGTAGGGCGTATTGAAGGTATTGCTCGACCTGCATTAGCTACGACATTACCGACACTTGATGGCAAAGGATTTTTAATGCTCGATTTAGGAGCGAATGCAGATGCCCGACCAGAACATTTACTGCAATATGCGATTATGGGTGATATATACGCCAAAAAGGTAGGCGGTTTACAAAAGCCACGTATTGGTCTTTTAAATATCGGAACTGAAGATAAAAAAGGCAATGATTTAACGAAAGCTGCTTTTGCCTTATTAAAAGAAGCGGACTTGAATTTTATCGGCAACGTTGAGGCGCGTGATTTACTTGATGGGGTAGCAGACGTCGTTGTGACAGATGGATTTACAGGCAATATGGTGCTGAAGTCAATAGAAGGAACAGCGGGTGCGTTGTTTACAATGCTAAAAGAGGCATTTATGTCTTCTACCAAAACGAAAATTTCAGCAATGTTAATGAAAAATAATTTACGTGACTTAAAAAATAAAATGGACTATACAGAGTATGGCGGTGCAGGTTTGTTTGGGTTACAAGCACCTGTAATTAAAGCGCATGGATCATCCAATGCGAAAGCAATCTATAGTGCAATCCGTCAAGCCAATACGATGGTAGAGCATACAGTGATATCAACTATTACCGATACAGTACGTCACTTAGAAATTGATTAACAAAGGGGATTAGTAAGAAATGACGAAAATTGCATTTATTTTTCCAGGCCAAGGCTCACAGACGGTTGGCATGGGTCAAGAATTTATAAGCAATTCGCAAGAAAGTAAGGCCTTCTACGAAAGTGCTAACAAGACACTTGGTTTTGACTTATCTAAATTAATGTTAGAAGGACCTGCTGAAGAGTTAACGCTAACATACCATGCGCAACCAGCATTATTAACGACAGGTGTTATGGTTGCTGAAAAATTGCGTGCTGCAGGCATTACGCCACATTATGCTGCGGGTCACTCTCTTGGAGAATACGGTGCATTAGTCATCGCAGGTGTGCTTTCGTTTGAGGATGCTGTAGCTGTTGTTCATAAACGTGGTTTATACATGAACGAAGCTGTACCAGCAGGGCAAGGTGCAATGGCAGCTATTCTTGGAATGGAGCTTGAGGCGTTACATGCAGTAACTGCTAAAGTTACAGCTGAAGGTGATGTAGTTCAAGTTGCAAACGTCAACTGTCCAGGACAAATAGTTATTTCTGGTACTAAGGAAGGCGTTGATAAGGCCTCTGTAGCTGCAAAAGAAGCGGGTGCAAAACGTGCAATTCCGTTAGTAGTAAGTGGACCTTTCCATTCAGAATTAATGCGACCATCTTCAGAACAATTACAAGCTACGCTAGCCGAAATTACTTTATCGGAACCACAAATTCCGGTAATTAGCAACGTGAAGGCGAAAGAAATACAAGATGTACCAGCTATTCAACAAGAATTAGTTGAACAAGTGTATAGCGCTGTACAATGGGAAGCATCCGTTCGCGAAATGATTGCGCAAGGCGTGGATGTATTTATTGAGTGTGGTCCTGGTAAAGTGTTAAGTGGTTTAGTTAAGAAAATAGATCGTTCAGTGGCAACATATTGTGTATATGATGAAGCGTCATTAGAAGCGGTAATAGAAGCGTCGAAGGAGTGGACAATCAATGCGTAAATTAGAAGGAAAAGTTGCGGTTGTAACAGGTGCTTCACGAGGAATTGGACGTGCAATTGCATTAAAGCTTGCGGATGAAGGTGCGAAGGTTGTTGTTAACTATAGCGGCTCACAGGCAAAAGCAGAGGAAGTAGTTGCGACAATTCAAGCAAATGGTGGAGAGGCGATTGCCGTTCAAGCAAGTGTCTCCAAAACAGAGGAAGTTACTGCATTAATGGATGCGGCAGTCAAAACATTTGGCGCGCTTGATATTTTAGTAAATAATGCAGGAATTACTCGCGATAATTTATTGATGCGCATGAAAGAAGAAGAATGGGACGATGTACTCGATACAAACTTAAAAGGTGTATTCCTTTGTACAAAAGCAGTCACTCGTCAAATGATGAAGCAGCGTGCAGGGCGCATCATTAATATTTCTTCTATCGTTGGTGTTGCTGGTAATGCAGGGCAAGCTAATTATGTAGCGGCAAAAGCAGGCGTCATTGGCTTAACAAAAACGACGGCAAAAGAACTTGCGTCACGTAATATTTTAGTAAATGCCATTGCTCCAGGTTTTATTGAAACTGAAATGACAGAACAGCTTCCAGAAGATTTAAAACAAGGCATGCTGACACAAATTCCTCTCGCTAAACTTGGGCAACCTGAGGATATTGCGAAAGCAGTTGCGTTTTTAGCTTCTGAAGATGCAAACTATATGACAGGCCAAACGCTACATATTGACGGCGGCATGGTGATGTAATAATATGCTATAGCATAATTTTTAATTTTTTGTATAATCATTTGAGGGGAGGTGAACGTTTTGACTACAGTATTAGAGCGCGTAACAAAAGTAATCGTAGACCGTTTAGGTGTTGAGGAAAGTGAAGTTACACTAGAAGCTTCTTTCCGTGATGATTTAGGTGCAGACTCATTAGACGTTGTTGAGCTTGTAATGGAGCTTGAAGACGAATTCGATATGGAAATTTCTGATGAAGATGCTGAAAAAATTTCAACAGTTGGTTCTGCTATTTCATACATCGAAGGTAAAATTAACTAATTTTCTGGTAGATGACACAGATTTTGATAATACAAAATCTGATACCATTGTAGACTTACATCAAAGCATAATGGCAAAAGCTTATTTGCTTTGATGTATTTTAAAGGTACGAAATGGTTCGTTTTTCGAACGATGGACGTACCTTTTTTTATTTTTGTTAAAAAAATACGAAAAAACTTCCAAAACATTGTATTTATGCCGAAATACTTTTGCATAAATGCCTTGAAAAAGGTACACTAAGACGGTAGAAACTATTAGGAAGGCAGATTGTTCAATGGCTATGAGAAGAAAAGGAACTATGCAGAAATCAGGCGTACTTCCTGAAAAAGTACGCAATCAATTCGAGCTATTACAGCATGAATTAAACATCACATTTATTAATAAAAATTTATTGTATCAAGCATTCACGCATTCATCTTATGTGAATGAGCATCGCCGTAAATTGTTTACGGATAATGAGCGTCTCGAATTTTTAGGCGACGCTGTACTTGAACTGTCTGTTTCTAAATACCTTTTTGAGAAATACCCGCATATGAGTGAGGGCGAATTAACAAAATTGCGAGCTTCAATCGTTTGTGAACCATCCCTTGTTATTTTTGCAAATGAATTAGGATTTGGTCGCTTTGTATTGCTTGGAAAAGGTGAAGAATTAACAGGTGGACGGGAACGCCCAGCGCTACTTGCAGATGTTTTTGAATCATTTGTAGGTGCTCTTTATTTAGATCAGGATTTGCAAACGGTCGTGACATTTTTAGAACGAATCGTGTTCCCAAAGGTAGAAGTCGGTGCTTTTTCGCATGTGATGGATTTTAAAAGCCAACTACAAGAAATGGTACAGCAAACAAATAACGGTTTACTTCATTATGAAATTATTGATGAAAAGGGCCCAGCGCATAACCGTACCTTTGTATCAAGCGTGTTATTAAATGGACAAGAGCTTGGTATTGGTCGAGGGAAATCAAAAAAAGAAGCCGAGCAACAAGCAGCACAATGTGCGATGCGCGCAATGCGTGAGCATACTGCTAAAGAGGAGGCTTAATAGATGTTCCTAAAACGACTCGAAGTGATTGGCTTTAAATCTTTTGCGGAGCGCATTGGTATTGACTTTGTACCAGGTGTTACAGCTGTTGTTGGACCTAATGGCAGTGGGAAAAGTAATGTAACTGATGCTATTCGTTGGGTACTCGGGGAGCAATCGGCAAAGTCGTTACGTGGGGCAAAGATGGAAGATGTTATTTTTGCTGGGAGTGACTCTCGAAAGCCACTAAACTTTGCAGAGGTAACATTAATTTTAGATAATACTGATGAGCAACTTGCTTTTTCGTATACAGAGGTCAGCGTAACAAGACGCGTATACCGTTCAGGTGATAGTGAATATTTATTAAATAACCAGCAGTGTCGCCTGAAGGATATTACGGACTTGTTTATGGATTCGGGACTTGGGAAAGAGGCTTTTTCAATTATTTCACAAGGCCGTGTCGATGAAATTTTAAATAGCCGCCCGGACGATCGCCGCTCAATATTTGAAGAGGCGGCTGGTGTTTTAAAATATAAGCTACGAAAGAAAAAAGCAGAGCATAAACTTGTAGAAACAGATGAAAACCTTTACCGTGTTTTAGATATTTTACATGAGTTGGATAGCCGTTTGGAGCCTTTGCAAATACAAGCTTCTAGCGCAAGAGACTATGTACAAATGTCCACGGAACTAAAGGATTTTGATATTGCGATCCTTGTGCACGATTTAAAAAATTGTGCACAATCTTTGCATGCATTAAAAGAAGAGTATGCGCAGCTATCTGAAACAGAGCAAAAACAAGCAAAGGATATTCAAGCGCTAGAAACCCAAACGACGGATATTCGGAAACATTTAAAAGAGTTGGATGTTTTATTGGATGCTGCACAATCTGAGCTTGTAGATGCAACGATGGAAATGGAACGTTGGGATGGTCGTAAAGCTTTAATGGCTGAAAAACGCCAAAATGCAACGAATCAATTACAGCAGTTGAATACATCATTACTTGAAGCGCAAAATGAAGTAGAGGTATTAGTTGCGCAAGAACTTGAGAAAAAACAATTGTTTGTAGAAAAACAACAAGAAGTTTTAACGCTAAAGCAAATCATTAAGCAATTAGAGCAATCCTTAAACCGTTCAGTTACAGAAATTGAACAGGAAATGGAAGAGCATAAAAACCGCTATATCGATTCATTAAACGAAGAAGCAACAGTCAAAAATGAATTAAAAAATATCGAACAACAATTATCACAACAAAAAGCAATGGCAGCTCGTATGACAGACCAAACGGATGAGATTGGTCAAGAATTGATTGAAGTTGTGGCGGAGAAAGAAACACTTGTTGGCCTACATACAGCAACAACGACTGCATTGCAACAGAAGCTCGAACAATATGAAACATTGCAAATGCAGTTTAAAAAAGTGAATCTTTCTTTTAATGATAAGCAAGAAATGCTGTATAAGGCGTATCAGCACCAACAACAATTAAAAGCTAGAAAAGATACATTAGCAGAGCTAGAAGCTGATTTCTCTGGCTTCTTCCATGGTGTTAAGGAAGTATTACTGGCGCGTGATAAAGGTGAATTATTTGGTATTGAAGGCGCAGTGGCGGAATTGATTCAGGTCAATGGCAAATATTCGCAAGCGATTGAAACGGCCTTAGGTGCCGCCTCCCAACATATTGTGACGACGAACGAACAGAACGCCCAACAAGCTATCCGTTGGTTAAAGCAAAAAAGAGCGGGGCGTGCGACATTCTTACCAAAAACGGTTATGAAATCACGCAAAATTAATCCGTCAGCCATTCAGCTTGCTACGGAGCATCCAGCGTTCGTACAAATGGCAGATGCCCTTGTCACGTTCGATGAGGACAATCGCTCCATTGTTGAAAATTTGCTTGGCAATGTCATCGTTGCAGCGCATTTAGAAGGGGCAAGTCAAATTGCGCGATTATGTGGTTTCCGTTACCGTGTCGTAACGCTCGAAGGGGATATTGTCAATGCTGGAGGTTCTTTAACGGGTGGTGCAGCGAAACAACAATCTTCCCTATTTACAAGAAAAGCCGAGCTCGATGGTCTGATAGCTAAGCTAGAAGCATTAGAAACGTCGATTTATAGTGCAGAGCAGGCTGTAGCAACGGAAAAAGAGACATTGGCCACATTACGTGACAAAGTAGAACAATTAAAACTAGAAGGCGAACAACTGCGGAAAGAAGAAATGCAACAGGCAAGTCGCCTTCGAGAATTAGAGGTTGTAGAAAAAAGTCTATCCGCCCGAGTGTCCTTTGCTTCAAATGAAACGCAAGATGTAAAAACACGTGAGGAAGCGCTGCTTGCTCAAAAGGAAGTAGCTACTGCACGTTTAGCAGCGCTAGCTGAAGAATTAGTAGCGATAAACGAGACGGTAGAACAATTAGGTAAAGTTAAACTACAAAGTGAAACAGAAAAAGATGTTCTGCGCGAACAAACGGCAGAAAAACGTTCAGAGTTAGCGGTAATGCAGGAGCAAATGTCGCAAGTACAAATTGCGACCGCTGAACTTGCCCTACAATTAAACAAAGCTCGCCAAAAAGTCGACAATATTTCTCAGGAAATAATCTGGCTTCAATCTGATGAATCGACAAAATTATTGAGTGATGAAGAAGTGGAAGAGCAGGTCGCAACTTGGAAAGCTAGAAGAGAAACGTTACAAGTGACAATTACCCAGAAAAAGGAAGAAAAAGCGGCGCAACAACAGGAATTAACAACGTTAGAAGAGCAGCTAAAGGAATTGCAACGTATACATAAAGGCTTCATTGAAGCAATACGTGCGAATGAATTAAAGCGCAATCGCGTAGAATTTGAGATGAGTAATTTTAAAAATCAGCTCGAAGAAAACTATCAACTAACGTTTGAAGAGGCACTGGAAGTCGCTTTAACTATTGAAGACGAAGAGCATATGCGACGTCGCGTCAAGTTATTGAAAAAATCTATTGAAGAATTAGGTCCTGTAAACTTAAGTGCGATTGAAGAATTTGAGCGTGTCCAAGAACGACATTCTTTTTTAACAGAGCAACGTGAGGATTTACTCGAAGCGCAGGATACTTTACACGAAGCCATTAAAGAAATGGATGAAGAAATGACAATACGCTTTAGTGAAACATTTTTTGCCATTCGAGAGCAGTTCAAACGGGTATTCCGTGAATTGTTTGGGGGCGGTCAGGCAGATTTAGTATTACTTGATTCTGACAATATGCTTGATACGGGCATTGAAATTGTTGCGCAACCGCCAGGGAAAAAGTTGCAAAATTTAAGTTTACTTTCTGGTGGTGAACGTGCACTTACCGCGATTGCTTTACTATTCTCCATTTTAAATATTAGACCTGTGCCGTTCTGTATACTCGACGAAGTAGAAGCGGCATTGGATGAGGCAAATGTTGTTCGATACAGCGAATACTTGAAAAAGTTTAGTCGCAATACCCAATTCATTGTTATTACACACCGTAAAGGTACAATGGAGGGAGCTGACGTACTGTATGGTATTACGATGCAGGAATCAGGTGTATCAAAACTTGTATCAGTAAAATTAGAAGATGAACCCGTACTTGCGGAGCAAAGGAGCGAACAAGCATGAGTTTTTTTAAACGTTTAAAAGATAAGCTAATTGGAAATCCAACAGAAGAAAAAGTAGAAAATTTAGTCGAAGAGTCATCTACCGAATTAAAGCTTGAAGATACGGTAGAGCCAGTTCAACAGGAATCAAGTCATGAAGAGCTGCAAGAAAAAGTAGAAGAATCATCAGCAAGTGAGGACTTCATTGATTCACAAGCTTCGAATGTTGTGGAGGAAGAAAAACAGGAAGAAGTGCAGGAAATTGCGATTGTAGAGGAACCTGTAAAAGAAAAAAAACCTTCAGCTTGGTCTATTACACAAAAATTTAAAGCGGGTCTTGAAAAAACCCGTAATTCCTTTACTTCTAAGGTCAATGATTTAGTGGCACGCTACCGTAAAGTAGACGAGGACTTTTTTGAAGAACTAGAAGATCTATTATTACAAGCAGACGTTGGCTTTGAAACAGTAATGGAATTAATGGATAAATTACGCTTTGAGGTACAGCGCAAAAATATTAAAGATACAAATGGTATCCAAACGATTATTTCTGAAAAACTTGTGGAAATTTACGAGCAAGGGGAAGAAGACTTAATCGAACTAAATATGCAACCTAATGGTGAGTTAACGGTTATTCTATTCGTAGGTGTAAACGGTGTTGGGAAAACAACAACAATAGGTAAGTTAGCACATCGTCTAAAATCGGAAGGGAAAACAGTTGTCTTAGCTGCAGGAGATACGTTCCGTGCAGGGGCAATTGACCAATTACAAGTTTGGGGAGACCGTGTTGGTTGCGAGGTTATTAAGCAATCAGAAGGTTCGGATCCAGCAGCGGTTATGTATGATGCAATACGGGCTGCGAAAAATCGTAAAGCAGATGTCTTAATTTGTGATACTGCGGGCCGTTTACAAAACAAAGTGAACTTAATGAATGAACTTGAAAAAGTACATCGAGTTATTTCACGGGAAATACCGAATGCTCCTCATGAGGTGTTACTAGCACTAGATGCAACGACTGGTCAAAATGCACTTGTGCAGGCACAAACATTTAAAGAAGTAACAAATGTAACGGGAATTGTTTTAACGAAACTCGATGGTACCGCAAAAGGTGGTATTGTGCTTGCCATTCGAAATAAATTACACATTCCTGTGAAATTTGTAGGTCTTGGCGAGAAAATGGATGATTTACAACCATTTGATGCAGAACGCTATGTATACGGCTTATTTGCTGAAGGCTTAGATAAGGAACTACAAAATAGCGAAGAGTAAAAGATTGTAGTTGAAAGCATGGTCGCTCGACTGTTAAAAGGTGAAACACATTGTTTAAAAGAGAAATACTAGCTAATGGTGAAATAACGTTATTCAGCTAATAGAATGCTTTTAGACAAGGAGATTACCTTGACACAGACGGGCGCTTTTCGTTATGATACAAATGACTAACAACGGGGGGAGAAACTCGATGCTACTTGAAAAAACAACACGCATGAACTTTCTCTTCGACTTTTATCAAGCATTACTAACAGATAAGCAAAGAAGTTATATGGAACTGTATTATTTAGATGATCACTCACTTGGAGAAATCGCTGAATCATATGGAGTTTCACGTCAAGCTGTTTATGATAATATTCGTCGAACTGAAGCGATGCTTGAAGAATATGAAGAAAAACTATGTTTACTGGAAAAATTTCAACAACGTACGCAAATGCTTGCGCGCCTTACAGCTGGAATTACAGAAAAAAGTATGCCGGTTGAGGAGCAGTTGGCGCTTATTGAACAGTTGAAAGAATGGGATTAGGAGGCGAAAGCAGTGGCTTTTGAAGGATTAGCGGAACGACTCCAAGGAACGATCCAAAAGATTAAAGGTAAGGGTAAAGTATCGGAACAAGACGTTAAAGAAATGATGCGTGAAGTCCGATTTGCTTTAATCGAGGCGGATGTTAACTTAAAAGTAGTCAAGGAATTCGTTAAAAAAGTAAGTGAACGCGCTGTTGGTGTAGATGTTATGCAAAGCTTAACACCGGGTCAACAAGTTATTAAAATCGTTCAAGACGAGTTAACGGAGCTGATGGGCGGCGAACAAAGCCCGATTAAATTTAATACAAAGCCACCAACTGTCATTATGATGGTCGGTTTGCAAGGTGCGGGTAAAACAACAACAACTGGGAAATTAGCAAATATTTTACGTAAAAAATATAACCGTAAACCATTACTAGTTGCTGCGGACGTTTATCGCCCTGCTGCGGTTCAGCAATTACAAACATTAGGAAAGCAATTATCTTTACCTGTTTTTGCTTTAGGCACAGATGTATCACCAGTTGAAATCGCTCGTCAGGCAATTGAACTGGCAAAAGAAGAACATCATGATGTTGTCATTATCGATACAGCAGGTCGCTTGCATATCGATGAAGATTTAATGCAAGAATTAAAGGATATCCGTGCGTTAAAAGAGCCTGATGAAGTTTTCCTTGTGGTAGATGCCATGACGGGGCAAGATGCTGTAAACGTTGCGGAAAGTTTTAATGAGGCTGTCGGCATTACAGGGGTTGTTTTAACAAAACTGGATGGCGATACACGCGGTGGTGCAGCATTATCCATTCGTTCGGTGACACAGAAACCAATTAAATTTGTCGGTATGGGCGAAAAACTGGATGCGCTTGAACCGTTCCATCCGGAGCGTATGGCATCTCGTATTTTAGGCATGGGTGACGTGTTATCACTAATTGAAAAGGCGCAGGCAAACGTCGATGAAGCAAAGGCGAAAGAACTGGAAGAAAAGTTCAAAACGCAAAGCTTTACACTCGATGATTTTGTTGAGCAATTACAACAAGTGAAAAAAATGGGCCCGCTCGACGAAATATTAAAAATGCTACCAGGTGCAGGCAAAATTAAAGGCTTAGACAATGTCAAAGTAGATGATAAGCAAATGGGCCGTGTAGAAGCCATTATTTACTCTATGACAACTGCTGAAAAGACAAATCCCGAAATCATTAATGGTAGCCGTAAAAAGCGCATTGCCAAAGGTTCAGGTACGTCTATTCAAGAGGTCAACCGTTTGTTAAAACAATTTGACGAAATGAAAAAAATGATGAAGCAAATGACAGGTATGGCGACAGGTAAAGGCAAGAAAAAGATGAAATTACCTGGCTTTGATTCATTGTTTAAATAATATTTTATAGGTGTTAAGAAAAAACACTTTACAAACAACATAAACATTGATAATATACTATCTTGTGTGAAACTTATTCGGAGGTGCTATTAAAATGGCAGTTAAAATTCGCTTAAAACGTATGGGAGCTAAAAAATCTCCTTTCTATCGTATCGTAGTTGCAGACGCTCGTTCACCACGTGACGGTCGTTCAATCGAAACAGTTGGTACTTACAACCCACTAACTCAACCAGCTACTGTAAACATTGATGAAGAGAAAGCTCTTAAATGGTTAGCTGACGGTGCAAAACCATCAGATACAGTGCGTAACTTGTTCTCAGAACAAGGTATCATGGAAAAATTCCATAACCAAAAATTCAGTAAATAATCGGGGGAGACGTCTTTGAAGCAGCTGATTGAAGCAATCGTTTTACCGTTAGTCGATTATCCAGAAGAAGTCCGTATTGAGACGGACGAAAATGCAAATCGAATTGTTTATAAACTTTTTGTTCATCCAGAGGATCGAGGGAAAGTCATAGGCAAACAAGGGCGAGTAGCGAAAGCGATTCGTACAATTGTTTATTCAGCGGCAGGTAGTCACCATCAAAAAAAGACTTACGTCGATATATTGGATTGATAAAAAGATTTTCACGCTCGTTTACGCGCAATAAGGTAACAATGTAGCAATTATGCAACCTGTCGCCATTTTGCACTGAACAATTTTAACGACTATGTTGTTGCTAGAATTCGTAGGAGCTGTAAATGTGTAGCGTAAAATCTGGATAGAAGAGGGGGGAGCTTGCTGGTTCCTTCCTTTTTTTATATAGTACGGATATATAACGGTATAGAGGTGAAATGAATGGAATGGTTTAATGTAGGTCGTATTGTGAACACGCACGGAATTCGTGGTGAAGTGCGTATCTTATCGACGACAGATTTTGAAGAAGAACGCTTTGCGGTCGGGAATAAGCTTGCAGCGTTTAAAAAAGACGATAAAAAGCCAACGTGGGTAACAATTCAATCCGTACGCCGTCATAAAAACTTTATTTTGTTAACATTTGAAGGTATGGATAATATCAACTTTGTCGAGCCGTTCAAAGAAGGAATGCTCAAAATCACGAAAGATCAGATGACTGATGATTTATTACAAGAAAATGAATTTTTCTTCCATGAAATTATAGGCTGTACGGTTGTATCTGAAGAAGGTGCAACAATTGGTGAAGTCAAAGATATTCTGCAAACAGGTGCCAATGATGTGTGGGTAGTGAAGGGTGCTAAAAAAGAGCATTACATTCCATATATTGAAGACATCGTCAAAAATATTGATGTGGAAGAAAAGAAAATTGTTATTCATGTGATGGAAGGCTTACTATGATGCATATTCACGTATTAAGTCTATTTCCAGATATGTTTTCGGGTGTATTTGGTGCATCGATACTAAAAAAAGCTCAAGAAAAAGGGGCTGTAAAGCTAGAAGTATCAGATATTCGTGCGTTTTCTGGCAACAAGCATAATCAGGTAGACGATTATCCGTATGGTGGCGGTGCAGGGATGGTGTTAAAGCCAGAGCCGATGTTTAGTGCTGTAGAGGCTATTACAGCGGGTAAAAAGCCACGTATTATCTTAATGTGTCCGCAGGGTGAACGTTTCACCCAAAAAAAAGCGGAAGAGCTAGCGCAAGAAAGTGAATTAGTGTTCTTATGTGGTCACTACGAAGGCTACGATGAACGCATTCGTCAGCACCTCGTTACCGATGAAATATCGATTGGTGATTTTGTGTTAACAGGTGGTGAGTTAGGTGCGATGACGGTTATCGATAGTGTCGTACGCCTGTTACCTGGCGTGTTGGGACAAGCAGATTCCCATATCCAAGATTCTTTTTCAACGGGTCTGTTAGAACATCCACATTATACGCGACCTGCTGAATTCCGAGGCATGCAAGTACCAGAAGTATTATTATCAGGCAATCATGCGAAAATCGAACAATGGCGCGAAGAACAATCGTTAAAAAGAACATTCGAGCGTCGACCTGATTTACTCGAGCATTATCCATTAACAGACAAGCAAAAATTGTATTTGGAAAAACTTAAAAAACAACAATAAAGATGCTTGCTTGCATGCCATATATGTGATAACATCTAATCTGTGCTTCTATGTGAAGTGCTGAATTACGGTGTTCCGCTGTGGCATACATTGCGTGCAAGAGCATCTGTCTAAGGAGAGAAAACAATGTCAAACATTATTACAGAAATTACTAAAGCTCAGCTTCGCACTGATCTACCAGCTTTCCGTCCTGGTGATACTGTTAAGGTACACGTGAAAGTAGTAGAGGGTACTCGTGAACGTATCCAAGTATACGAAGGTGTAGTTATCAAACGTCGTGGTGGCGGTATTAGCGAAACTTTCACAGTTCGTAAAATTTCTTACGGTGTAGGTGTTGAACGTACATTCCCTGTACACACACCAAAAATCGCTAACTTAGAAGTTGTACGTCGTGGTAAAGTACGTCGTGCTAAACTTTACTACCTACGTAACCTACGTGGTAAAGCTGCTCGTATTAAAGAAATTCGATAATTATGACTTAAAAGTGAGGGGCTTGTATTGCAAGCTCCTTTTCTTTTTGCTTGTCATCTTAAATAATAATCATCTAAAATGAAGATAGACAAGGGGGCAATTCATAATGGAAAAACAAGTGAAAGAAAAGAATGAATTATGGGAATGGACAAAGGCTCTTTTAATTGCATTTGCGATTGCAGCAGTTATTCGTTATTTTTTATTTACACCAATTGCAGTTGACGGTGAGTCCATGATGCCAACCCTTGAAGATGGCGACCGAATGATTGTCAACAAAATTGGTTATAAAATTGGAGAGCCTAAGCGCTTTGATATCGTGGTGTTCCATGCACCAGAGCAAAAAAACTACATTAAACGTGTAATTGGCTTACCTGGTGAAACATTGGAATATAAAGACGATCAGTTATACATTAACGGAGAACCGATAGATGAGCCTTATTTAGATGCATACAAAGCTGAAATTACTGAAGGTACATTAACGGAAGATTTTACGTTAAATGACATTGATGCATCACTGCATGATGTAATTCCAGAAGGCTATGTATTTGTGATGGGCGATAATCGTCGATATAGTAAAGATAGCCGTCACATAGGTATTGTCGATCAAAAAGAAATTATAGGTAATACAAGCCTTATTTTCTGGCCGTATAGTGATATTAAAATTGTGAAGTAATGTTTGAAAGGGGGCTAATACTCCCTTTCTTGACGTCTAAGAGCATACGTTTTCTTATTCGATTTTAAGGCATTCGCACTGAATTGGGCGAATGCGCTTTTCTTATTTAGGAGGTATAGAAATGACTATACAATGGTTTCCAGGGCATATGGCGAAGGCACGCCGTGAAGTAACAGAAAAATTAAAGCTAGTAGATATTATATTTGAATTAATCGATGCTCGCTTACCATTATCTTCGAGAAATCCGATGATTGATGAGGTCATTAACCAAAAGCCGCGTCTACTTATTTTAAATAAATCAGATATGGCGGATGAGCACGAAACACGCAAATGGGTAGAATATTTTGCACAGCATGGCCATAAAGCAGTGGCAATCAATTCGCTTGAAGGAAAAGGACTACAACTTGTGACCAAGGCGGCACAAGAAATATTAAAAGAAAAATTTGACCGCATGAAGTCAAGAGGGATGAAGCCGAGAGCCATTAGAGCAATGATTGTTGGAATTCCAAACGTGGGAAAATCCACACTTATTAATCGCTTAGCAAAGAAAAATATTGCGAAAACAGGCAATATGCCTGGTGTGACAAAGGCGCAACAATGGATAAAAGTCGGCAAGGAACTAGAATTACTAGATACACCAGGAATTTTATGGCCTAAGTTTGAAGACCAAGAAGTAGGCTATAAGCTGGCTTTAACAGGTGCTATTAAAGATACCATTACTAACATGGAAGATTTGGCGGTATATGGGTTACGATTTTTATCGACACATTATCCAACACGTATGGAAGAACGCTATGGTTTTCAGTTTATGCATGACGACTTAGTGGAAACGTTTGACCATATCGGCAAGCTTCGTCGTGTTTTTGGAGCAGGTGGAGAAATCGACTACGATCAAGTAGCCCAGCTAATCGTACGAGATATTCGTGGATTACTATTAGGAAAGCTAACATTTGACTTTGTTGATGAACAGCTTGAAAAAGAAGCGATACAGCAATAATGTGTGAAAAAGTGATAGGGACAAACCTTTAAAAGAGACAAAATTGCTTGTAACTTCCACTAACCGAGAGCACTAGTTGGTAAATCCTACAGAGGTGCACATAGTGAAAGAGGTATCAGGTGAAAAGCAAACACCGTAACGAACATTTACAGCAATGCAAAAAGTGTTAGATTGATTGCCGTCAATCTAACACTTTTTCCTTTTGTCCTAGCCTTTTTCTTTTAGGAATAGTAGATATTGCCGATAAATGATATAGAGTAAGATAAAGGGAGTAAAATGATGAAAACGATTAAAGAGATTACAGCAGCACTAAAAATAGCTGAGGATTGGCAAGAATGGATGGCGGCAATTGAAACCGACGAACGTGCAGGTGTGCAGAAAGCATGGCATAGTTGGAATAAACGCCAAGAAAAGAAACGACAGCTATTGGAAGAGCATCAAGCGAAGATTGACTTCGATCAGTGCTATGGTGGTGAAAATGCCTTCATCGCAGGTGTAGATGAAGCAGGGCGCGGGCCTTTAGCAGGACCTGTTGTAACCGCAGCTGTTATTTTGCCAAAAAACTGTGAAACTCTTGTAGGATTAAATGATTCGAAGCAGTTAACAAAGGAAAAACGCAATGTTTTTGCAGCATTGGTGAAAGAACATGCCATTAGCTATTTCATTCATTTTCAATCAGCACAAACGATTGATGCACTGAACATCTATGAAGCGACAAAGCAATCGATGAAAACAAGTGTGGAATCCTTGTCCATTAAACCGGATTATGTGCTAGTCGATGCTATGACACTACCAATCACCATTCCACAGGATTCGATTATTAAAGGCGATGCAAAAAGTTTAGCCATTGCAGCAGCTTCTATTTTAGCGAAAACAGCTAGGGATGAGTATATGGAACAATTGGACAAAGAATTTCCTATGTATGGCTTTGCACAGCATGCGGGCTACGGTACAAAACAACATTTAGAGGCACTTGAAACATTCGGACCAACGATACATCATCGCAAGTCTTTTGAACCTATAAAATCGATGTAAGAAAGGAGTAATTAGATGACAGCAACATCGTTTAATCCAATACAAATGCAACAAACTACTTTAACTCCAGCAAATCAACCGCTGGCATTAAAGCAAGGACAAGTATTTCATGGCACGATTAAACAATTATATCCAGATCAAACGGCAGAGGTCCAAGTAGGCAATCAAAAACTGATTGCTAAACTGGAAGTACCGCTAAAAGCAGGGGATGCCCATTTCTTTCAAGTAACAGGGACAAGCCCTCAAACAGAGTTAAAAGTTGTTACAGGACCGATGGGGCAAGAGGTTTCTACAAACCAACAAATAAATCAGCTACTAGATTCGATGAATTTGCCAAAAACGTCAGAAATGCAACAGGTGTTAGCGCACTTTATTAAGGCTCAAATACCGATTTCTAAAGAGCAACTTATGCAAGCTGAAATGTGGATGAAGGCATTGCCTGAAGGTGTGACAAAGATGGATGCCTTACAAGCGCTTCAAAAAATGGTTGAGCTAAAAATGCCAATGACGCAAGATGTATTTCAAGCACTTGTTAGTGGGCAAAAAACATCTGGTATGTCGGCAATAATGGATAATTTTACACAGTTATTAGCGAAGGATACAGCATTACAACCCAATGTGAAACAAAATTTGATGCAACAAGTGTTAGCGATTGCAAAACCCTTCGAGGCAGAAACAGGTACGTTACTGCTCGCAAAATCGATTCAACTTTTAACTAATAACGCAGCATCAACAAGTGAACGATTACAAGCTTTAACTCTATTAAAAGAAGCGGGTATTTTACCGCAACAAGCAACTTTACAAAATTGGTCGTCTCTAAATGAAGCAAAAGCTGTGCAACAAGGTCAACTTCAGCAGGCTGGCCAAGTAATCCAAACAATTTTAGCAACAAAACCAGAAAATAAGCAACAGCTTATTGAACAGCTAAAATCTTGGACAGCGAGCCAAAATTTATTGAGCAATGAGCAAAAGCAACAGCTGAACCAAATGATTGATCGATTTAACCAATTACCAACTAATAAACAAACATTGGAAATTTTTGCGAAGCAAATGCAAGAACAACTAATCAAAGCGTTCGCTCACAATGCACCCGAACGGTTATTTACGCAAGATGGTAATGCGCTTTCTGTAAAAGAACATTTATTATCACTGTTTAAGCAAGAGTCGACAATTCCAGTACAAAATGACGCGCTGATGCGAAATCTTGTAAAACAAAGTACGGAGGCACCACAACCAACTATTCAACGCATGCTTACAGAAGCTGATGCACATGTACGAAATTCAATGGATAGTAAAGCGATGGAGCATGCCCTTAAAACGGTATTGAAAAGTTTAGGCATTAGTTACGAGGCTACGCTTAGTAGTAAATCAGCGGATTTGCAAGCAATTGCACACCAATTAAAACCACAGCTTCATACATTGCTTCAAGAAGCTCAAATAACGCCACAACTAAGGGAAGCAGCTGAACTGTTAATGACACGCATGAATGGGATGCAACTTGTGTCAGGAGAAAATGGTCATCAACACCAGCTCGTGATGCAAGTGCCCCTTGAATTTTTTGGAAAGAAAATGGATGCCACGTTACAATGGAATGGGCGTATGAAAGAAGACGGAAAGATTGATGCCAACTACGCACGAATATTGTTTTATTTACAAATGGAGTCAATGAAAGAAACCGTAATTGATATGCAAGTTCAAAATCGTGTCGTCACTGTCACAGTATTTAATGAAAATTCAGATATTGATTTTCAGGCAGAACCTCTAAAAACAGCATTGAAATTAGGGCTTGCAAAAAAAAATTATCAGCTATCGGGAGTCTTTATTAAACAATTTGAAAAAGCTCAACTTGAAAAAACAACCCCTGTAGTACAACAGCAGGAGGAAATTAGTGGGGTGGATTTCCGCATATGAGTGAAGAAAAAAAGACGCGTAAAGAAGCGATTGCCCTCACTTATAAACAAGGACAATTTGATAGCCCATCTGTCGTAGCAAAAGGAAAAGGGAAAGTGGCTGAAAATATATTGGCCCGTGCAAGTGAACATGATGTGCCGATATATGAGGATCCGAATCTTGTTCAATTACTTGGACAATTAGATTTAAATGAGTCAATACCTGAAGAATTATATCAAGCGGTGGCTGAAGTGTTTGCTTTTATTTATCATCTAGACCAACAACATAGCAAAAATATAGAAAAAATAAAGAATTCTGATTTCAAGAATTCTCTGTTTTAGTACACGAAGTAGAAGAAAACGTCATAATTTTAGATAAAATTCGAACAAAAGACAAAGTGTAGACTTTATCAGAATCTTTCGTTAGAATAGATTATGTTAGTAAAACAATTTTATGCAAATGTTTGATGGGAGGATGTATTATGAATATCCATGAATATCAAGGGAAAGAGATTCTGAGAAAATATGGTGTTGCAGTACCCAATGGAAAAGTTGCTTTTTCCCCTGATGAGGCAGTGAAGGTAGCGAAGGAACTTGGCTCAAATGTAACCGTGGTCAAGGCGCAAATTCATGCAGGTGGACGCGGTAAAGCTGGTGGTGTCAAAATCGCAAAAAACCTTGATGAGGTGCGTACATACGCAAAAGAGTTATTAGGTAAAATTTTAGTAACTCATCAAACAGGTCCAGAAGGTAAAGAAGTAAAACGCTTGTATATTGAAGAGGGCTCTGATATCCAAAAAGAGTATTATTTAAGTTTAGTATTAGACCGCGCTACTTCTCGTGTAACATTTATGGGTTCAGAAGAAGGCGGTATGGATATTGAAGAAGTAGCTGAAACAAATCCAGAAAAAATCTTCAAAGAAGTTGTTGATCCAGTAATTGGACTAACAAGCTTCCAAGCACGTCGTATGGCGTTTAATATGAATATTCCAGCAAACCTAGTAGGGAAAGCTGTTAAATTAATGTTAGGTTTATATCAAGCATTTATCGACAAAGATGCTTCAATAGTAGAAATTAATCCACTTGTTGTCACTGGACAAGGAGAGGTTGTAGCACTAGATGCTAAATTTAATTTTGATGCCAATGCGTTGTATCGTCATAAAGATATTGTCGAATTACGCGATTTTGATGAAGAAGATCCAAAAGAAATCGAAGCATCGAAATATGATCTTAGCTATATTTCACTAGATGGCAACATTGGCTGTATGGTAAATGGTGCGGGTCTAGCAATGGCAACGATGGATACAATTAGTTACTATGGCGGTAGCCCCGCTAACTTCCTTGATGTAGGGGGCGGCGCAACAGCAGAGAAAGTAACAGAAGCTTTCAAAATTATCCTTTCTGACTCAAATGTAAAAGGTATTTTCGTTAATATTTTCGGCGGCATTATGAAGTGTAACATTATCGCTGATGGTGTAGTAACAGCAGCCAAAGAAATCGGTTTATCTGTACCGTTAGTAGTACGTTTAGAAGGTACAAACGTAGAGCTTGGTAAAGAAATCTTAAATGCATCAGGTTTAAACATCGTGGCAGCAGACTCAATGGCTGACGGTGCACAAAAAATTGTGGGACTAGTAGGCTAAGGAAGGCAGGGAGAACAATGGCTGTATTTATTAATAAAGATACAAAGGTAATTGTACAAGGGATTACAGGCGAAACAGCGCTATTCCATACGAAGCAGATGCTTGATTATGGTACAAAAATCGTAGCAGGCGTAACACCTGGTAAGGGAGGTCTTGAAATTGAAGGCGTACCTGTGTTCAATACTGTAGCTGAGGCTGTAGCAGCAACAGGTGCAACAACATCGGTTATTTATGTACCAGCACCTTTTGCAGCAGATGCCATTTTAGAAGCTGTTGATGCTGAGCTAGAATTAACAATTTGTATTACAGAACATATTCCTGTCCTTGACATGGTGAAGGTTAAACGCTTTATGGAAGGCAAAAAAACACGCCTAGTTGGTCCAAACTGTCCAGGTGTTATTACGGCTGATGAGTGTAAGATTGGTATTATGCCTGGTTATATTCATACAAAAGGGCATGTTGGTGTAGTTTCACGTTCTGGCACATTAACGTATGAAGCGGTACACCAATTGACGCAAGCTGGTATTGGTCAAACAACGGCTGTAGGTATCGGAGGAGACCCTGTAAATGGGACTAACTTTATCGATGCCCTTGAAGCATTCAACAATGACCCTGAAACATATGCAGTTGTCATGATTGGGGAAATTGGTGGTACTGCTGAAGAAGAAGCAGCTGAGTGGATTAAAGCAAATATGACAAAGCCGGTTGTTGGCTTTATTGGTGGACAAACAGCACCTCCAGGGAAACGTATGGGACATGCAGGTGCCATTATTTCTGGCGGTAAAGGAACGGCTGCTGAAAAAATTAAAGCAATGAACGAAGCTGGTATTGAAGTTGCTGAAACACCTTCTGTTATCGGCGAAACACTTATTAAGGTAATTAAAGAAAAAGGGCTATACGAAAAATGTAAAACCCATTAAAATGGAAGATGTAGCACATTGTGGCTACATCTTTTTCTCTGTCTCGGTAGATGGTAAACCTGTTCGTAGCTTTACAAACGGCGGTGTTTGTACAGTTACATGCTAAACGCACACAACAAAAGTCGACAAGGCGAAGCTACAGGACGGGTCATATTCTATTTTTTTGTGCTGAAATAACAATTGCGGTCATTTAATTTCTTCTATTATAAAGGAGGTTTTTAAATGATTTTCTCAGTAGATACACAGAGATTACTAGCTATGCATTATATATATCCATTACCACTCCAAAAACTTCAACAATTATTGTCCCCGGTGGATGTATTGAGTTATTTTGAAGAAGCGCACCCTGAAGAGATTGCGGGTGTATTGCAAATAACATGGCAAAAAGCGCTGCTAATGATTCGGAATTTTCAACGTGTTCGACACTTGCCATTTGAAGAGGCTTACGCACAAGCAAATATTTTCCCCATACCATTTAATCACCCATATTTCCCGGCGCAATTATTTGAAATACCTAGTCCACCTACTGTATTGTATGTGAAAGGTCAGTCTGCTCTGCTAGCAAGAGATAAACGGATAGCTATAATAGGCTCTAGAAAGGCTACAGCCTATACAAGAACGGCAATGGACTTAATCGTCCCTCCGCTTGTTGCGCACGAATATACGGTTGTCAGTGGGCTTGCACGAGGTGCTGATACAATGGCTCATGAAGCGACGATTAAATTTGGTGGACAAACAATTGCCGTGTTAGGTCATGGTTTTCATTATGTCTATCCTAAGGAAAACCAAGCACTTGCTCAGCACATGGCAGAAAACCATTTACTTGTTACAGAGTATCCACCTTATATGCGACCGGCAAAATGGCAATTTCCTATGCGTAACCGGCTAATAAGTGGTCTGACTCAAGCAATCGTTGTCACGGAGGCTGCGCTAAAAAGTGGGACGTTAATTACGACAGAATGCGCATTAGAGCAAGGCAAAGATGTATTTGTCGTTCCCGGACCGATTAATAAAGAGCAGTCAAAAGGGACAAATAAATTACTTATAGAAGGAGCTATACCCGTGTGCGATGGTCACCAAATCGTTGAAACACTTTCGCTCTTTTCTAGCAAAAATTGAAAAAAAGTTGCATTATCTTAAAATCTGTTATACATTTTGCAACAGGTAACTTAAAAAATTAGCAATAGACCTCGCTAAGGGGGAGACATAGATGGCGGATTATTTAGTGATTGTAGAATCACCAGCAAAAGCAAAAACAATTGAACGTTATTTAGGAAAAAAATATAAAGTAAAAGCATCTGTTGGACATGTGCGTGACTTACCACGAAGTCAAATGGGTGTAGATACTGAAAATAATTACGAACCTAAATATATTACAATTCGCGGAAAAGGACCTGTTTTACAGGAACTGAAGTCTGCGGCTAAAAAAGTGAAGAAAGTCTATCTAGCGGCCGATCCAGACCGCGAGGGAGAAGCGATTGCTTGGCACCTTGCGACGGCATTAAATATTGATATTAATTCAGACTGTCGAGTTGTTTTTAATGAAATTACAAAAGACGCGATTTTAGATTCCTTTAAAAACCCACGTGCCATAAATATGGACTTAGTGGATGCTCAACAAACACGTCGGATGTTAGATCGTCTAGTAGGCTATAATATAAGCCCAATTCTTTGGAAAAAAGTAAAGAAGGGCTTATCAGCAGGTCGCGTACAATCGGTTGCACTTCGTATGATCATTGATCGTGAGAATGAAATTAAAAACTTCCAACCAGAAGAGTATTGGACGATTGAAGGCTCTTTTGAAAAGGGCAAAAAGACATTCGATGCACTGTATTACGGTAACGGCAAAGAAAAAATCAAATTATCGAATGAAGAGCAAGTAAAGTCGATTTTAAAAAATGTCAAAGGTACAGCATTTGAAGTTGTCAATGTGACGAAAAAAGAACGTAAACGAAATGCTGCGCCTGCTTTTACGACATCTTCTTTACAACAAGAAGCAGCGCGAAAGTTAAATTTCCGTGCGAAGAAAACGATGATGCTGGCACAGCAATTGTATGAAGGTATTGATATTGGTAAAAAAGAAGGTACAGTAGGTTTAATCACGTACATGCGTACAGATTCAACACGTATATCTGAAACTGCAAAAGCGGAAGCGGTTTCTTATATTGAGACAAAGTATGGGAAAGAATATATCTCGACAGAAACAAAGCAGGCCAAAAAAGCATCGAATGCGCAAGATGCCCATGAAGCCATTCGTCCAACAAGTACGATGCGAACACCGGATGAGTTAAAAACAGTGCTTAGTCGCGATCAGCTACGCTTATACCGTTTGATTTGGGAGCGCTTTATTGCGAGTCAAATGGCCCCTGCTGTTTTAGATACAGTGGCTGTAGATCTTCAGAATAATGATGCTTTATTCCGTGCAAACGGTTCACAGGTCAAATTTGCCGGATTTATGAAACTCTATATTGAAGGTACAGATGATCAAACAGAAGAAACGACGAAACTTCTACCGGAAATGGAAATCGGCGATCAGGTGACATCACTTGAAATCGAACCGAAGCAACACTTTACACAGCCTCCACCGCGTTATTCAGAAGCGCGTCTTGTGAAAACAATGGAAGAGTTAGGAATAGGACGACCGTCGACATATGCACCGACCCTCGATACAATTCAACGCCGCGGCTATGTTGTGCTTGATGCCAAAAGATTTATGCCGACAGAGCTAGGTGAAATTGTCCACCAACAAATGCTGGAATTTTTCCCTGATATCATCAATATCGAATTTACAGCAAAAATGGAACAAGATCTCGATGATGTTGAAGAAGGTAGTCGTAAATGGGTTGAAGTAATCGATGATTTTTATAAAGACTTTGAAGTTCATGTCAAGCATGCGGATGCTGAAATGGAGAAAGTAGTAATTAAAGATGAACCGGCTGGCGAGGATTGCGAAAAATGTGGTTCACCAATGGTATTCAAACTGGGGCGCTATGGAAAATTTATGGCTTGCTCGAACTTCCCAGATTGCCGAAATACAAAAGCAATTATGAAGCCAATCGGGGTTAAATGCCCTTCTTGTGAAACAGGTGAAATTGTTGAGCGTAAAAGTAAAACAAAGCGTTTATTTTATGGATGTAATCAATATCCAGAATGCGAATTTGTATCATGGGATAAACCGATTAGTAGACCATGCCCGAAATGTAGTGCATTATTAGTAGAGAAAAAATTAAAAAAAGGTGTACAAATTCAGTGTACGAAATGTGACTATGAAGAGACACCAACACAATGATAGGAAGATGGTAAGAACATGACTGAACTAGTTGTAAATGTAATAGGTGCTGGCCTTGCAGGAAGTGAAGCGGCTTGGCAAATTGCTAAACGTGGAGTAAAAGTTAAACTTTATGAAATGCGCCCTGTTAAACAAACACCTGCCCACCATACTGATAAATTTGCAGAGCTTGTTTGTTCAAACTCGTTACGTGCTAATACACTGACAAATGCAGTAGGTGTTATTAAAGAAGAAATGCGTTTATTAGACTCTGTTATTTTAAAAGCAGCTGATGCATGCTCAGTACCAGCAGGTGGTGCACTTGCAGTTGACCGTCATGAGTTTGCAGGCTATGTAACGGAAGCGGTAAAAAATCACCCACTAGTGGAAGTAATACATGAAGAAGTTACAGAAATTCCAGAGGGCATTACGGTTATTGCAACAGGCCCACTGACTTCAAAAGCACTAGCTGAAAAAATTCAAGGATTAACAGGTCTCGACTATTTATATTTCTATGATGCAGCTGCACCAATTATTGAAAAAGATAGCATCGATATGGATAAAGTATATTTAAAATCTCGTTATGATAAAGGTGAAGCGGCTTATTTAAACTGTCCTATGACAAAAGAAGAATTCGATCGTTTCCGCCAAGCATTGATTGAAGCAGAAGTTGTGCCATTAAAAGAATTTGAAAAAGAAATTTATTTTGAAGGCTGCATGCCAATCGAAGTAATGGCAGCTCGTGGTGAAAAAACAATGTTATTTGGACCGATGAAGCCAGTAGGGCTTGAAGATCCAAAAACAGGTAAACGACCATATGCGGTAGTACAATTGCGCCAAGATGATGCAGCAGGTACCCTTTACAATATCGTAGGTTTCCAAACGCACTTAAAGTGGGGGCCGCAAAAGGAAGTACTACAACTAATTCCTGGACTAGAAAATGTTGAAATCGTACGCTATGGTGTAATGCACAGAAATACTTTCATTAATTCACCGAAAGTTTTAGAGAAAACATATCAGTTACGTGAACAAAAAAATATTTTCTTTGCTGGTCAAATGACGGGTGTAGAAGGTTATGTAGAATCAGCAGGAAGCGGTTTAATTGCTGGCATTAATGCGGCACGTTTAGCATTGGGACAAGAACCAATTATTTTCCCATTCGAAACGGCATTAGGAAGTATGGCGCGTTATATAACAGAAGCACAATCGAAAAACTTCCAACCGATGAATGTCAACTTTGGCATATTCCCTGAATTACCACCTGGACGTCGTTCAAAACCAGAACGTGCAGAAATGCATGCTGCACGTGCAATGAGCACAATTCAAAATTTTGTGAATTCACAAACAATTTAATTGCCAAAAGCCTCTAAAAGTTGATATACTCTTAGAGGCTTTTTCTTTTATGTAGACAAAATGCTTATTTACACGTATTTTATTATTTTGTATAGAGATTTTCTCAAAATATAACCATTTTCACTTGCTATATTACGAAGATAGGTATAGTGTCAATATGTATGTTTTTTAAAGATTACTAAAGCAACAAATTGATTTAGATGGCCGCAATTGTTTTACCATTTGAATTTGTTGGTAATAGTAATGAGAGAAGGTTACGAATAATTCATTGGTGGTGAATCTTTCATGTTAGTTTCGTCCCAAGAAGCACTTGAACAGTTTATGCTTTACATCCAGGTAGAAAAAAACTTCTCTGTTCATACTGTGCGAGAATATGAATCAGACCTACTGGATTTTTTAGCGTTTTTACAGGCAGAAGGCGTTAATGATTTAGCTAGTGTTGAGTATATACATGCACGTCTATATGTAACGAAGTTGTACGATGAAAAGAAAGCAAGAACTTCTGTATCAAGGAAGATTTCATCAATCCGCTCCTTTTTTCGCTTTCTAAATAAACAGCACGGCTTGGATGATGGCGCTTTTCGATCGCTCTATCATCCGAAAAAAGAATCACGTTTACCAAGTTTTTTTTACGAACAAGAATTAATGCAGCTTTTTGATGCGAATGTAGGCGATGATTTGAAATCGTTGCGCAATATGGCGATTTTAGAGTTATTATATGCAACGGGCATTCGTGTGAGTGAGCTCACATCCATTATGGTAGGGGATATAGATTTCCGTTATTCTATTGTTCGGGTAATGGGTAAAGGAAGAAAAGAACGTATTATACCATTTGGTCAATTTGCGAGTGTGGCTATACAGCACTACATAGAGCAGGCTCGTCCACGTTTGATGAAACAAACAAATCATGAGCAATTATTTGTCAACATGCGTGGTGGGGAACTTACACCACGAGGGGTACGTCATATTTTAAATGAAATGATTGACAAGACCTCACTCCATACGAAAATATACCCACATATGCTTCGCCATACTTTTGCTACACATTTACTGAATCATGGCGCGGATTTACGGACGGTGCAGGAGTTACTGGGCCACGCGCATTTAACTTCAACACAGGTTTATACGCATGTAACAAATGAGCATCTTCGTCAAACATATATGAATGCCCATCCAAGGGCATAATAGAGGCTAAGGAGGAAGGCAAATGGGACAAATCCATGCGACTACGATATTTGCGGTACATCATAACGGCGGGTGCGCTATGGCTGGCGATGGTCAAGTGACACTTGGCAATGCGGTTGTCATGAAAGGAACTGCAAGGAAGGTCAGACGTCTGTTTAATGGTCAGGTGCTGGCAGGCTTTGCAGGGTCGGTAGCTGATGCATTTACACTTTTTGAAATGTTTGAAGCGAAATTAAACGAATATAATGGGAATTTACAGCGGGCTGCTGTAGAAGTAGCAAAACAATGGCGCGGTGATAAAATGCTACGCCAACTAGAGGCGATGTTACTTGTAATGGATAAAAGTACACTACTCCTTGTATCTGGTACGGGAGAAGTGATTGAACCAGACGATGGTATTTTAGCAATTGGTTCTGGTGGGAATTATGCATTATCAGCAGGTCGAGCTCTAAAAAAATATGCAGGTGAAACAATGACTGCCCGAGAGATTGCGGAGGCAGCGTTAGAAACTGCCGCTGAAATTTGTGTATTTACAAACCATAATATTATCGTGGAGGCACTTAACTAATGACACCACAAAACTTAACGCCAAGACAAATTACTGAGCATTTGGATCGTTTTATCGTAGGGCAAAATGAGGCGAAAAGAGCGGTAGCTATTGCATTACGAAATCGTTATCGTCGTTCTCTTCTAGCGGATGATATGAAGGCTGAGGTTATTCCAAAAAATATTTTAATGATTGGACCAACTGGAGTTGGGAAAACTGAAATTGCAAGAAGAATTGCAAAGCTTACGAATGCACCGTTCGTGAAAGTTGAAGCAACGAAATTTACAGAAGTGGGCTACGTTGGACGCGATGTGGAGTCGATGGTACGCGATGTTGTAGAGGCTGCTCATCGTCTAGTGAAGGAAGAGATGATGGAGTCTGTGAAGGAGCAAGCGGAAGAATTGGCAAATGAAGCCATTGTAAAATTACTTGTCCCTTCTTTACGTAAAAAACAGGCTATGCAAAATCCGTTTGAAATGTTATTTGGTGGCAAAGAACAACAAACGCATGATGATACATCTTCTGAAGAAACGGAAGTGCGCTCAAAACGTGCGCAAATCGCAATTGATTTACGCAATGGCAAATTAGAAAATGAGTGGGTTACAGTTGAAGTAACGGAGCAAAGTCCGTCGATTTTTGATGCATTGCAAGGAACAGGAATGGATATGTCTGCAAATAGTGGTATGCAAGACATGTTGTCTAGCTTAATGCCTAAAAAACAGAAAAAACGCAGAGTGCAAGTAAAAGATGCACGTCGTATTTTAACTATAGAGGAAGCAAATAAGCTGATTGACGCAGATGAGGTGTCACAAGAAGCGATTGCTAGAGCAGAACAATCTGGGATTATATTTATTGATGAAATCGATAAAATCGCAAGCAAAGACACGAACTCTTCTGCCAGTGTTTCACGCGAGGGTGTTCAGCGCGATATCTTGCCGATTGTCGAAGGTTCTACTGTGACGACAAAGTATGGGGCGGTCAAAACAGACTACATGCTTTTCATTGCAGCAGGTGCTTTCCATATGTCAAAGCCATCCGATTTGATTCCAGAATTACAGGGGCGATTCCCTATCCGTGTTGAATTAGAAAAATTAACGAAGCAAGATTTTGTTCGTATTTTAAAGGAACCAGATCAATCACTTATTTTGCAATATAAAGCATTGTTAGAAACAGAAGGTGTAGCAATCGATTTTGCAGAAAATGCAATTGAACGAATTGCAGAAATTGCTACAGAGGTTAACCAAGAAACCGATAATATTGGTGCACGTCGTTTGCATACAATTTTAGAACGCTTGTTAGAAGAATTATCGTTTGAAGCTTCTGAAATAGCACCAGCGCAAATTGAAATAACAGCTGCTTATGTTGACCAAAAGCTAGCGGGTATTGTAAAAAACAAAGATTTGTCACAGTTTATACTGTAGGCAAGGCTTGTTAGTATCATTCAATTGTAAAAAACTTTAGAATATTAAATAAATACGGTATGGATTATTTATAGGAGGAACACATAATGAACTTATTAGAAAAAACACGTAAAATTAACTCGATGCTCCAAGCATCTGCAGGTAAGCCGGTAAACTTTAAAGAAATGGCTGACACACTAGGTGATATTATTGACAGCAACGTTTATATTGTGAGCCGTAAAGGTAAGCTTTTAGGTATTTCAATTCACCAACAAATTGAAAATGAGCGTATGAAAAAAATGTTCGAAGAGCGTCAATTCCCAGAAGAATATACACATAGCTTATTTACAATTTCTGAAACATCTTCAAACCTAGATATAAACAATGAACATACTGCGTTCCCTGTAGAAAATAAAGATTTATTCCAAAGCGCTTTAACAACAATCGTTCCAATCGTTGGTGGCGGTGAACGTTTAGGTACTTTAATTTTAGCCCGTTTATCAGCTCAATTTGAAGATGATGATTTAATTTTAGCTGAGTACGGTGCAACAGTAGTAGGTATGGAAATTTTACGTGAGAAATCAGAAGAGATTGAAGAAGAAGCGCGTAGCAAAGCTGTTGTACAAATGGCGATTAACTCACTTTCATATAGTGAATTAGAAGCGATTGAACATATTTTTGAAGAGCTAGATGGTAACGAAGGTTTATTAGTTGCTTCAAAAATTGCTGACCGCGTAGGTATTACACGTTCAGTAATCGTCAATGCATTACGTAAACTAGAATCTGCGGGTGTCATTGAATCACGCTCTCTAGGTATGAAGGGAACTTACATTAAAGTATTAAACGATAAGTTCTTAAATGCACTTGCTGAAATTAAAATGAAATAATTAAAAAAGCTCCCTCAAATGATTTTGAGGGAGCTTTTCACTGTAACTAAGTGTTGTTTTAGTTATCTCAACTATATACATTGTTAATATGTTAAGCCTTACTTAGCTTTTCTTACGTGCAAATGGTATCTCAACAAATGGTATATGTGTCATTTTTGTGAATGGTACCGATCTTGTATTTTTAATAGGGAAAAATATGGTAGGGCTTTTTTAGTAGGGAAATTTAAAATCCATCTTCTGTAAGTGCAATAACTGCATCCTAAGGTCTGTTTATTGTGGAAAAGGGGAGGTAGCTTTAGCAAAACAAAGGGACAATTAAAATCCGTTAAGCAAAGAATTAATGCTTATACGAGAATAACTTGCTAATTTCCGCGTAATTCAATCTTTACATATAAAGAATTTTTCAGAGAAGCAACTGAAAAGTACTCAGTTTGAAGACAGTACATCTGACAATGGGGTATGCATTTCAATAGCCTTTTTTGTCGATGTGCGAAAATTTTCATAATTACATTTCTAGAAGGTTACTTATATAATCATATTAAAAATAGTAAAAAGGGACTTTTTTTTACCGAAAAATCACAATTTGTCATTTATATCCAACCCTGTCTAGTAATAAACAGGGAGATAATTGATACTAATACAGTAAACACTGTCGAAATAGTGTAAAATAACTAGAAATAAGACGAAACGCATCGACGCTTAGTGCCCCAAGGGATGGGGCATATTTGTCCCGGTTAAACTTCTGAAAAAATAGGGCGTATCTACTATTAAAAAATGACAAAAGACAATAGACACTACGTATCATCTTAATTACAATTGTATTATTGGATAAAATAAGAAGTACATAGATTGAATTAAAATGAGGTGAATGGTTTTGAACTTATTTGGAGGAACTATTAGTAGCCTGGAAAACGGACTTTCCTATGCAACTTTGAATCATAAAACAATCGCAAATAACATTGCGAATGTCGATACACCAAATTATAAGGCGAAAAGTGTAAGTTTTAAGGATATGTTGGAGAAAGAGAAACAAATTTCTATTTCGGCATATCGCACAGATAGTAGACATTATGATTTCGAAATAAGACAATCGACACCAGGTGTCCATAATGTTGACGGCTTACGATATCGAAATAACGGAAATGCTGTAGATATGGATGCTGAACAAACGAAATTAGCAGAAAATCAAATCTACTACAATGCTTTAATCGACCGTGTAAATGGTAAGTTAAATACACTCAATACAGTTATTAAAGGAGGTAAGTAATAAATGTCTATATTTCATGGGATGAATACCACTGCCTCTGCTTTAACAGCACAAAGGTTGCGCATGGATGTTATTTCTTCCAATATGGCAAACATGGATACAACTCGTGCTAAACAAGTAAATGGGGAATGGGAGCCATACCGCCGGAAGTCTGTCACTTTTTCCGCGCAGGAAGGGCAATTTTCAAAGTTTCTTAATGTTGCACTCGGAAAAAATGCTAAAGGTGGCGTGGGGAATGGCGTAAAAGTATCGCAAATTAAGGAAGATACAGAAACACCTTTCAAATTAGTGTATGATCCGACACATCCGGATGCAAATGCAGAAGGCTATGTCAACATGCCAAATGTTGACCCGTTAAAAGAAATGGTAGATTTAATGTCTGCTACTCGTTCATACGAGGCGAACATAACAGTTTTAAATGCAAATAAGTCCATGCTGACAAAGGCGTTGGAGATTGGTAAATAAACATAAAGAAAGGATGGATACATAATGGCAATTTCGTCCGTTTCACTAATGACACCTACTCAGGTTGTAAATGAAACAAATAAACTAAAAACGACACCTTACGAAGCGCAACAAAGCTTTGCGAATTCGTTAAAAGAGGCAATAGCGAAAGTGAATGATCAGCAAATCACTTCTGATAAATTTACACAAAAGCTAATAACTGGTGGAGATGTGGAGTTGCACGAAGTAATGATTGCATCTCAAAAGGCGAGCATTACATTAAACGCAACAATTGAAGTTCGCAATAAGGTGATTGAAGCTTACCAAGAAATAATGCGAATGAGTGTCTAATTAAATTGCGTTGGTGAAGAAAGACACCAATCCAATTAATTAGGCTTCTCATGGAACGATACATTTTATATTCAATACTTCCATGAGATTCCACTGTTATCGCGAATTATTGATTGCTAGGTTATTCACTATAACCGGAGGATTCATAATGAATGAACGATTGACGAAAATAAAAACCGACACCAGCCAATTTTGGAAAAGTCGGAGTAAAACACAAAAAATAGTAATGCTTAGTTCTGTAGTAGGTGTGATAGCACTTGCAGCCATCATTACGTTTTTTGCAACAAAAACTACATATGTTCCGCTCTATAAAGATTTATCCACAAGAGAAATTGGGCAAGTAAAAGAAGCATTGGATTCTCAAGGTGTAAAATATGAAATTGCCCCAGGAGGCACATCTATATTAGTGCCTCAAGAACAGGTTGACTCTTTATTGGTGCAACTAGCATCAGAAGGATATCCTCAGACTGGAACAATCGATTACTCTTTTGCTAATAGTTCTGGCTTCGGTATGACGGACAATGAATTCAATTTATTGAAAAAAGCCGCAACTGAAACAGAAATTGCTAAGCTAATCAAAAATCTAGAGGGCGTAAAAGATGCAAAAGTGATGATCACTCTTCCTGAAGAAGGAGTTTTCATACAGGATGTAAAAGAAGATGCGACTGCATCCATTGTATTGAATACAGATCCTGGCTATAAGTTTACAGAACAACAAATTGCAACAATGTACAACTTAGTTTCAAAAAGTATTCCGAATTTAAAAACTGATAACATTGTGATCTCGAATCAATTCTCAGAGTACTTTGATTTAAATGCTGCAACAACAGATGGTACATCGACAACAACAGCTGAAGGTCAATTACAAATGAAGAAATTGGTTGAACGTGACCTACAACGTCAAGTGCAAAATATGCTAGGAACACTGATGGGACAAGATAAAGTAATTGTTTCTGTTACAACAGACATTGACTTTAAAAAGGAAAATCGTGAAGAGAACTTAGTGACACCAGTTGATGAAGAGAATATGGAAGGGATTGCGATAAGCGCCCAACGTATTACAGAGCAATATTCTGGTACTGGTAATGCAGCAATGGGTACACCTGAGGCTGAAACAACTACAGATAATTTCACAACATACAATGAGGGTGCAACAGGAAATGGTGATTATGAACGTACGGAAGAAACTATTAATAATGACGTCAACCGTATTCGTAAAGATATTCAAGAAGCACCATATAAAATTCAAGATATTGGCATCCAAGTAATTGTTGAACCACCTACAGCTACAGACGCTGCATCATTACCTGATGGTGTACAACAAGACATTGAGAAAATTTTAAGTACAATTGTTCGTACAACAATTTCAAAGGATGTAGCAGCGGTACTTACTCAAGAGCAAATTGATGAAAAAGTGGCTGTTTCTGTCCAACCGTTAAATGGTAAGGTAGCTGATACTGCTGATGAAACACCTGTTATCCCATGGTGGGTTTGGGTAGTTGGAGGTATTTTACTAGCTGTTATTCTATTACTTGCATTCTTTATTATCCGTTCACGTAAACGTGCGAAGGAAGAAGAAGAGTTAAGTATCCTAGAAGAACAAGAAGAATTGATGATTGATGATATTAATGAAGAAATTGAAACGGAAGCTACAATGCGTCGTAAGCAACTTGAAAAAATGGCGAAAGAAAAGCCTGATGATTTTGCAAAGTTACTGCGTAGTTGGATTGCGGAAGACTAACTAGGAGGTTCTGCTGTGTCCAAGAAAGATAAGGAATTAACCGGAAAACAAAAGGCCGCACTCTTGTTAATTTCATTAGGGCCTGAGGTTTCAGCTTCTGTCTATAAACATTTAACTGAGGAAGAAATTGAACGTTTAACGTTAGAAATTTCAAGTGTTAAAAAAGTAGAAGCAAATGTAAAAGAAGAAATTATTGAAGAATTCCACAATATTGCACTTGCGCAAGATTATATTACACAAGGCGGTATTGGCTACGCGAAGACGGTATTAGAGAAAGCACTAGGTATTGAACAAGCTCAAACAATCATTAATCGTTTGACTTCTTCTTTACAAGTGCGCCCATTCGACTTTGCACGTAGAGCAGATCCTGCACAAATTTTTAACTTTATTCAAAATGAACATCCACAAACAATTGCCCTTATTCTCTCGTATTTAGAAGCAGGACAAGCGGGTGTTATTTTATCTTCATTACCACAAGAAGTACAAGCTGATATAGCTAAACGTATTGCGATGATGGAGTCAACTTCACCAGAAGTAATTAGTGAAATTGAGTCTGTCTTAGAACGTAAACTATCTTCAACTGTGACGCAAGACTACACAGAAACTGGTGGTATCGACGCAGTCGTTGAAGTATTAAATGGTGTAGACCGACAAACAGAAAAAACGATTCTCGATGCACTCGAAATTCAAGACCCAGAGCTTGCAGAAGAAATCAAAAAACGCATGTTTGTATTCGAAGATATTGTTACGCTTGATAACCGTTCGATTCAGCGTGTTATCCGTGATTGTGAAAACGAAGATTTACTCCTTTCAATGAAAGTGTCAAGCGAAGAAGTAAAAGATATTATCTTCCGAAATATGTCACAACGAATGGCAGATACTTTCAAAGAAGAAATGGAAATTATGGGGCCAGTTCGTTTGCGTGACGTAGAAGAAGCTCAATCGCGAATTGTTGCTGTTATTCGTCGCTTAGAGGATGCTGGTGAGATTATTATTGCACGTGGTGGAGGAGATGACGTCATTGTCTAGAATCATCCGTTCTGTATACACACAGTCCAATGGCGATAATGTAAAGAAGATACAAATACGTGATATGTTTGATATACCCGAAATGGAAACAGATGAAACATCCCATCATCAAATGACAATGGAAGATGTATTTGCCGAACGTGATCGTTTACTTGCAGAGGCTCGAGCTGAAATTCAAGCGGCACGACAAGCCTTTGAACAAGAGATGCAAATGCACTTCCAAGAAATTGAGCATATGAAACAAAGCTGGGAAGAAGAACGCCCAAATCGTGTACAAGAAGCGTATGATGAAGGGTATGGTCAAGGCTATGAGGATGGTACAAACAGAGCCACGGAAGCAATGGCGCAATCCCTTCAAACAGCGAATGAAATCATTGTACAAGCTGGGGAAAATGCGAAAAAATATATCGAAGATCAAGAAGCAATTATTTTAGAACTAGGTTTAACTGCTGCAGAACGTATTATAGGGACTTCATTAGAGCAAAACGATGAATTATATCTATCCATTGTTCGTAGAGGTCTTAAAGAAGCGAGAGAAATGAAGGAAATTAAAATCTACGTTTCTCCTACATATTATGGCTTAATTACATCTAATCGTGATGAGTTGGCCGAAATGTTCCCAACAGACGTACCATTTATGATTTTTGTTAACGAAGATTTTGCAAATGAAACAGATTGCTATATCGAAACAAATTATGGTCGGATAGTTGTTAGTATTGACGAGCAATTAAATGAATTAAGAATCAAGCTACATGAAATATTAGAAAGTAAGGAATGATCGACATGAAAACGGCTCAATTAATCGAACAAATTCCAAATATACCGACTTTCAAAAAGTTTGGTAGAGTAACGAGAGTTGTCGGCTTAATGATTGAGTCGCAAGGTCCCGATAGTTCCATCGGTGATGTGTGTAAAATTCATGTTGAAACGTCGAAAAACGGCCATCAAATCATTTTGGCAGAAGTTGTTGGCTTCAAAGATGAAATTGTTGTTTTGATGCCTTATACTTCGCTTCGAGAAATATCGATTGGTTGCTTAGTAGAAGGAACAGGGGCGCCGCTTGAAATTAAAGTGGGACCAGAGTTAATTGGGAAGGTTCTAGATTCAATGGGGAATCCTATTGATGGTACTTTGTTACCGAAAGGATTAATGTCTGTTCCTACAGAACAAGATCCACCCAATCCCCTTACTCGTCCGCCAATTAATGAAAGACTTGAGGTTGGAGTAAAAGCAATTGATGGTATGTTAACTGTCGGTAACGGACAACGTGTAGGTATCTTCGCCGGCTCTGGGGTAGGTAAAAGTACATTACTAGGCATGATTGCACGCAATACACAAGCGGATTTAAATGTCATTGCGTTAGTTGGAGAGCGTGGCCGTGAGGTGCGCGAATTTATTGAAAGAGATTTAGGATCTGAGGGGTTAAGCCGCTCAATTGTTGTGGCAGCTACGTCAGACCAACCAGCACTAATGCGTATTAAAGGAGCGTTTACTGCAACAGCTATTGCAGAGTACTTTAGAAATCGTGGCTTAAATGTCATGTTGATGATGGACTCAGTAACGCGTGTTGCAATGGCACAGCGGGAAATAGGGCTTGCAACAGGAGAGCCCCCTGCTCAAAAAGGTTATACGCCATCTGTATTTGCGATTTTACCAAAGTTATTAGAGCGTACGGGGACAAATGAAAAAGGTTCGATTACTGCCTTTTACACGGTACTAGTTGATGGTGATGATATGAACGAGCCTATAGCTGATACAGTGCGAGGTATTTTAGACGGACATATTGTACTTGACCGAAACCTTGCCAATAAGGGCCAATATCCTGCTATTAATGTGCTGAAAAGCGTCAGTCGTTTAATGAATCATGTGGCAGAGCCAGCGCATAAAAAAGCGGCCGAGCGTTTACGTGAGCTTTATTATACATATGACAAATCTGAGGACTTAATTAATATCGGTGCCTATAAACGTGGGACATCTAAAGAGATTGATGAGGCCATTTATTATGAACCGCTTATTACGGCTTATTTAAAGCAAGGGTATTTAGATAAGGTGACGCTTGAGGAAAGTATGAATGAGTTGATTACATTATCGAACGGTGGTGGCAAGTAGGTTGGTTAGTTATATGTATCGTTTTGAAAAAGTGTTAACCATTCGAGAACAAGAAAAAAATGAAACTGAAATTGCCTATAAAGAAGCTGTTCGTTCTTTTGAAGAGGTTGCAACAAAGTTGTATGACTTGCTGAAAAAGAAAGAGAATTTAATAGAATTTCAGCAAGAACGTTTAGTTGTAGGATCATCAATAGAAGAAATTCATCACTATGCTCGTTTTATTGATAGCCTTGAAAAGACTATTGCCGACGTGCAACAAAAGGTTGTACAGGCACGTTCTAAAATGAATTGGTACGAAGAAAAACTATTAGAAAAAAACTTGGAAGTACGTAAATTTGAAAAAATGCGTGAAAAAGATTATAAGTCATTTCAACAAGAACAAGATCGCATCGAGAGCATATTTTTAGATGAAATTTCTTCACTTACGTATTTCAAGAAAGAAATCAGGTGATTTCATGGCGAAAAAAGAAAACCGTATTAAAACTGAATTAGAAGTACAACAGCCACCACGTAAATCAGGAGGTTTCCAAAAGTTTTTTATCTGGATATTAATACCTGTTATGTTTGTAGTCGCGGTGTTACTTGTTGTAGCAACGTTAATGAATACGAACGTCTTTGATTTAGGAAAAAAGGCAGTAAGTAGCTTACCTTTTGTTGAATCAGAGGCTCAACAAGCGAAAGATGCTGTTGTAATTGATGATTCCAAAGTTGTAAGTTTACAGGCAGAAATACAAGAAAAAGAAGCCGAAATAGCGCAATTGCAAAAAAAATTAGATGACACGACAACTGAGAAAGAAAAATTGTTGACAGAACAAGAGAAATTACTGTTTGAAATAGAAAAATTAAATAGAGAACAAGATGATGTGAAACGTGATTTCAATGATATTTTGTCTACTTTTGATAAAATGTCACCTAAAGCAGCAGCACCGGTGCTTATAAAAATGAGCGATGCACAGGCATTGCGCATTTTATCAAGTTTAAAACCTGATAAGTTAGCTGCTATTTTAGAGAAAATGGAACCACAAGATGCTGCGAAATATACTGAACTGATGGCTAAACAATAAAAAAACAATTGAAAAGGAGGTGAAAACATGAATATTGCAATGATGAATATGACGGCTTCTAAAGTAAACACTGCTTCACCGAAAGCTGTGTCAGCTAGTAATGCTGAAGTAAAAACAAATGCAGGAACAGCTCAAGATAAAGTATCAAAATTTGGATCTGTATTTGGACAAGTAGTAGCTTCAACAAACCAGCAAAATAACATATCACAAAGCAGTGAAACACAAGATGGCGATAAGTTAGCTGAACTAGAGGAATTATTAAATACTCAATCTATCGAGGAATTGTTAGATTTGTTAGAGATCCCGCACGACGAAGGCTTGTTAATGCTTCAAATAGGGGAAGATGGCAAAGCAGTAGCTATGGATGAAATGTTGAATTTAGACAATTTAATGGCTGCATTGAATGTAGATAAAGAGCAAATTCAGAAATTGGTTCAACAACTTCTAGGGGAAGAACAGCAAGCGAGTGATGTGTGGGAGCTACTAACTTTAGTAGACGCTCAAGCACCTGTGTTACAGACGCAGTTAGTAGCTGCTTTACAAGGTGAAGGACAAGTAACGCCCGAGGAGGCAACAACGCTACTTCAAGTATTAAAACTAACACAATTAGTTGGACAAAAAGCAGATTTAACAATGTCTCAAGAAAATAGTTTGTCAAACGTTCAACAATTTTTAACAACGGTGCAAACGCAAATTGAAACGATTCAAACTGCGCAACAAGTTACCACAAAAACAACTGTTACATTGCCGTTGCAAGGTTTCCAACAAGTCATTCAGCAAGTACAAGTGACGAAACAAAGCGATACAAATGCTAATGAAATGGTGACAGCGAATACAGTACAAACAAAAGCAGATACATTCCAAGTAACTTTGCCAACAGCTAAGCCAGCTCAATCGGAAGCATTACTGAAAGAAATGCAGGCAATCATCAATAAAGCTCAAATTTCTAATGCGCAAGGGATTACACGTTTAACATTAAAATTATATCCTGAAAATCTTGGTACAATTCGAATCGAGCTTGTCCAAAATGACGGTGTTTTAACTGCGCGTCTACTAGCATCTACTGCGCACGGGCGTGAACTGCTTGACAGTCAAGCACATCAGTTAAAGCAAGCGTTTGTTCAGCAAAATATCCAAGTGGAGCGACTAGATATTGCACAGTCGTTGCAGGATGCTGATAGACAACAGCGAGATCAACACTTCTTTAACAACTTCTTTAAGCGACAACAGCAAGAAGAACAAGAGCAACAAAATGAGGATAACGAAGAGAGTATGTCCTTCCATGATTATTTAGAAATTGAGGAGGTGTAAACAGTGGCTGAAACGAAAATTTCAAATGATCTTTACTATTCAAACTATAGTGCCCCAACTAAACAAACAGGTAGTAGTGAGCTCGGTAAAGATGCATTTTTAAAGTTATTAATTACACAATTACAACATCAAGATCCAACAAATCCTATGGATGACCGAGAATTTATTGCTCAAATGGCACAGTTCTCTTCTTTAGAACAAATGCAAAATATGACAAAGGCGATGGAATCATTATTGATGTCTCAACAACAATCGCAGCTTATGAACTATACATCATTTGTTGGCAAAGAAGTAAAATGGCATGAAATCTCAAAAGAAGTGGATAAAGATAATAAGCCGATTGTAATAGAAGGTTCAGGCGTTATCCAATCTTTAAAATTTGTTGATGGGGAAGCCGTGTTTGTATTAGCAGATGGCAAGGAAATATTCCCAGGAAACATCTCTGCTATTCTTGGTAATAAAGAAACGAGCACAGGTGAAAACAATACATCAACTGAATCACCGCTTGTACAAGCGAGTATGCTAATCGGCAAAAATGTTACGTACAAAGACGGGGAACAAGATGCACAAGGTAGAATCACTTCTGTATCTAATAAAGATGGCATTATTTATTATGAATTAGCAAATGGCAAAAAACTAGCAGGGAAAGAATTTACAGTAATTAGCGAATAAAGGTGGTGGAGAAAGATGGATAAATTTTCAATTCATCGTGTCCCATTGTATCCTACTATTCGCCAAAAGCAACCTACACCTACCAATACACAGCAATCGTTTAGTGCGCATTTACATGAGGCGACGAATCAACAGGAGCTAAAAGTCAGTAAGCATGCTCATGAACGCATTAAAGAGCGTAATATCGCGATTACTGAACAGGAATGGCAGGTTGTATCTGACAAGGTATTTGAGGCACATTCCAAAGGTGTCAAACAACCATTAGTCTTGATGGATCAAGCAGCTTTAATTGTCAGTGCTAAAAATGCTACTGTTATTACAGCAATGGATCGCACGGAAGCAAAGCAACAACTGTTTACTAATATTGATGGCACAATCGTGCTTTAAGGCTGGACCTTCTTTAGTAAGGAAGCCTATGTGTTGCTGACTGACAGAGGCGCACAATTCAAAAAATGAAGGGAGAACGACAACTTATGTTACGTTCTATGTATTCAGGTATTTCAGGTCTTAAAAACTTCCAAACAAAGCTAGATGTTATTGGCAATAATATTGCAAATGTAAACACGTATGGATTTAAAAAAGGTCGCGTGATTTTCAAAGACATCCTATCTCAAACGAGTGGAGGTGCTTCAGCTGCAACGCCTACTCGTGGTGGTACAAACCCTTTACAAATAGGTCTTGGTTCAACACTTGCAGCAATTGATACAGTTCACGGTTCTGGCTCACGTCAAACGACAAACCGCCCATTGGATCTTGCCATTCAAGGTGAAGGATTCTTTATGGTAGCCGACTCGGTGTCAAATACGGATGGTGTTGCAGAAAACTATACAAACGTTGTTTATACGCGTGCAGGTAACTTCTACATGGATAATGCAGGTTATTTAGTGAATGCAGAAGGGAAATATTTAGTGGGTCATGCCAATGATACATTGTATGAAACTGACTCAACTGAAAGTAATGCAGAAGCAGATAAAGAAGCCAGCCCGCTGAATGGGATAACAGAGGATTTACTTGGAGAAAACGATACTTTTACTTTTGACGGTAATAACCCAATTAAAATCCCAACAACTGCAAAAGAGTTGAGTATTGGTCCGGATGGAACGGTTGAATATGTGGATGCAAATGGATATAGACAATATGCAGGTCAAATTGTTATGGTTAAATTCCCTAATGCAGGTGGTCTTGAAAAAGTAGGTAGTAACTACTTCCAAGCAACTGCTAACTCTGGAGCACCTTATGGACAAATTGCTACAGTAGCAGGTATGGGGTCAATTACGGCAGGGGCACTTGAAATGTCCAACGTCGACTTATCAGAAGAATTTACTGAAATGATTGTAGCGCAACGTGGCTTCCAAGCAAATACGCGTATTATCACTACATCAGATGAGGTTCTTCAAGAGTTAGTTAACTTAAAACGATAGTTTAGAAATTAGTTACTTCTAGTTTCGAAAGCTGCTATATCATAGTTTTTAAGCCTTTAAGTATGCAACCAAATAGCTGCTAGTAATTTAGTAGAGCTTTGGATGATGTCACAAGAGGTTATGCGTAGAGGGCGTTCGAGCTATAAAACATAATTTTCAATATGAGGGAGGGTCGGGCCGGCTCTTGCGCTAGACCGGCCCTATTTCAATGATTGAACTAACACGACTAAATGGCAAAGCATTTACACTAAATGCTTTATACATAGAAACAGTCGAATCTTTCCCAGATACGACTATTACTTTAACAACAGGAACAAAAATTATTGTGTTACAGAGTGAAGATGAGGTGCGACAAAAGGCAACAGCTTTTTATAACAATATACAAGTACTATCAAACCCGCATCTACGAGGTGAAGAAGATGAAGAATAATAAAGTGTTAACGATGATTATCATCGTACTAGTGGCGATTATACTTATTGGCGTTATTGCGTTTGTATTATTTACTCAATTCAATAAGCCGGCAGCATCACTTGAACCATCAATAGACGATATTGTAGAAGCCTCTGTTGATGTTCCTGAAATTATGACCAATCTTGCTGATAAAAGGGTTGTGCGCATGACGCTAAAAATCCAAACTACTAGCAAGGACGCTGCAGAAGAGTTAAAGAAGCGTGATTTCCAAACGAATAATTTAATTATTCAAGAGCTTTCAGAAATGGAACAAAAAGATTTAGATGGCAAGCAAGGTAAAATAATGTTTGAAAAGGCAATAAAAACACAGTTAAATGAATTGATGCAAGAGGGAGAAATTCAACAAGTATATATTACCTCCTACATCTTTCAATAAAAATTAGAAACTGCTTGAAATGGAGGTGGGCAAATGGCAGGAGATGTGTTATCCCAATCTGAGATAGATGCGCTACTATCCGCAATCTCGACCGGAGAAATGTCAGCGGATGACATTAAAAAAGAGGACGAGGGGCGAAAGGTTAAAGTTTATGACTTTAAGCGAGCGTTGCGCTTCTCAAAAGATCAAATCCGAAGTTTGACCCGAATACATGAGAATTTTGCACGACTACTGACTACCTTCTTTTCTGCACAGTTAAGAAGCTATGTACAAATTACAGTAGCATCAGTAGACCAAATACCCTTTGAAGAGTTTGTTCGTTCAATTCCGAATATGACGCTCATTAATGTGTTTGAAGTGCCACCACTTGATGGTAATATATTGATGGAAATAAACCCAAACATTGCTTATTCGATGTTAGATCGTTTAATGGGTGGTAGTGGAGCAAGTCATAGTAATGTTGATAACTTAACAGAAATTGAAACAAAAATTATGACAAATCTCTTTGAACGCTCATTCGACAATTTACGCGAAGCATGGGAAAATGTTGCTGAAATCGACCCAATTTTAGTAGAGCTTGAGGTGAATCCTCAGTTTTTACAAATGATATCACCAAATGAAACGGTAGTCGTCATTTCATTAAATACGATTATTGGTGAGACAAGCGGTATGATTAATATTTGTATTCCGCATGTTGTTTTAGAGCCAATTGTACCAAATCTATCTGTTCGCTATTGGATGCAAACTAATACAAAAGAGATGTCACCAGAGCAAACAAAAATGCTTGAAACACGTGTAAAACAAGCTCAATTGCCTCTTTCTGTTGAGTTAGGCATTAGCGACATCACCATTGAAGACTTCTTAATGATGCAAGTCGGTGATGTTATTCAATTAGAACAAAAAATTGATGATCCACTGCTGCTGAAAGTAGGTACATTACCTAAATTCACAGTACAACCTGGCAAACAGGGTAAAAAATTAGCAATCCAGATTATCGACCCTTTGAAAGGAGGAGACGAAGATGAGTGATGAAATGCTCTCCCAAGAAGAAATTGAAGCGTTATTAAGGGGCGAAACGTTGGACGATAGAATGAACGACAGCGAAGCTTCTACAAAAGAAGAACAAAATGAGGTAAGAGTAGAGGATTACCTTGATTCGTTTGCTCAAGATGCACTCGGTGAAGTCGGCAATATATCTTTTGGTAGTTCAGCTACTGCTCTTTCTGCGTTATTAGGACAAAAAGTAGATATTACTACCCCTAGTATTTCAATGATTAACCGTAATAAGTTAGAAGAGGAATTTCCTCATCCGTATGTAGCCGTACAGGTAGAATATACGATTGGTTTAACAGGTATGAATTTACTTGTTATTAAACAATCAGATGCTGCCATTATAGCCGATTTAATGTTAGGTGGGGACGGTTTAAACCCTAAGCCTGACCTAGGTGAAATTCAGCTAAGTGCAGTACAAGAAGCGATGAATCAAATGATGGGTTCTGCGGCAACATCCATGTCGACAGTATTCAACAAAAAGGTGGATATTTCGCCACCGACAATCGATCTAATGAATATTTCTAAAAATGAAGGTCGAGACAATATTCCGGAAGACGATTTACTAGTAAAAGTTTCATTCCGATTACGTATCGGTAATTTAATTGATTCGAACTTAATGCAATTATTGCCACTGAAGTTTAGTCAAAATATTGTCAAATCATTATTAGGTGAAACAGAGGCGATTGCAGAGCCAGTTGCAGCTACCATTGCACCGGAAGCGCCTATTGCGCCACCACCAGTTCAACATACACCGCCACCAGCACAGCAACCGGCATATCAACAACCGGCTGCACCAGTGCAACAGCCGATGTATCAAGAGCAACCACCAATGTATCAAGAACAACAACAAATTCAGATGCAACAAAGACCAGTTCAACCTGTAAATGTTCAGCAAGCACAGTTTGCTAGCTTTGATCCAAATGTAATCTCTCAATCTGAGGCTAGAAATTTAAATATGCTACTTGATATTCCATTGCAAGTTACTGTAGAGTTAGGACGTACGAAACGTTCTGTTAAAGAGATTTTAGAACTAGCTAGTGGATCGATTATAGAATTAGATAAATTAGCAGGGGAACCAGTTGATATTCTAGTAAATAGTCGTCTAATTGCCAAAGGCGAAGTGGTTGTTATTGACGAAAACTTCGGTGTCCGCATTACAGATGTTTTAAGTCAAGCAGAGCGTTTAAATAATTTAAGATAGTTTCAATTGGAGGAGTTAACCATGTCTAAAAGAATTTTGATTGTAGACGATGCTGCATTTATGCGCATGATGATCAAGGATATTTTATCCAAAAACGGATTTGAAGTTGTAGGGGAAGCTGCCGATGGTCTACAGGCTGTTGAAAAATACAACGAGTTAAAGCCAGATTTAGTAACAATGGATATTACAATGCCTGAAATGGATGGTATTGCGGCTCTTAAAGCGATTAAAGGTACTGATCCAAGCGCAACAGTAATCATGTGTTCAGCAATGGGACAACAAGCAATGGTAATCGATGCAATTCAAGCTGGCGCGAAAGACTTCATTGTTAAGCCTTTCCAAGCTGATCGTGTAATTGAAGCGATTCAAAAAGCACTAGGATGATTTCATGCAAATGTTAAAATCATTTCGTGTCACGATGATTTTCGCATTTCTTGTAACCTTCCTATTTGTGTATCCACCAACAGTTTCTGTTCATGCAGATACCGATACAAATAGTATTGAGTATTGTATGAAAAAACCAGAGGAATGTAAGGAAAATTCAGACCCAGCTGCGAAAGAAGATACAGTTGTTTCAGCAGCTGGAGATGTTTCTGCATGGGAATACATAAAAATGGTTTTGGCGCTTATTTTTGTTGTAGCTTTATTTTATGGGTTGATGAAGTTTTTAAATAAAAGAAATTTAACTTTTCAACGAAATCAAATGGTACAAAATTTAGGCGGTTTATCGTTAGGGGCACAAAAGTCTGTTCAACTGTTGCAAATAGGTAAAACGATTTATTTGGTTGGTGTCGGTGAAGATGTCCAACTGATTCGAGAAATTACCGATCCGCAAGAAGTTGAAGAGCTGTTAGCGCTCTATAACGAAAAACAGGAATTTGCGGCAACATCACCTTATATAGCAGAAGTAATTTCTAAGTTTAAGAGAAAAAATAAACAAAATTCATCAACAAGCACACAACAAGATTCGTTTGGTGAACTTTTTGAAAAAAAAATCTCTGAAATTAAACAGGAGCGTAGTGAAGAATTAGAGAGATGGAAGCAAAAGGAGAATGATGATAAATGAATGATATAGTCAATTATTTTTCCAACAGCGACCCAACCAATGTCTCAACTTCTATTAAGCTCCTTTTATTATTAACTGTATTGTCACTTGCCCCGAGCATTTTAATTTTAATGACATCATTTGCGCGGATTGTCATTGTGCTCTCATTTGTACGTACAGCGTTGGCGACACAACAAATGCCTCCTAATCAGGTTATTGTTGGACTTGCCTTATTTTTAACCTTCTTTATCATGGCTCCTACATTTCAAGAGGTCAATAAAGAGGCATTACAGCCACTATTTGCTGAAGAAATTGGGCTAGAAGAAGCATATGAGAAGGCAAGTGTGCCGTTTAAAGAGTTTATGAGTAAGCATACAAGGCAAAAAGATTTAGATTTGTTTTTACAATATAATAAGGCAGAAAAGCCAGCATCTGTAGAGGAAATTCCACTTACTATGCTCGTACCTGCTTTTGCACTCAGTGAAATTAAAACTGCTTTCCAAATTGGTTTTATGATATTTATTCCATTCCTTGTAATCGATATGATTGTCGCAAGTACATTAATGTCGATGGGGATGATGATGTTACCACCGGTTATGATTTCATTGCCGTTTAAGATTTTATTATTTGTACTCGTCGATGGCTGGTACCTCGTAATGAAATCATTACTACAAAGTTTTTAGGGGATGATACAGTATGACAGGTGAAATGGTTATTTCAATAGCAGAGCGTGCCATTATGATTATCCTTCTAACAAGCGGACCGCTATTATTAGTTGCTTTAATCTCTGGTTTAGCGGTAAGTATATTTCAAGCAACAACTTCGATTCAAGAGCAAACATTAGCATTCGTTCCAAAAATCGTCGCAGTATTAGTGGCCATCGTTTTCTTTGGTCCGTGGATGTTATCACAAGTTACGAGCTATGCGAGAGACATTTTTGAGAATTTAACGCGTTATATAGGGTGAGTACATGAATGAACTAGTCCCTCAAATAACGGTATTCTTATTAGTACTAGTGCGCGTAACAGCTTTTTTTGTTACGGTACCTTTCTTTTCATATAGGACGATTCCGCAGAAAGTACGAATTTCCCTCGCATTCGTTTTAGCTTGGATGATGTATTATACAATAGACGTAGAGCCATTTCTTTTTAATGGTGATTACATACTTTTAGTGATGAAAGAAGCTGTTATTGGATTGTTATTAGGTCTAATAGGCTATATCATCATGTCGGCAATTCAAATTGCCGGAAGCTTTATCGATTTCCAAATGGGATTTGCCATTGCCAATATTATCGACCCACAAACAGGGGCGCAAAGTCCATTAATCGGTCAATTTTTTAATACATTGGCATTGCTGTTCTTATTGGCAATTGATGGCCATCATATGATTCTAGATGGGATTTTCTATAGTTATCAGTTTTTACCTATAGATCAGGGATTTCCTAATTTCGCGCAAGATGATTATATCCAGTTTGTCATGACAACCTTTACTGCCGTCTTTGCTATTGCGTTTCAAATGGCAGCACCTGTTGTAGCAACGTTATTTTTAGTGGATTTAGCACTTGGTATAACGGCAAAAACGGTGCCACAATTAAATATCTTTGTGGTTGGATTCCCAATTAAAATTGGTGTCAGTTTTTTAGTGCTCTTCACAATGATGGCGGTTATGATACAAGTCATTCAAAAGTTGATTACGATTATGATTTATGGAATGCGCGATTTAATGGCGATATTAGGTGGTGGATAAGATGTTGCTACTACTGGATTTAGATTTACAGTTTTTTGCAGGTGAAAAAACGGAAAAGGCGACACCTAAAAAACGACAAGATGCTAGAAAAAAAGGGCAGGTCGTTAAGAGTCAGGACATATCCAGTGCGATTGTGATGCTCATGGTGTTTATCTTTCTATTATTCTTTGCAGGATCATTGCGAGACGATCTGTTAGCTTTTTTTAGGCAAACATTTATCCATAACGTACGTGTAGAAACACTTACGATTGACAGTGTCATGCATCTATTTACCGAAACATTAGTACAAATGGCTTATGTCATTGTTCCAATAATGGCAATTGCGTTTGTAGGAGCCTTAGCAGGTAATTTTCTACAATTTGGTTTCTTATTCACATTAGAGCCGATGAAATTTGATTTAAAAAAGATGGATCCAATTAAAGGCTTAAAAAAAATCTTTTCTGTAAAAGCCATTGTTGAGCTTATAAAGTCAATCTTAAAGATTTCCTTTATTGGTGGAGTAACAACAATTATCATATGGTCAAATTTACATGAAGTTTTAGCACTATCATTTAAAAGTCCGTGGGTGACCCTTGTTACAGTTGGTAAACTTGTTGGCATTATGGGGATCGCGGCTTCTCTTGTGTTACTATGTGTATCCTTATTGGACTGGATGTATCAAAAACATGAGTATGAAAAAAATCTAAAAATGTCTAAGCAAGATATTAAAGATGAATATAAAAATAGTGAGGGTGACCCGCTGATTAAATCAAAAATCAAGCAACGTCAGCGTGAAATGGCAATGCGTCGAATGATGTCAGAAGTGCCAAATGCTGATGTCGTAATCACTAACCCAACTCACTATGCGATCGCTCTAAAGTATGATGAGGACAGTATGGATGCCCCTCGCGTAGTGGCGAAGGGGACAGACTTTGTTGCTCAAAAAATTAAACTGATTGCGAAAGAACATGATGTCATAATGGTAGAAAACAGACCATTAGCCAGAGCCATGTATGATCAGGTAGAAATAGGCGATTCAGTACCAGAACAATTTTTCAAAGCAATAGCAGAAGTACTCGCTTATGTTTATCGTATTAAGCGGAAAATTTAAAGCTTTTATGTAGGAGGGACACAAATGAAGGTTCGCGATATAGGGGTTTTAGGTGCGGTTATTTTAATCGTTGCGATGCTCATCATCCCTCTTCCTCCGTGGATGCTAAGTTTCTTAATCGTCATTAATATTACGTTAGGATTAATAGTACTTTTAACAGCAATGAGTATGAAGGAAGCGTTAGATTTCTCTATTTTCCCTTCCGTTATTCTTCTGTTAACCCTGTTTCGACTCGGCTTAAGTGTTTCCACAACGCGTGCAATTTTAGCAAATGGAGATGCTGGATCAGTTGTTGAAACCTTCGGGGATTTCGTAGTTGGCGGGAATGTTCTCGTAGGTTTAGTAGTGTTTTTAATTCTTGTATTGATTCAGTTTATCGTTATTACAAAAGGGGCGGAACGTGTTGCAGAAGTAGCTGCTCGTTTCACACTCGATGCGATGCCCGGTAAACAAATGAGTATTGATGCTGATTTAAACGCAGGTGTAATATCTGAGCGAGAAGCACGTGAACGACGTGACAAAGTATCGGGAGAAGCGGATTTCTACGGAGCGATGGATGGTGCTACGAAATTCGTAAAAGGGGATGCAATTGCCTCCATGGTGATGGTAATTATCAACTTATTATTTGGTATTATTATCGGTGTTGTGCAAATGGGCTTACCATTTGCGGAAGCAGCAACCCACTTCTCAAAGCTAACGGTTGGTGATGGTATTGTATCACAAATCCCTGCACTTCTTATTTCAACAGCAACAGGGATTGTAGTAACACGCGCATCCTCTAAAGGAAGTCTAGGAGAAGATATTACAGGACAACTATTCGCTCAAGCAAAGCTTCTTTATGTTGCTGGGGGTACTATTATTTTGCTTGGTTTATTCACGCCAATTCCTAACTGGGTAACGTTACCAATTGGTATTTCGCTTGTTGCAGGTGCTTACATGATGGAACGTAAGAAACCAGAGGATGAGGAAGAATTACTTGAAATTGAGGAAGAAGTGGCAACAGACGGCATGAAGAGCCCTGAAAATGTTGTGAATTTATTAAATGTGGACCCAATTGAATTTGAATTTGGCTATGGCTTAATTCCACTAGTAGATGCAGCCCAAGGTGGGGACTTATTAGATCGCGTTATCATGATTCGACGCCAACTAGCATTGGAACTAGGGATTGTCATTCCAGTTGTTCGTATTCGTGATAATATTCAACTTCAGCCAAATGAATACCGCATAAAAATTAAAGGTAATGAAATGGCTCGTGGGGAGCTTCTACTCGATCATTATTTAGCGATGAGCCCAGGAGATGATGATTCAATCGAGGGTATTGATACTGTTGAACCGTCATTTGGTCTTCCTGCTAAATGGATTACAGAGCAAGTGAAAGAGGATGCTGAGATGTCTGGTTATACGGTTGTTGATCCACCAAGTGTTGTGTCAACACACTTAACAGAAATGATTCGAGCAAATGCGCATGAATTATTAGGACGTCAGGAAACGAAACAATTAATTGACCATTTACGTGAAACACATCCAATTTTAGTCGAAGAATTAACACCCACACCATTATCTACTGGAGAAATCCAAAAAGTATTGGGCAAGCTTCTTCGAGAAAATGTTTCTGTCCGTAACTTGCCGATTATTTTCGAAACATTAGCAGACTATGCAAAACTAACAAGTGATACCGATATATTAACAGAGTATGTGCGTCAGTCATTAGCTCGTCAAATTACCTCTCAATATGTAGGAGACAGCTCATCATTGAAAGTCATTACTGTATCGGGTAAAGTAGAGAAAATGATTGCAGATAGCATTCAGCAAACGGATCACGGCAATTATTTAGCAATGGATCCTCAAGATTCTCAAACGGTGCTAGAGACCATTGCATCAGAGGTAGAGCGTGTGTCATTTATGGAACAATCTGCTATTATTTTATGCTCTCCGGCAGTTCGTATGTATTTACGTCAGCTGACAGAACGCTATTTCCCGCAGATTCCGGTACTATCTTATAATGAACTTGATGCTTCTATTGAAATTCAAAGTGTTGGGGTGGTGAATGTTGAATGAAAATGAAAAAATATTATGCATCTTCCATACCAGAAGCAATGAAGCTTGTGCGTGCTGATTTAGGCGACGACGCTGTCATTTTGAATTCAAAAGTAGTCGTAACAAAGAAACTTTTTGGGCTTGTTAAAAAGAAGAGCTTTGAGGTTGTTGCAGGGATTGACACGATGGAGCCAAGCAATACGGCTCCAACACCTGCAAGTATGCCTATGATTCCTGTTAAAAAAGAAAATGCTAGTTTACTAGAGATTACAAATGCTGTGCAAGCTAAAATTCAACATGCTCAGCCTACGCAAGAAATAACTTTGCAAGATGAGTCAGGTATGTCTGAAGAACTGAGGAAGGAAATTGCAGATTTAAAATCGTTAATGCAATCAATGCACAAGAAGGCTACCCAAGCTCAATATCCCGATGAACTCTTATCCTTCATTGAATACTTAAGACAGCAAGAGCTAAATGAGGAGCTCATCACAACGATTGGTGATGAGCTTTTTGTGCATTTCAAAGAAGCTTCAGAAATCAATTTTTCACAATGCAAGCTAATTACAAAAAACTTGCTGCGTAAAAAACTAGAAGGCTTGCCGATTGGTGGCCTATCCTATGAACGTAAATATATTAATGTGCTAGGACCAACGGGTGTCGGCAAGACAACGACAATTGCTAAAATGGCAGCTCGAGCGGTTCTAGAGAAAAAGAAAAAAATAGGCTTTATTACTACAGATACATACCGAATTGCTGCCATTGAGCAGTTAAAAACGTATGCTGGCCTATTACAAGCACCTGTTGAAATTGCTTATAATTCGACAGATTACGAGCAAGCTGTGCAACGATTGTCCCATTTAGATTTAGTCTTTATCGATACTGCTGGCCGCAATTATAAGGAAGCAAAATATGTAGACGATCTACAACGCCTTATTAAATTTGATGATCAAGCTGAATCCTTTCTAGTACTTGCTATGACGGCAAAAGAAAAGGATATGACCAATATTATTGAGCAATTTAAAAGTGTGCCAATTGAAAAATTTATTTTTACGAAGATTGATGAAACAAATTCTATTGGCACAATGATTAATTTAATGATTAAATATAATAAAGGACTTGCTTACTATACCAATGGTCAAGAAGTACCAGAAGATATTGAAGAAGCTGATTTAGAAGCAGTGCTTAATATGTTTTTCCAAGGTGAAGAAAAATGAGAGATCAAGCAGAAACATTACGCTTGAAAATGCTGAAGCGGCAAGGTGAATTAGGTAAAACAATTGCCGTAGTAAGCGGTAAGGGTGGAGTTGGTAAGAGTAACTTTTCAATGAACTTTGCAATTAATTTAGCGAGTAAGGACAAAAAAGTAGCAATTGTAGATATGGATATTGGGATGGGGAATATCAATATATTAATTGGAAAAAATGTTTCTTATAGTTTAAAAGATTACTTAGAAGGAAATAAATCACTAGATGAGGTAATATTTGAAGGGCCACATGGTTTACAATGTATTGCTGGTGGCTCTGGCATGTCGAGTGTGCTGGAATGGTCGGAGGCAATGTTTGAAAGACTGATTCATGCTTTTGAACAACTCCAAAAAAACTTCGACTATATTCTATTTGATATGGGAGCTGGCGCGACAAAATGGTCATTAGAGTTATTAACATCTATTGATGAAATTATAGTGATTACAACAGCTGAACCAACCTCTATTACAGATGCTTATTCGATGATGAAATATATTCATGTTCGCGATATGGATAAGCAATTTTATTTACTTTGTAATCGTGCTTTTTCTAAAGAAGAAGGGATCGAAACGATTGAACGTTTAAAGCTTACGATGAAACGATTTCTAGACAAAGAGGTTATAGTATTAGGCTCCTTACCTGAGGACCCTGTTGTACGTAATGCTGTGCGCGAGCAAGTACCATTTTCAATCGCATATCCAGAAGCACTTATTTCTAAAACACTTCAACTGATAGTGGCTCGGTTTATGGAACAACGTATGGAGGAAGTGCATGCACATGAACAGTCAGCAAGTAAATTCTTATCTAAACTTAGAAGTATTTTTTCGAAAGGGCGTGATTAATTGGACTTTGTACATAAAAGCAAGCTTTTAGTCGTTGATGATTCTGCTTTTATGAGAAAGCTAATTAGTGACTTTTTTGTTGGAAACTCGAGGGTTGAAGTAGTTGGAACAGCACGAAATGGAAAAGATGCGATTAAGAAAATCCAAACATTAAAACCAACAGTCGTGACAATGGATATTGAAATGCCTGAAATGAATGGACTCGATGCATTAAATGAGATTATGACAATTTGTCCAGTGCCTGTCGTCATGCTTTCGAGTACAACCCAGCGAGGGGCTGAAAATGCACTAACTGCAATCGAGTATGGAGCGGTTGATTTTGTTGCGAAACCTAGCGGAACAATTTCTCTTGATTTACATAAAATCCAATCTGAGCTTGTCCATAAAGTTGAACAAGCTTCGTTGGTACCTATTTCTAAATTAAAAAAACCATCAATTAGCAAAAGACAACAAGAACCAATTGTATCGCCTACTTCAATAAGAAAAGAATTGTCGAAGGAACGTAAAGTTACCCCTCCAGTCAATGTGAACGCAACAGGTATGAATGTCACTAAGGGACATATTGAATGGAGTAAAGTTAGTAAAAAAATTGTGTTGATTGGGACATCTACTGGTGGACCGCGTGCACTACAAGAAGTAATTACTAAAATTCCTAAAACAATTCAAGCGCCAATTCTTATTGTTCAACATATGCCAGCGGGCTTTACAAAATCGCTGGCTTCCCGCTTAGACCAATTGAGCGAGATTACGGTAAAAGAAGCAGAGCAAGGCGATATTTTACAAAATGGCGTGGCCTATATCGCCCCAGGAGGATACCATTTAAGGTTAAGAAAAGTTGGTACCTCATTTGGCATCGTTTTAGATAATCACGAACCACCACGTTCTGGTCATCGCCCATCTGTAGATGTGATGTTTGAAAATGTAAGTCAATTTAAAGATTTTGATAAGGTAGCAGTCATTATGACGGGTATGGGCTATGACGGTTCGAAGGGACTGAAAGCATTAAAAAATACCGGAAATGTAGTTGCTATTGCAGAGTCAGCAGAAACTTGCATAGTGTATGGTATGCCGAAAGCTGCGGTGGAAACGCAGCTTGTCGATGAAGTCGCTGATGTAGATGATATTGCACAAACAATTATGAAATATTTGCCTTAAAAGGGGTGTCCTCTTAATGGAAGTCAATCAATATTTAGAGATGTTTATCGAAGAAAGTAAAGAGCATTTACAAGCTTGTAGTGAGCATTTATTAGAACTAGAAAAAAACCCAGATGATTTGGCTATCGTAGGAGAAATTTTCCGTTCGGCTCATACATTAAAAGGTATGTCAGCGACTATGGGCTTCGAAGACTTAGCAGATTTAACGCATAAAATGGAAAATGTCCTAGATGCAATTCGAAATGAAAAAATTCATGTGTCACCAGAAATTTTAGATATTGTATTTGAATCTGTGGATCATTTAGAAGAAATGGTAATGGATATTGCTAATGGCGGAGACGGTAAAAGAGATGTTTCTTCCACTGTCGCACAGTTAAAGCGCATTGAATCTGGTGAGGAAGCTCTTCCAGAAGTAGTAGCTACTGTAGCTATACCTGAAGTACCAAGCGTACTAGAATATGATAGCTTCGAGCAAACAGTTATAACGCAATCTGCGGAACAAGGATTTAATGCTTTTGAAATTTCAGTAAGACTGCGTGAAGATTGTCTATTAAAAGCAGCACGTGTATTTATGGTATTCGAGATTCTTGAAAAAGATGGTGATGTTATTAAATCAACGCCATCTGTTGAGAAGCTTGAAGATGAACAATTCGATCAACAATTTTATGTAGCGTTCGTAACAAAAGAATCAGCAGAAGATATGCAGAAGAAGTTAATGAAGGTTTCTGAAGTTGATGAAGTAAGTGTTGCAAAGATTAATCAAGAGCAATTCAGTGAAAAACAATATGAAGCAAATAAAGAGGTAGCCGCTACAGCAACGGCTACAGCGACAACGCCAGTAGAGGTAGTAGATACACCGGTTGAAGCTCCAGCTAAGCCTGCACCAGCAAAATCAACACCTGCCAAAGCAGATAAAAGTCATGCACCTGTAGGAAACAAAACGATTCGCGTAAATATCGAACGTCTGGATATTTTAATGAATCTATTTGAGGAGCTTGTGATTGATCGTGGACGTTTACAATCCATTGCAACTGAAGTGAATCATGGGGAGTTAAACGAAACTGTTGAACGAATGAGCCGTGTTATGGGTGACCTACAAACGATTATTTTAACAATGCGAATGGTCCCTGTGGAAACTGTATTCAACCGCTTCCCTAAAATGATTCGTCAGCTATCTCGTGATCTTAATAAGAAAATAAACCTTGAGATTATTGGCGCAGAAACAGAGCTTGATCGAACAGTAATCGATGAAATTGGAGACCCACTCGTTCACTTAATCCGTAACTCTGTCGATCATGGCATTGAAAACCCTACTGCACGCCGTGCAAAAGGAAAGCCAGAAGAAGGCACAGTGGTGTTACGTGCTTATCACAGTGGTAACTATGTCTTTATTGAAATTGAAGATGATGGGGCTGGCATTAATCGTGAAAAAGTGTTGGCAAAAGCGATTTCAAAAGGAGTTGTTACGCGTGAACAATCTCTTGCTATGTCAGACAATCAAATTAATGAGCTTATTTTAGCTTCTGGTTTCTCAACGGCAGATGTTATTTCAGATGTATCAGGTCGTGGTGTAGGGCTAGACGTTGTCAAAACAACGATTGAATCGTTAGGTGGTAACATTTCGATTGAATCTACACAAGATGTAGGCTCTATTTTCTCCATTCAATTGCCGTTAACATTATCTATTATTTCGGTAATGCTTGTGGAAATAGAAAAAGAAATTTATGCGATACCACTATCATCAATTATTGAAACATCGATTATCCGTTCATCAGATATTATGAATGCACATAACCAAAAGGTGATTGACTTCCGTGGTAAAGTGGTTCCACTTGTATTCTTAGAAGAAATCTTCGAAGTACCTCGTAAAGAGCTACAAGATGATGAATTCCATTCAGTAGTAATTGTTCGTAAAGGCGAGAAACTTGCTGGTTTAGTTGTCGATTCATTCATTGGCCAACAAGAAATTGTACTGAAATCATTAGGAAACTACTTAACGAATATCTTTGCAATTTCAGGTGCAACAATTTTAGGTAATGGTAAAGTAGCCCTAATTGTGGATTGCAATGCACTTATAAAATAAGGTGAATGAATAAGAGAGGTGTTTACTATGACAAATGCAGTTGAACAAGAAAATATTAAAGTAATTGTCTTCCAATTAGCAGATAAGGAATATGCGATTCCAGTATCACACGTCCAAGGTATCGAGAAACTGATGCATATTACACGTGTACCTAAAACAGAGAAATATGTAAAAGGTGTCATCAATTTACGAGGTGTCGTAACACCAATTATTGATTTACGCGAACGTTTTGAATTACCAATCTCTGAGCACGAAGAAACGACTCGTATTATCATTATCTCTTTAGAAGACATGGAAGTAGGCTTTGTTGTAGATTCAGCGAACGATGTGTTGGATATTCCAGCAAGCTCAATCGAACCTCAACCAGAGGTAGTAGGATCTCTTGAAGAAGAGTTTATTTCTGGCGTAGCCAAAATAGGTAAACGATTATTAATATTATTACATTTAGAGAAAGTATTAAATCCACTAAAGTAGGGATTCGATTATGACACTTAATCAAAAGATTACATCACTACATTTAGACGTATTAAAGGAAATTGGAAATATTGGAGCTGCCCATGCTGCAACAGCTCTTTCCAATTTACTTGGTAAAAAAATCGATATGCGTGTCCCGAAGGTTGAAATGGTGTCGTTTAATGACATGATGGAGCTTGCTGGTGGTTCTGAAAACGTTGTAGTTGGGATTTTTTTACGCATTGAGGGAGATGCTGAAGGAAGCATGTTTTTCATACTTCCGATTGAACAAGCTAATCGCTTTATCCGACGTCTAATACAGGATGAATCATTCGACTTTAAAAACCCACCTGTTTCGGAGTTAGGTTTATCTGCCATGCAGGAAATGGGGAATATTTTATCTGGTTCATATTTATCCGCGTTATCAGATTTTACAAATTTAAAAATTTATCCAACTGTGCCTGGTCTAAGTGTAGATATGTTTGGTGCTATTATTAGTATTGGCTTAATTGAATTATCGCATGTGAGTGATAATGTCATCGTAATTAATACATCCATTTTTGAAGACGGTGTGGAGGATCATGAAACAGTTAGGGGACATTTCTTCTTACTGCCTGATCCAGATTCTTTTGATGCTATTTTTAAAGCATTGGGAGTTTCATAGCCTATGCTTAACAACAATAATAATGGACAAGTAATAAAAGTTGGAATTGCTCAAATGGATGTAGCGAAATTTCCGAACACGATTAGAACTTCAGGACTTGGTTCTTGTGTAGGCGTTATTTTATACGATGAGTCAAAGAAAATAGCTGGTTTAATACATGTCATGCTACCAGATTCAAGTTTAGGTAGAGCAGAGTCAATAAATGTAGCGAAATTTGCAGATACGGGCATTTCAGCTATGATTGATTTATTAAAGCTAGAGGGTGTTCAAAAATTTAAACTGAAGGCAAAAATTGCGGGGGGTGCGCAAATGTTTCAATTTACGTCCGACAAAGATTCAATGCGCATCGGTCCTCGTAATGTGGAGGCTGTAAAGTTTGAATTAAAACGTCATGGGATTCCTTTAGTAGCCGAAAATACGGGCGGTAATAGCGGTCGAACAATTGAATTTAACCCTGCTACGTCGATGTTACATATTCGAACGGTTAACCAAGGAGTGAGTGAAATATAATGTTTGGTTCTATTTTTTATAACCTATGGGGGGCATTGATTGCCTTTTCCCTTTATTTCTTTATGACACTGCAACAGCCCTATACACCATTACGTATTATCATCGGTTCATTTGTAGCAGCAATTATCGTATTTTTTGTCATGTATATTGTAAGGTTTTTAATTGCGTATGTGTTATTTACACCAACTGCCGACCCGTCGGAAGATGACAGTGGACTAGAAGAAAATAGTGCTTCTGTCGTCGATGAGAAGGGGAAAGAAACTTCTACGACAAATTCAACGGTTGAGTTTCAAGATGAAAGCACAGAAGATATTGCACAAGCCGTTCGAACGATGATGCATCGTGAAGATGAACAACAAGTAAATGCATAAGCCAGAACACTTTAAACTGCCTCTAATGTTAGCTGTCGTCTAATTATTGGAGGCAGTTTTCTTCTGCCTAAAATAGAACAGCTATTAATAATAGAATAGTGTTAGAGAATCATATGAAATTATAGTCGAATGTTGTTATAATAAAAGGAAAGAATGGCATAGGTTTGTATCTAAATCTGTCAGTCATTGTAAGCAAAATACTCAAAATGTGATAAGTGAGTCTCTTTTTGATAGACATGTGTATGTTTTTTAATTTTCAAGCGTACAGCGTTAACAAAGCGACAGAACTATTGGCGCCTTGGAGCATTTGAGAGGAAAGCGCAAAAAGTCCGTGCAAACAGGCGCAAAGTAGAGAGGTGGATTTTATGACACAACCAATTCTAAACGATGAACAAAAGCTGTGGAATCGATGGGTGAATGAACGTGATCCTGATGCGGGTGATTTATTAATAAAAAAATATACTTCTCTTGTGACTTACCATGTGCAGCGAATTGGTGCAGGTTTACCTAAGAGCGTATCGCGTGACGATTTAACAAGCTTAGGCATGCTAGGTCTATTTGATGCTTTAAATAAATTTGATATAAATCGAGACTTAAAGTTTGATACATATGCTTCTTTTAGGGTGAGAGGCGCTATAATCGATGGCTTGCGTAAAGAGGATTGGCTACCTCGTTCTGCACGAGAAAAGGCCAAAAAGATGGATGCCAAGATTGAACAATTAGAACAACAGTTAATGCGCCATGTGACGCCTGAGGAGCTTGCACAGCATATGGAGTTACCTGTGGAAGACGTATACCAAACGGTGCAGGAGCATTTCTTCTCAAATGTACTCTCCATCAATGAGCAACAAGATCAGGAAGAAGCAGAGGGGAAGTCCTTTGTAATCCGTGATGATACGACAAAGACTCCAGAGCAAGTCGTAATAAAATCGGAGTTACTCGATGATTTAGCGGTAAATATACAAAAGCTTAATGATAAAGAGCAGCTCGTACTGAGTTTATTTTATACAGAAGAGTTGACACTAACTGAAATAGGTGAAATGCTCGAATTGTCAACATCACGTATTTCTCAAATTCACTCAAAAGCATTATTTAAGTTGCGAAAGCTATTGTCCAATGAAATGATTAATGTATAGTATCTAACGGATTGTTGAGGGAGGAATTTTAATGAGTTTAAAAGGTGTCGAATTACAAATAGCTATTCCAAAAACGTTTGAAGCGGGTAAAATGGCAGATCAGGCACAACAACAAACTTTAGCTCAACAAGTACATGCAAATGAAGCGTTAAAAAAGGAATTAGAGCGCAAGCAAAAAGCTGTAAATACTTCAGAAGGTATGACGGAGATTAGCGAAGAGGAAGAAGCGGGTGGCGAGTATATAAAAGGAACGCGTAAAAAGAAAAAGAACCATAACGAAAAACCAGAAAAACAGGCTCAGCATCCGTTCAAAGGTAATTTCGTGGACTTTAGTGGATAGGAGTTTACTATGACAACCATATTAATTGCTGTTCTCTTTGTTTTGCAGCTACTATCATTTTATTTCATTATTATATTAAATACGAAATTAGCGAAATTCAAAGATTTAGAAGTAAAGCAGGAACGCTTAATGCGAGAAATGGATGATACGATTAGCCTCTATTTAGCTGAAATGAAGGATGAAAATAATCGTCTAATTCAAGCGTTGCAAGTGGTACCAAAACCTACTATGACACCTGATACTGGACAACAGGCACAACCAATAGCTGTGCCTAAAAGTCAAGGACAGCCTTTGTCACAAACCGATGGTGAGATGAAGGCAGTGACAGCTAATAGTGAGCCACGTATTTTAATGCCGAAAAATATCGTAGCGAATGCCTATTCTCGTCAACAACAGGGAGGAACGACGGCTGTGCAAACGGCTGCGCCAAAGGTTGATAGTTTACCAAAAGAAGAATCAAAGCCGTTAACGATGGAACAACAAATTGTTCAAATGGCTGAGCAGGGAAAAACTGCTGAAGAAATTGCGAAAAAGCTGCAAAAAGGAAAGACAGAAATCGAGCTTTTATTGAAATTTCATAGCTAAAACAGTTGCGAATGCCATAAAGCTGTGATATAGTAGCAAATGGTGTTATTACTACACACGCATTTTGATGCAGTAAGTGGTGCTCTAAGATTAGGGTAGCTTGTTGCAAGTGATAAATGCGGAGGAAAAAAACCAAACATTCTAGGAGGAAATTCACATGTCAGTAATTTCTATGAAACAATTACTTGAAGCTGGTGTACATTTCGGTCACCAAACTCGTCGTTGGAACCCAAAAATGAAGAAATTTATCTTCGTTGAGCGTAACGGGATCTACATCATCGACTTACAAAAAACTGTTAAAAAATTAGAGGAAGCTTATGACTTCATGCGTCAAGTTGGTCAAGACGGTGGTAAAGTTCTTTTCGTTGGTACGAAAAAACAAGCACAAGAAGCGATCAAAGACGAAGCTGAACGTTCAGGCAACTACTATATCAACCAACGTTGGTTAGGTGGTACTCTTACTAACTTCGGTACAATTCAAAAACGTGTTGCACGTATGAAAGCTATCGAAAAGATGGAAGAAGAAGGAACTTTCGAAGTTCTACCTAAAAAAGAAGTAATCCAACTTAAAAAAGAACACGAACGTCTAGTTAAATTCTTAGGCGGTATCCGTGATATGCACGATCTTCCAGACGTTATGTTCGTGGTTGACCCACGCAAAGAACGTATCGCTGTTGCTGAAGCTCGTAAATTAAACATCCCTCTAGTAGGTATTGTTGATACTAACTGTGATCCAGATGAAATCGACTATGTTATCCCTGCTAATGACGATGCTATTCGCGCTGTTAAACTTTTAACTGCTAAAATGGCTGACGCTTTAATCGAGTCAAAACAAGGTGAAGAAGAAGCTCCAGCTACTGAAGCTGCTGCTGAGTAATTCACGTTTACAAAAAGGTGATAAGTGGCTCAGAACCCTTATCACCTTTTTTAGAACCTACCACTATAAATAGTTTAACCAATTTGAGGAGGCAACACTAAATGGCAAACATTACTGCACAATTAGTAAAAGAATTACGCGAAAAAACTGGCGCTGGTATGATGGATTGTAAAAAAGCGTTAGTACAAACTGATGGTGATTTAGAAGCTGCAATCGATTTCCTACGTGAAAAAGGTCTTTCTTCAGCTGCTAAAAAAGCTGACCGTATCGCTGCAGAAGGTACAACTTATATTTTAGAAAAAGGTAACGAAGCAATTATTCTTGAAGTAAACGCTGAAACTGACTTCGTTGCGAAAAACGATAAATTCCAAGTGTTAGTTTCTTCTTTAGCTGAGCAATTAATTGCTGCTAAACCAGCATCAGTAGAAGCTGCAGTAGAGCTTGAAAATGCAGAAGGCGTAAAAATCGCTGACCAAATTTCAACAGCTGTAGCAACTATCGGTGAAAAAATTACACTTCGTCGTTTTGAAGTAAAAACAAAAACTGATGCAGATGCTTTCGGTTCTTACCTACACATGGGTGGCCGTATTGGTGTATTAGTATCTTTAGAAGGTTCTACAGATGCTTCTGCTGCTAAAGATATCGCTATGCATATCGCAGCGATTAACCCAACTTACGTTTCTCGTGAAGAAGTTTCTGCTGAAGAAGTTGACCGTGAGCGTAAAGTGTTAACTGAACAAGCACTTAACGAAGGTAAACCAGAAAACATCGTTGCAAAAATGGTTGAAGGTCGTCTTGGTAAATACTTCGAAGACGTATGCTTACTTGACCAATCATTCGTTAAAAATTCAGATCAAAAAGTTCGCGACTTCGTTGCTTCAACTGGCGGTAATGTAACTGGTTTTGTACGCTACGCTGTTGGTGAAGGTATCGAAAAACGCGAAGATAACTTTGCTGAAGAAGTAATGAACCAAGTTAAAGGTAACTAATTTGTAGACTAGTTCAGTTGATGGATTGGCTTGCATTTGATCCTAATCAAATAATAACTAGATTTTCTAGACAAAAATGGGGAACACAACATAACGTGTTCCCTATTTTTCCGAGATGAGCTAAAAAAGGATTAATTTTCTATTACCATTATTCACAACTAGCAATTATTGTTAGATATACTATAATGGAAAAGGAAAAGAAAAGTTTTAAATAAATGTCTGACGGAGGTTTACAATGAGTGTGCCACAATATAAACGAGTAGTTATTAAACTAAGTGGTGAAGCGTTAGCAGGAGAGGCTGGCTTCGGTTTATCACCAAAAATTATCAAGTCTGTTGCTGAAGAAGTGAAGGAAGTAGTAGATCTTGATGTAGAAGTTGCTGTAGTTGTAGGTGGCGGTAATATATGGCGTGGAAAAATCGGTAGTGAAATGGGCATGGATCGTGCAGCAGCTGACTATATGGGTATGCTAGCAACGGTTATGAATTCATTAGCATTACAAGATGCTCTTGAAAAATTAGGTATCGAAACACGCGTGCAATCTTCTATTGTGATGACACAAGTAGCAGAGCCATATATTCGTCGTAAAGCAGTTCGTCATTTAGAGAAAAAACGTGTAGTTATTTTTGCTGCAGGTACAGGTAACCCGTTCTTCTCTACAGATACAACAGCTGCATTACGTGCAGCGGAAATTGACGCAGATGCGATTTTAATGGCGAAAAATAATGTAGATGGTGTCTATTCCGCAGATCCAAAGGTCGATACTACTGCTATCAAATATGATACACTCACATACTTAGACGTTATTCAGCAAGGGTTACAAGTAATGGATTCAACTGCTTCAACTTTATGTATGGATAACGATATTCCGTTAATTGTCTTCTCAATTACGGAGCAAGGTAATATTAAACGTGCCGTACTGGGCGAGAAAATTGGAACTGTTGTTAGGAGGAATGCACAATGACTAAACAAGTATTAGACCAAGCGAAAGAAAAAATGAACAAATCAATTGCTGCTTTTTCACGTGAATTAGCATCGATCCGAGCAGGCCGTGCAAACGCATCTCTACTAGACCGTATTTCTGTAGAGTACTATGGTGCGCCAACCCCAATCAATCAACTTGCAGGTGTTGCAGTACCAGAAGCTCGTTTACTCGTGATTACACCTTATGATAAATCCATTTTAGGTGAAATTGAAAAAGCGATTATGAAGTCAGATATCGGTATTACACCGACAAATGATGGTTCTGTTATTCGTTTAATGATTCCAGCGTTAACAGAAGAACGTCGTAAAGACCTTGTAAAACAAGTGAAAAAAGAAGCTGAAGATGCAAAAATCGCAGTACGTAATGTTCGTCGTGATGCTAATGATGATCTTAAAAAACTTGAAAAAGCAGGCGAAATCACAGAAGACGATTTACGTGGATACGGTGACGATATTCAAAAATTAACAGATGAGTTCATCGTGAAAGTAGACCAAGTAGCGAAAGAAAAAGAAAAAGAAATTCTAGAAGTGTAAGCAGGCGCTTTGCATTTCTATGATGGAACTTTTTGATGAGATGAAGGCGTCCTATACATAACAGGACGTCTTTTCTCTTTTATTGTAAAAGTATTCATTTCTTATCGGTGTTACAATTTTCACCTGCTCTCTACGAGCCGTAATGGTTAACTCGTTTACACGTAGTATACGAATTACATTGTTCTGGCTTACTAGCAGTTGCTGAATGTAGCAAGACAAGATTTTTCTTTGAGATGTGTGTTGTTCTAAAATAAGCTAGTTCATACATAGTCAATTAGAGGGAAAAAAAAGACAAAAAGCACTTTTGTTTGTTATGATAGGTTAGTATACGTCCGATTAGTTGTAGTGGGGGAGTTAGCATGTTTAAGAAGCTATTAGGTAAACAAGTAAATATGGATACACTATCATTGGAGGAACGTGTTGCCCTTGCGAAAAGCGAGCCGATTCCTGCCCATGTAGCGATTATTATGGACGGAAATGGACGTTGGGCTAAAAAACGTGCCATGCCACGTGTTGCTGGGCACCATGAAGGTATGAAGACGGTACGGAAGGTAACTAGATTTGCATCTGATCTTGGCATAAAAGTATTAACAGTGTATGCGTTCTCTACAGAAAATTGGAAACGGCCAAAGCCTGAAGTCGATTTTCTGATGCGTCTACCTGTAGAATTTTTAGGATCTTTTTTACCGGAAATGATGGAGCGCAATGTGCGAGTTGAAATGATTGGAGATCCGTCACTCTTGCCAGCACATACACAAAAAGCATTGTATGAGGCAATGGAAGAGACGAAGCATAATACAGGGTTAATTTTAAACTTTGCTTTAAATTATGGTAGTCGTTCAGAAATGGTAAGTGCCATGAAAACGATGCTTCAAAAAGTACAGGACGGTCAATTAACTATACAAGACATAAATGAGGAATGTATGACAGCTCATTTAATGACAGCTCATCTACCAGAGCCAGACTTACTCATTCGTACAAGTGGTGAAGTACGATTAAGTAACTTTATGTTATGGCAGCTCGCCTACACAGAATTTTGGTTTACAGATACATTGTGGCCAGATTTTAGCGAGGAAAACTTTCTGGAAGCGGTGGAAAACTATCAAAAACGTAATCGCCGTTACGGTGGGTTGAAGGGAGAAGAAACATCTTGAAACAACGAATCATCACAGCAATCATTGCCGCGGCACTGTTTATTCCATTTGTTATTTATGGAAAGGTGCCATTTACACTACTTGTACTAGCAATGGCTGTTGTAGGCTTTTATGAAATACTGAAGATGAAAGGTATTTCGATTTTTTCAGTACCTGGTATGATCGGGTTACTAACGCTTATTATGCTTGTCATACCAAAAGATTGGGCAAATGAGGTAGTACATGCAATCGGCTATTCATCGGTTCTAATGGTTATTTACGGACTGGTCATGCTGTTACTTATTTATGTAGTCTTCGTAAAAAATAAAATTACATTTGATGAAGTTGGCTTTATTTTGCTTGGGGCGTTTTATGTAGGATTAGGTTTCCATTATTTAATCGAAACGCGAAACTATGGTCTTGAATTTGTTGTATATTGTTTACTTGTTGTTTGGACAACAGATTCAGGAGCCTATTTTGTAGGTAGAAAACTAGGTAAAAATAAGCTTTGGCCTGAAATATCACCGAAGAAAACGATTGAAGGCTTTGTTGGTGGGATTGTTATAGCGGTTATTTTTGCTATAGCTATGCAAGCGATTTATCCATTTGCTAACGGTTATGTTTCACTTATTGTGATCACGATTTTTGCTTCGATAATTGGTCAGATGGGCGATTTAGTGGAATCAGCTATCAAGCGCCATTTTGACGTAAAAGATTCAGGCAATATTTTACCAGGACATGGCGGGATTCTAGACCGCTTTGACAGTTTATTATTTGTCGTGCCACTACTGCATTTTTTACATTTATTCGGTAGCTAAGTATGTAAGACCTTGTTAGGAAGCGTCATTTGCCTAAAGTTTTAGGAAAAGATATATCGATGGGCGCAAGGCGGGCGACCTCACTTTGAAAAGCGAGCCGTAAATAGCTCGACATACTCACCAAAGGGCGACGCCAGCTGCTTGTCGAGCAAGCTTGGAATAAAATCGGGACGCAATGATGGATGAAAATGCGAATTATGAAATAGATCGCTTAGATAGAAAAAGGGGACGTTTTGTCGTGAAAAAAATTAGTTTATTGGGTGCAACTGGTTCTATCGGTTGGCAAACCTATGATATTTTAAAAGAACAACGTGATGCATTTCATCTTGTAGCGTTTTCTTCAGGAAAAAACATAGAAAAAACACGTGAAATGATAGAGACTTTAAAGCCTGAACTGGTATCGGTTCAGCTTGAGGAAGATGCACTTATTCTCGCAAAAGACTACCCGCAAGTACACTTTACATTTGGTGCAAAAGGGCTTGTAGAGGTTGCTACACATCCTGAATCGACGGTGCTCGTGAATGCAGTGCTCGGTAGTGTTGGTCTTGAATCGACACTAGCTGCTATTCGTATGGGCAAAACAATTGCGATTGCCAATAAAGAGACGCTTGTCACAGCAGGTCATTTAGTTATGGCAGAAGCAAAAAAATACAATGCTACAATTTTACCAGTGGATAGTGAGCATTCGGCTATTTTCCAATCGATGAATGGCGAAAACCCGAAAAATATTGAGCGTTTAATCATTACAGCTTCTGGAGGAAGTTTCCGCGACAAAACACGTGAGGAGTTAAAACATGTTACGGTTGCCGATGCACTTAATCATCCGAACTGGTCAATGGGTGCAAAAATTACGATAGATTCAGCTACTATGATGAATAAAGGGCTTGAAGTAATCGAAGCACATGTTTTATTTGATATGCCTTATGATAAAATTGATGTACTTTTACACAGAGAAAGTATTATTCACTCTCTTGTTGAGTATCATGATACTAGCGTAATTGCTCAGCTTGGTACGCCGGACATGCGTGTACCAATCCAATATGCATTAAGCTATCCAGATCGTATGCCGCTCCAAAATGGACAACGTCTTAATTTAGCGCAAATTGGTCAACTGCATTTTAAAGAAATGGATTTTGAACGGTATCCTGCGTTGCGCTTAGCATTCGAAGCAGGGCGTACAGGCGGTACCATTTTAACGGCAATGAATGCTGCGAATGAAGCGGCAGTTGCAGCATTTTTACAAGGGAAAATAACGTTCCTTGAAATTGATGCAATAATTGAACGGATCATGCAGGCACACAATAATGTATCCGTGCCAGATTTGCAAACAATTTTACATGTGGACAGAGAAACAAGAAAAATAGTGTTAGACATGGTAAAATAACGACAGGAAGCTTTCGTTAACTATTCGCTTTTAAAGGTGGGGTATTATGCAAACAGCCATTGCATTTATTTTAATATTTGGCTTGCTCGTGTTCTTCCATGAACTTGGTCACTTCCTATTTGCAAAGCGTGCAGGAATTATGGTGCGTGAATTTGCAATCGGCATGGGTCCGAAAATTTATGGCAAGACGCATGGGGAAACAATTTATACAGTCCGTTTATTGCCAATCGGTGGATATGTCCGCATGGCAGGCGAAGATATGGATGGTATTGAATTACAGCCTGGCTACCGTGTAGGGCTTATTGTCGATGAAGATAATATCGCCAAAAAAATTATCTTCAATCAAAATAATAGACAATTACCAGATTTATTATTTTTAGAGGTGGAACGAGCTGATTTAGAACGAGAATTATTTATTGAAGGCTATGATGAGGAAGAAAATTTAGTTCGTTACAGTGTTGCAAGAGATTGTGTTGTTGTAGAAAATGGCAGAGAAACCGTAATCGCGCCATATGATCGTCAATTTAACGCAAAAACCGTTGGGCAACGTGCAATGACCATTTTTGCAGGACCATTATTTAACTTTATATTAGCCTTTTTCATCTATTTGCTTATTGGTTTAATAAACGGTGTACCAACATACGAGCCGATTATTACAGAAGTGGTAGCAAATGATCCAGCAGCACAAGCTGGGATGCTTGCAGGGGATAAGGTGACTTCGATTGATGGACAAGCAGTTGAAAAGTGGCAAGATTTAGCTGCCATTGTACAGAATCGCCCGAATCAAGAAATCAATGTAACGGTTGAGCGTGGTGGGCAAATCGAAAACCTCAATATGACAGTGAAAGCAGTGAAGCAGAAAGGCGAGACGTTTGGACAAATTGGTGTGAAGTATGAAAGTCCGCGTGTTTATAACCCATTAAAAGCAGTGGTATACGGAGCTCAAGAAACGTATAATATGACGGTTAAAATCTTTGAATTACTAGGTATGCTTATTACAGGACAATTTACTATTGATGCATTATCAGGACCTGTAGGGATTTATAAAACAACGGAAGAAGTGGCGACATATGGCATTTTCGCCCTAATCAATTTTGCTGCTATGCTAAGTATCAACCTTGGTATTATGAACCTATTACCTCTTCCAGCATTAGATGGTGGCCGATTATTGTTCTTTGGCTATGAGGCTTTAAGAGGCAAACCAATTGATCGTCAAAAAGAAGGAATGGTGCACTTTGTAGGTATCGTCTTGCTGATGATATTAATGGTGGTTGTAACGTGGAACGATATCCAACGTTTCTTCTTCTAGCAAGTACGTAATGACAATTGGCTTTTATATTTCCAATATTTAGATGATGCGTGACTGTTTATAACGTAACATCGAAACAAAGTTAGGCTAAAGTGAAAATAAAATGTAAAATAGCTTTGAGCGCAATTATTTTGAAACATTGCGTTCAAAGCTAAATTTGTTTATGCTAATTAGAGTATAAATTTATTTATTAAAAAGGTGGAACACTGAATGAAGCAAAGTAAAACATTTATCCCAACGCTACGTGAAGTACCTGCTGATGCAGATGTAAAATCACATAAGCAATTATTACGTGCAGGGTTTATTCGTCAAAATACAAGTGGGGTATATTCGTATTTACCGCTTGCAAAACGTGTGTTAACAAAAATCGAAAATATTATTCGCGAAGAGATGGAAGCCATCAATTCTATCGAATTATTAATGCCTGCATTGCAATCTGCTGAATTATGGCAAGAATCCGGCCGTTGGGAAAAATACGGTCCAGAACTAATGCGATTAAAAGATCGCCACGATCGTGACTTTGCCTTAGGACCAACACATGAAGAGGTCATTACAACTTTAGTACGTGATGAAATTAAATCATATAAAAAATTACCATTAACACTCTATCAAATTCAAACTAAATTCCGCGATGAAAAACGCCCGCGTTTTGGCTTATTACGAGGAAGAGAGTTTATTATGAAAGATGCTTATTCTTTCCATGCTTCACGGGAAAGCTTAGATGAAACATATGAGGATATGTACCGCGCTTACTCTAATATTTTCTCGCGTCTTGGTTTAAACTATCGTGCAGTTATTGCCGATGCTGGTTCAATTGGTGGTAAAGGTACACATGAATTTATGGTACTTTCTGAAATTGGGGAAGATACAATTGCATACTCTGATACATCCGATTATGCGGCAAACATTGAGATGGCAGAAGTCACTGTAGAGTATCAACCAGCCAATGAAGCATTAAAAGATCTTGAAAAAGTAGCAACACCAGATCAAAAAACAATTGAAGAAGTATCTGCATTTTTACAAGTAGCACCTTCAAATGTTATTAAATCATTAGTATTTAATGTTGATGGCGAATTAGTGGTAGTCCTTGCTCGTGGCGATCACGAAATTAACGATATTAAACTGAAAAATGCGCTAGATGCTGGTTCTGTAGAACTTGCTGACGAAGCAGCTATTCGTCAATTGCTAGGCTGTGGCGTAGGTTCAATCGGCCCTGTAAAATTACCTGTAGAGGTCAAAGTTGTTGCAGATCATGCGATTAAATCAATTCGTAACGGGGTAGCGGGTGCTAATGACGACGGCTTCCACTTAGTAAATGTTAACCCAGAGCGAGATTTTGCTGTCAACGAATACTTGGATATTCGTTTTATCCAAGTAGGAGACCCATCTCCTGATGGACAAGGTATCATTAAATTTGCAGAAGGTATCGAGGTTGGTCATATTTTCAAATTAGGTACTACCTATTCTGAAAAAATGAATGGAACATTTTTAGATGAGCAAGGAAAGGCACAGCCGTTTATTATGGGTTGCTATGGTATTGGTGTGTCACGTATTTTAGCTGCCGTAGCTGAACATTTCCAAGATGAAAATGGTTTTACTTGGCCAATACAACTAGCTCCGTATGACATTCATGTTGTACCTGTTAATACGAAAGATGAAACACAAGTTTCATTAGCAAATGAGTTATATGGCTTATTAAAATCATATCGCTATGATGTACTATTAGATGATCGTGCGGAACGTGCAGGTGTTAAGTTTGCAGATGCAGATTTAATAGGTTTACCAGTTCGTGTAACAGTCGGTAAAAAGGCAACAGAAGGTGTTGTCGAAGTGAAATTCCGTCAAACAGGTGAAACATTTGAATGGAAAAAAGAAGAAGTCATTGATCGTTTAAATGAATTTTTCCGCAAAAATTAATATCCTTTGGTAACATAATAGCCAAAAGATATAGATGTTCTTACTAGTAACATCTTTTGGAAGATGAATGAGGACAAGCAAACGAATTCGCGACACTCCTACGGGAAACCAAGCAAATCTCACTGCTATAAAAGCAAAGTGAGGCTTGCTGGAATAGCCCGTGGAAAGGGAGCGAATTTTTTTGCATCATAGTTGAAAAAGTATTTGCTAGATAACAATGAGCAAGTGGTGATTAGAGACTCTTGCCCATTAAAGTGAAAGTAGGTGTCATTGATTGGAACAGCAACAAGAAGCAAGACAAAGATTTCAAATGCTCTTGCAACAACTAGAGTTAACAGAAGATGTTTATATGTCCTTTTTTGAAGAAGGCGAATTAGCCCGTCTTACTGTGCATAAAAAAAATAGACTCTGGCATTTTAATATTAAATTACGTGGCATACTTCCATTTCCGTTATATCAACTATTTCGTACACATCTAGCTGAAAAATTCGCTGCTATAGCCCAAATCGAAACAACTTTTGAAACAGTTGAAAAAAATGTTACGGAAGAGCTGATTCAAGCGTATTGGTTAACCATTGTTGAGCAAATCGACGATATGGCACCAACCTTAAAAAATTGCCTTGTATCGCAAATACCGATGTGGAATGGGCAAAAAATTACGTTATCCTGCGTGCAGGAAATGGAACTGATGATGCTGAAAACGAAATATGCGGAAAAGCTAGCTCTTAGCTACAGTCAATTTGGATTTCCGCAAATTGCCTTTGATTTTATGCTGCAAGAGGAAACAGAAGAAATGCGTGAAGCCCAAGAAGCTTTTATCGAGCAAAAACGTTTAGAAGAAGCAGCGATGGCTCAACAAGCAATGCAAGACTTCCAAAAGCGTGAACAGGACAAAAAGGACAATCCGGCATTGGCAGCCCTCGGTGATCGTCCATTTCAGCTCGGTATGCAAATTAAAGACGATGAAATTATGGAAATTAAGCGCATAGTGGAAGAGGAACGTCGTGTTATTATTGAAGGGTTTGTGTTCGATACCGAAATTAAAGAGTTAAAAAGTGGACGCTCACTTCTACAAATTAAAATTACGGACTATACGGATTCAATTGTTGTAAAAATGTTCTCACGGGATAACGATGATGCGGAATTGATGCAGCATTTGAAAAAGGGTATGTGGGTGAAAGTACGTGGCTCGGTTCAAACTGATACCTTTATTCGTGATTTAATTGTGATGGCAAATGATATTAATGAAATTAAAAAAGAAACACGACAAGACAAGGCGCCAGAAGGTGAAAAACGAGTAGAGCTCCATTTGCACACACCGATGAGTCAAATGGATGCAGTTACACCGGTAGATAGGTTAGTGGCTCAAGCGGCGAAATGGGGTCATCCAGCGATTGCGATAACGGATCATGCGGTCGTGCAGTCGTTCCCAGAGGCTTATAGTGCGGGCAAAAAACATGGCATAAAAATAATTTACGGTTTAGAAGCTAATTTAGTCGATGACGGTGTACCGATTGCGTATGCTTCTGAGCATCGTGCATTAGACGATGCGACCTATGTGGTGTTTGACGTCGAAACGACAGGGCTTTCTACTGCTTACGATACAATCATAGAGCTTGCAGCAGTAAAAATTAAAGGCGGACATGTGATTGACAAATACGAAAGTTTTGCAAATCCACATCATGCATTGTCTGCAACAACAATCGAATTGACCGGCATCACAGATGAGATGGTTCGCAATGCGCCAGAAGTGGAGCAAGTGATTCATGAGTTCCATGCCTTTATAGAAGACGCAATCGTAGTGGCACACAATGCCTCTTTTGATATGGGCTTCCTCTATACTGGTTATAAAAAGTACGGTCTAGAAGATACGATTCACCCAGTAATCGATACTCTAGAACTTGCTCGTTTGCTCCATCCTACGATGAAAAATCATCGTTTAAATACATTATGTAAAAAATTCGGCATTGAATTAACGCAACATCATCGCGCCATTTATGATACGGAAGCAACAGGTTACTTATTATTGCATCTGTTAAAAGAAGCGGATGAACTCGGCATTAAATATCACGATGATTTCAATAAGCATATTGGCGGCGGTGATGCCTATAAAAAAGCGCGCCCGATGCATTGTACGATTTTAGCAGTTAATAATGACGGTTTAAAAAATCTATTTAAGCTTGTGTCTCATTCGCATACAAAAACTTTCTATCGTGTCCCTCGTGTAACACGCGCGACGTTGGAACAATATCGACAAGGACTGTTAGTTGGTTCCGGCTGTAGTAATGGCGAATTGTTTGAGACGATGATGAATAAATCACCTGAGGAAGCGGAACAAATCGCAAGGTTTTACGATTATATTGAAGTACAACCGAAGGCTGTATATGCTCCGTTAATTGAACGAAATGTCGTGCGCGATGAATGGACTATTGAGGATATTATTCGCAAGCTTGTGAAACTTGGCAAGAAGATGGATAAGCCTGTAGTTGCTACAGGAAATGTTCATTACCTCGATCCGAACGATGCTATGTTTAGACAGATACTGATTGGTTCTCAAGGTGGCGCCAATATTTTAAATCGATCCAAGCTGCCAGCGGTTCATTTTCGCACGACGGACGAGATGTTGCAAGAGTTCGATTTTTTAGGTCCTGATCTTGCAAAAGAAATCGTCGTTACAAACCCGCAAAAAATTGCGGATATGATTGACGATGTAAAGCCGATTAAGGATGACTTATATACACCTAAAATTGAAGGTTCTGATGATGAAGTAACCAATTTAACGTATGAGATGGCCCATCGTATCTATGGTGAAGAATTACCAGAAATCGTTAAAGCTCGTATTGAGAAAGAGCTAAAGTCAATTTTAGGGCATGGATTTGGTGTGATTTACCTAATTTCTGCAAAGCTTGTGAAAAAGTCACTTGCGGATGGCTATTTAGTAGGTTCTCGTGGTTCCGTTGGTTCTTCATTAGTGGCAACCTTTATGGAAATTACGGAGGTAAACCCGTTACCACCGCATTATATTTGTCCAAATTGTAAGCATTCAGAGTTTTTCAATGACGGTTCTGTTAGCTCCGGCTATGACCTACCGAACAAAGATTGTACGGAATGTGGCACACCTTATAAAAAAGATGGACAAGATATTCCATTCGAAACTTTCCTTGGTTTTAAAGGAGATAAAGTACCTGATATCGATTTGAATTTCTCAGGTGAATACCAACCGCAAGCCCACAACTATACAAAAGTACTGTTTGGTGAAGATTATGTGTTCCGTGCTGGAACAATCGGTACTGTTGCAGAGAAAACAGCATATGGTTACGTTAAAGGCTATGCGAGCGACAATAACCTTCATTTCCGAGGTGCTGAAGTAGACCGTTTAGTACAGGGTTGTACAGGTGTTAAACGAACAACAGGTCAACATCCAGGTGGGATTATCGTTGTACCAGATTATATGGATATTTATGATTTCTCACCAGTGCAGTTCCCAGCGGATGCACAAGATTCGGAGTGGCGAACAACACACTTTGATTTCCACTCCATTCATGACAATATTTTAAAACTCGATATTCTTGGACACGATGATCCGACTGTTATTCGTATGTTACAAGATCTATCTGGCATTGATCCGAAAACAATTCCAACCGATGATCCGGTTGTTATGAAAATTTTTAGTTCACCTGAATCGCTAGGTGTGACAGAAAAGCAAATTGGGTGTAAGACCGGAACACTAGGCATTCCGGAATTTGGTACTCGATTTGTTCGCCAAATGCTAGAAGATACGAAACCATCAACATTTTCGGAGCTTGTGCAAATTTCTGGTCTATCACACGGAACAGACGTATGGCTTGGTAATGCACAGGAGCTGATACAAAATGGTACATGTGTATTAAAAGAAGTAATCGGCTGTCGCGATGACATTATGGTGTATTTAATTTACCAAGGGCTTGAACCATCTCTAGCGTTTAAAATTATGGAGTCTGTGCGTAAAGGGAAGGGCTTATCAGAGGAATTTGAAGCAGAGATGTTAGCAAATAAAGTGCCTGCTTGGTATATCGAATCATGTAAAAAGATTAAATACATGTTCCCTAAAGCCCATGCCGCTGCTTACGTTTTAATGGCAGTACGTATTGCTTGGTTTAAAGTGCATTTCCCAATCTTGTATTATGCTGCCTACTTTACCGTAAGGGCAGATGATTTTGATTTAATCGCGATGACGCAAGGTTCCCAAATGATTCGTGCAAGAATCGATGAAATTAATATGAAGGGCTTAGATGCTTCGACGAAAGAGAAAAACTTACTGACAGTAATGGAACTTGCACTGGAGATGTGCGAGCGTGGCATGAGCTTCCAAAAGGTGGACTTATATCGTTCACAGGCTAGTGAGTTTATTATTGATGGCAATTCTTTAATACCGCCATTCGATGCGATTCCTGGACTCGGCACGAACGTAGCCAAAACCATTGTAGCGGCACGTGAAAATGGCGAGTTCTTATCCAAAGAAGATTTACAGCAACGTGGACGTGTATCGAAAACATTAATTGAGTATATGGATCAATTAGGTTGTTTAGAAGGTATGCCTGATGCGAACCAGTTATCGCTCTTCTAATGTCTAAAATAAGGAAGTTTGCATTGTGACGTAAATTGTGCTATCCTTATGGTAATAATTTGTTGATAGTTTTCCAGCAAAAGAGTGGGGCATTCCCGCTCTTTTCTGTTGTTATACCGAAGCAAAACAAATTTTTTAGACTAACAGCAGGTAAGACCGTCAAATTTCACCAACATTACTGGTGGAATTTCTGTTTTATTACGCCTGAAATTGAAAATGCAGGAGGAAACAATGAGCAAAGTACCATCTTTAATTGAAGAACTTGCTACACCGATTGTCGAAGAGTTAAATCTTGAGTTGGTGAATGTTGAGTTTGTGAAAGAAGGACGTAACTGGTTTTTACGTGTTTATGTAGATACACCTGAGGGTGGAATTGACATTGGCCAATGTGCTCAAGTTAGTGAACGACTTTGTTTACTGTTGGATGAAAAAGATCCTATTACACAAAATTATTATTTAGAGGTATCTTCACCAGGTGCAGAACGTCCATTAAAAAAAGATACTGATTTTAAAAAAGCCGTTGGCAAATTTATTTATGTGAAAACCTATGAGCCCATTAAGGACATGAAGGAATTCCAAGGCTACTTAACGTCATACGATGAACATACATTAGTGATGGAAGTACCTATTAAAACACGCAAAATTACAGTAACAATTGAACAGGAAAAAATCGCTTTGGCACGACTTGCCATCGATTTTTCAGCATAATGCATATTTAGGAGTGAAAATAAAATGAGTAGTGATTTGTTAGATGCGCTAACGGCGCTGGAAGAACAAAAAGGAATTTCAAGAGATGTGTTAATCGAAGCGATAGAGGCAGCATTAGTTACAGCTTACAAACGCAACTTTAACCAAGCTCAAAATGTTCGTGTTGACTTAAACTTAGACAAAGGCTCAATTCGTGTATTTTCACGTAAAGATGTTGTTGAAGAAGTAGAAGATGACCGTTTACAAATTGCTTTAGAAGATGCTAAGGCCATCAACCCAGCTTACCAATTAGAAGATATTGTTGAACAGGAAGTAACGCCTCGTAATTTTGGGCGTATCGCTGCACAAACAGCGAAGCAAGTCGTTACTCAACGTGTACGTGAAGCAGAACGTGGCTTAATTTATGAGCAATACGTAGATCGTGAAGATGACATTGTAACGGGTGTAGTTGAGCGTTTAGATGCGCGAAATATTTACGTGGGTCTTGGTAAAGTAGAAGCTGCATTACCACAAAATGAACAAATCCAAGGTGAAACGTATCATCCACATGATCGTATTAAAGTATATATTACAAAGGTTGAACGTACGACACGTGGTCCACAAGTAATCGTTTCACGAACACATCCAGGCTTATTACGTCGATTATTTGAGATGGAAGTGCCTGAAATTTATGAAGGCATTGTAGAAATAAAGTCAATTGCTCGTGAAGCGGGAGACCGTTCTAAAATTTCAGTCCATGCACATAACGAAGAAGTTGATCCTGTAGGCTCATGTGTAGGTGCGAAAGGTGCACGTGTTCAAACAATTGTCAATGAATTAAATGGTGAAAAAATTGATATCGTTGAATGGTCAGAAGACCCTGTTGTATTTGTAGCAAATGCATTAAGCCCATCAAAAGTTTTAGATGTGCAAGTAAATGAAGAAGAAAAATCAACAACTGTTGTAGTACCAGATTACCAATTATCTCTTGCAATTGGTAAACGTGGTCAAAATGCTCGTTTAGCTGCAAAATTAACTGGATGGAAAATCGATATTAAAAGTGAAACAGATGCACGTGAGTTAGGGATTTATCCATCTGCAACAAGCACTTTCGTACCTGCTGATGATAGTGACTACGAAGAAGCTACAGTTGACTTATATCAAGACGACGAAGAATAAGTAAGAAAGCCCGTGTGACTGGTCACCTGGCTTTATTCAGTGGGCGTCCTGGGCCGACTGAATAAAGCCAGGAACTGTGGCGAAGGTCTTGAATGTTGAGAGACGGGATTGTACTCCGCAATGTTCAAATCACAAAATTCTACCTTTGCGTTTTGGTTATGGCTGGTCCACCTCTTACGAAGCTTCAGAGAGGAAAGGTGATTCTTATGGCGGTTAATAAAAAAGTACCACTTCGAAAATGTGTAGCTACTGGAGAAATGCTACCAAAAAAAGCAATGATTCGTGTTGTACGCTCGAAAGAGGGCGAGGTTAGCGTAGATGTATCAGGGAAAAAGCCTGGACGAGGCGCTTATGTTTCAAAGTCTGAACAGGCGGTTGACATCGCGCGTAAGAAAAATGTTTTAGGGCACCAACTTGATGCAAAAATTCCTGAAGAGATATACGAAGAGCTATTGTTGCTCATTCGTAGGGAGGCTATTTTATGACCAATCAAGCAGTGTTTAATTTGCTTGGTATAGCTGCAAGAGCTCGTAAAGTTATTTCAGGAGAAGAGTTAGTAGTAAAGGAAGTCCGCAATGGTAATGCTAAGCTTGTACTGCTTGCAAACGACGCTTCTAAAAACTCTAGTAAAAAAATTCAAGATAAATGCACTTATTACAACGTTGAGTATCATGTAATTGGCGATCGTTATGATCTAGGACATGCTACAGGTAAGGAAGCCCGTGTGGCTTTAGCTATTACCGATAAAGGTTTTGCAAGTAAATTGTCTAGTCTACTCAACGAAAAATAATCGGGGGTGAGCAGATGACCAAAATCAGAGTTCATGAATATGCCAAACAAGTGAATAAATCGAGTAAAGAGGTTATTGAAGCGCTAAGTAAATTAAATGTGAGTGTAACGAACCATATGTCTATGTTGGAAAAAGATACTGTGGCAAAGTTAAATCAATCATTTAAAGCACCGACAGAGAAAAGAGAGGCAAGGCAAGCTACTCAAAATGTAACACAACGTTCGCAAGCGAATGGACAACAAAAACCACAGCAATCGGTGAAAAAGCAAGATGGACAAAAGCAGCAATCTGCTACATCGACGCCGAAAGCAAATCATTATAATACGCAACAAAACTCAAATTCGTCTAACGAAAAATCTAAGAATACTAAAGGTAATCAAAATAGAAATATGACACAAAATAATAATAATAACAATAATAATAATAATCGCAGAGGCGGTGGTGGATATAACCAACGTCCAAAACCAGGAATCCACGGTGGTAAACGCCGTCATCCAAAAACGCATCAACCAACATTACCAATCAAACAAAAAGAACTACCAGAAAAAATTACTTTTGTTGAGTCGCTTTCAGTAGCTGAATTAGCAAAAAAATTATATCGTGAACCATCTGAAATCATTAAAAAATTATTTATGCTTGGCGTAATGGCAACAATTAACCAAGAATTAGATAAGGATGCAATTGAATTAATTTGCGCAGACTACGGTGTAGAAGTTGAAGAAGAAATCCGTGTAGATATTACGGATTTAGAAACTCACTTCGAGCAAACAGAAGAAGTCAATGAAGCTGAATTATCAGAACGTCCACCTGTAGTAACAATTATGGGTCACGTTGACCACGGTAAAACGACTTTACTTGACTCAATTCGTCATATAAAAGTGACAGCTGGAGAAGCTGGTGGTATTACACAGCATATCGGTGCTTACCAAGTAACAGAAGGCGACAAAAAGATTACGTTCCTTGATACACCAGGGCACGCTGCATTTACAACAATGCGTGCGCGTGGTGCAAAAGTAACGGACTTAACAATTCTAGTAGTAGCAGCTGACGACGGTGTGATGCCTCAAACAGTTGAAGCCATTAACCATGCAAAAGCTGCAGAAGTGCCAATTATTGTTGCTGTCAACAAAATGGATAAACCTTCAGCAAACCCTGATCGTGTAATGCAAGAATTAACTGAGCATGGTTTAGTACCTGAAGCTTGGGGTGGCGATACGATTTTCGTGCCAATTTCAGCATTAAAAGGTGAAGGTATTGATACATTGCTAGAAATGGTATTACTTGTTGCCGAAGTGGGAGAGCTAAAAGCAAATCCAGATCGTTTAGCACTTGGTACTGTAATTGAAGCACAGCTTGATAAAGGCCGTGGTTCTGTTGCAACACTATTAGTACAAGACGGTACATTAAAAGTTGGTGATCCAATCGTAGTTGGTCACGCTTATGGCCGTGTTCGTGCAATGGTTAACGATAAAGGGCGTCGCGTAAAAGAAGCTGGTCCATCTACACCAGTCGAAATTACAGGTTTAAACGATGTACCGCAAGCTGGGGACCGCTTCGTTGTCTTCGAAGACGAAAAAACAGCTCGTCAAGTTGGGGAAACTCGTGCAATGACAGCTATTCAAGCACAACGTTCTGAAAAACAACGTGTCACGCTTGATAACTTATTTGAACAAATGAGTCAAGGCGAAATGAAAGAGTTAAACTTAATCGTTAAAGCTGACGTTCAAGGTACTGTAGAAGCAATGGCTGCTTCATTAATGAAAATTGATGTAGAAGGCGTAAATGTGAAAATTATTCATACTGGCGCTGGCGCAATTACAGAATCAGATATTTCTCTTGCCGCAGCATCGAATGCAATCGTAATTGGTTTCAACGTACGACCAGATACAAATGCAAAACGTGCAGCAGAGGAAGAAGGCGTAGATATTCGTCTACACCGCGTTATTTATAAAGTAATTGAAGAAATTGAGCAAGCGATGAAAGGTATGCTAGACCCAGAATTTGAAGAAAAAATCATCGGTCAAGCGGAAGTTCGTCAAACAATTAAAGTATCTAAAGTTGGTACAATCGCAGGTTCTTACGTAACAGAAGGTAAAGTAACACGTGATTCTGGTGTCCGTGTAATTCGTGACAACGTGGTAATCTTCGAAGGCGAATTAGATACATTAAAACGTTTCAAAGATGAAGTAAAAGAAGTAGCAAGAGGATACGAATGTGGTATTACGATTACAAACTTCAATGACATTAAAGAAGGCGACATCATTGAAGCCTACATTATGGAAGAAGTTAAACGTGCATAATGATTGTATACGTTGAGGTAGAATTTATTATCCAAACTGCCCATTCGTTAAAGGAAAAACGCGCTGTATTACAGCGTATGATTACGCGCACAAAACAGAAGTTTAATGTATCCATTGCCGAAATTGACCATCAAAATGTATGGCAGCGTACGAAATTAGCGCTTGTTGCTGTTTCTTCCTCGAAGGACGCAGCAGAGCGTGAAATTAATCACGCCCTTCATTATTTGCAGTCAAATCCGTCTTGGGAACAACTTAATGTGTGGCGAGACTATTTATAAGCAGCAAAGGTTATTTGTAAGATTTAGGATGGTTATTGTCAATGAAAGTGTTAGGTTTGTTTAAAACCTTTTATTGACATAGTCATTCGCTTAACGCAAATAGCTGAACATCGAAATAGAGGTGACTAATTATGTCTCTACGCTCAAACCGTGTTGCTGAGCAAATGAAAAAAGAGCTTGGTGATATTATTGGCCGTAAAATTAAAGATCCGCGTGTTGGCTTCGTTACTGTTACTGGTGTAGATGTAACAGGTGATTTACAACAAGCGACAATTTATATTACATCATTAGGCAATGAACGTGAACGTGAGGAAACGCTAAAAGCTTTAGTAAAAGCTGCTGGTTTTATCCGTTCTGAAATCGGTTCTCGTATTCGTTTACGTCGAACACCAGAATTAATCTTTGAATTTGACTCATCGATTGAGTATGGTAACCGCATTGATTCATTACTACGTGGTTTACACAAAGAATAACAACAGTAAAAGTCTGCCACATGCATCTTCATGCAGGCAGGCTTTTTTCATGTGATGGTACTAAAAGGGGGATTTAGATGAACGGTATTTTACCGCTTTGGAAAGAACGTGGCATGACGAGTCATGATTGCGTCTTTAAATTACGAAAAATATTGCGAACAAAAAAAGTTGGCCATACGGGCACTTTAGATCCAGGAGTAGAAGGGGTTCTGCCCATCTGTATCGGACAGGCAACACGTATTGCCGAATATTTAACGGATGCAGGGAAGACCTATGAGGCAGTTATTTCCATTGGGCGAACAACGACGACTGAAGATGCAGAAGGGGAAACGGTTAAGGAAGATACTACAAATAAGACGTTTACGCGTGCCGAGTTGCTGGATGTCTTAGCTTCCTTAACGGGTGTTATTAATCAGACACCACCGATGTTTTCAGCTGTTAAAGTCAATGGGAAACGGCTATATGAATATGCTCGTAAAGGCGAAACGGTGGAAAGACCGACAAGACAGGTGACCATTTATGCGTTAGAGTTACTTGATGATAAGGAAATTTACGAAGGGCATGAAATTACATTCCCTGTAAGGATTTCATGTAGCAAAGGCACATATATTCGTACATTAGCTGTACAAATTGGGGAAGCGCTTGGCTATCCTGCACATATGCAAGAGCTTGTGCGAACTGCATCGGGCACATTTACACAAGACAATTGTTTTACACTAGCACAAGTTGCCGAATTAATGGAAAATGAACAAATTCATACATGCATTCTTCCAGTAGAATATGCCTTATCAGACTATCCATATATTGAAATAACATCATCGATTGAAAAAGAAATTTTCAATGGACAAGTGCTTCCAGCAGATGCATTATTAAAGGTGCATGATAAAATTGTGTTTGGAATCAAAGGGAAAGCATTTGCGGTTTATCAAGCCCATCCGACAAAAGAAGGGTTGATGAAGCCACATAAAATGTTCCCAACGATAGAGTAGGAGGATTTTTTGTATGGAGGTCATTCATTTAAAATACCCACACCAATTACAACAGCGAGAAAGTATCCAGCCGTACTCATTGGCAATTGGCTTTTTTGATGGTGTACATATTGGACATCAGGCGGTTATTGAAGCGGCCAAGCAAGAGGGGGGCAAGCGACAAATCCCGACTGCCGTTATGACATTTGATCCGCATCCATCATTAGTGCTAGGCGGACGCAATGAAAAAGTATTTTATATTACATTACTACAGCAAAAATTGCAGCTGTTTGAAGAACTAGGTGTTGATACGGTATTTGTTGTACACTTCACATCAGACTTTGCGAAGCTGTCACCGGCTGCTTTTATTGATACCTTTATTCGAGGGTTAAATATTCAACATGTTACAGCAGGATTTGATTTTTCATTTGGTGCATTTGGGAAAGGCACGATGGAAGATATGCGTGTCTTAAGCAATGGCGAATATGGTGTAACGGTGGTCGATAAGAAAGCTGACTCGCTTGAGAAAATCAGCTCAACACGCATTCGTAAAGTATTACAAGAGGGCGATATGGAGGCTGCTCGTATGCTTCTAGGCCGTCCATTTGAAATAAAGGGTATTGTGGTGCATGGCGATAAACGTGGACGTACAATCGGCTTTCCTACTGCAAATGTACAAGCACTAGAGGGTACTTACATTCCAGCAAGTGGTGTGTATGCAGTACGACTGCTTGTACAAAATAATTGGTATGATGGTGTATGTAATGTAGGTTATAAACCAACATTTAAAGATCCAAACGACAAGCAATTATCTATCGAAGTACATATTTTAAACTTCGAGAAAAACATCTATGGGGAAGAAGTACATGTTGCTTGGTATAAACGTATTCGAAGCGAGCGGAAGTTTGACGGAATTGAAGCGCTAAAAATGCAAATAGAGAAAGATAAGCAAGAGGCTATACAATTTTTTCATGTTATGAAATAGCGCTGTCCGCAGCATCACATGGCATGAGCTATGTTATTACTTGCTTGCCCCATTGTTTTATGGTAACATTCATAAGTGCATAAAGTGCTTAACCTTAGCTCGGTATACCGATGACTCCAACGTTTACTGTGCTAATGGGGATTTAACAATTATTTAGGAGGTCAATACAAATGGCTATTACAAAAGAACGTAAAAACGAAATTATCGCTGAGTACCGTACTCACGAAAGTGACACTGGTTCTCCAGAAGTACAAGTTGCAGTTTTAACAGCTGAAATCAACGCTTTAAACACTCACTTACGTACACACAAAAAAGATTTCCACTCTGAGCGTGGTCTTCTTAAAATGGTAGGTCGTCGTCGTCACTTACTTAAATATCTTCGTGAAACTGACGTTCAACGTTACCGTGAACTAATCAATCGTTTAGGCTTACGTCGCTAATTGACAATCGAAAAGCGGGATTATTCCCGCTTTTTCTTTATGTTTATAAACTTTCTAGCTAACGACGAATCGCAACAAGATAAGTAAAAATATAAGATGAAAACAAGCAAAAACGCCATTCCAACCAAATAAAGCAATAAATCCTAAATAAATTGGCAATAACTGAATTTAAATGTATGATTATTTCATGAAATATTTAGCATAGAACAAGCATTTTTGGTACACTTACTATTAGTACATACAGACGAGTAAGTGTTTTTATAATAGAGAGGGGTTCATTGAATGAACGAAAAGAAAGTCTATTCCTACGAATGGGCTGGCCGTCCACTTGTAATTGAAGTAGGACAGTTAGCAAAACAAGCAAATGGAGCAGCATTAGTACGCTATGGTGATACTTCTGTACTTGCAACAGCAACAATGTCAAAATCACCCAAACCACTTGATTTCTTCCCATTAACAGTAAACTACGAAGAACGTTTATATGCAGCAGGTAAAATTCCTGGCGGCTTTATTAAACGTGAAGGACGCCCATCTGAAAAAGCAATTCTAGCAAGCCGTTTAATTGACCGTCCAATTCGTCCGATGTTCCCAGACGGTTTCCGTAATGAAGTACAAGTTATTTCTATGGTTATGTCTAATGACCCTGATTGCACATCTGAAATGGCAGCAATGGTAGGTTCATCATTAGCATTAGCAATTTCTGATATTCCATTCGATGGACCAATTGCCGGTGTACAAGTTGGTTATATTGACGGTGAATTCATCGTGAACCCAACTGTTGAGCAAGCGAACATGTCAACAATCCATTTATCTGTAGCGGGTAACAAGGATGCTATTAACATGGTTGAAGCGGGCGCTTTAGAAGTGCCTGAAGAAGTAATGTTAGAAGCAATTATGTTCGGTCATGAAGAAATTAAAAAAATAATTGCTTTCCAAGAACAAATTGTTGCTGAAGTAGGGAAAGAAAAATTACCTGTCACATTATTTGAAATTGATGAAGCGATTCAAGCAGATATTAAAGCAGCTTGTGAAACTGATATGCATGACGCTATTCAAACAGCTGAAAAGCATGCACGTGATGAAGCAATCACTGCGGTGAAAGATCGTATCATTGCTTCTTATGAAGAGCAAGAAGCCGATGAAACAACAATGAAACAAGTGCATACTATTTTAGATAAAATGGTAAAAGACGAAGTACGTCGTCAAATTACAGAAGATAAAATCCGTCCAGATGGTCGTAAGTTGGATGAAATTCGTCCACTTTCTTCTGAAACAGGGCTATTACAACGTACGCACGGTTCAGCATTATTTACACGTGGACAAACTCAAGCCTTATCAATTTGTACATTAGGTGCACTTGGTGATGTTCAAATTATTGACGGCTTAGGTGTTGAGGAATCTAAACGCTTTATGCATCACTACAATTTCCCACAATTCTCTGTAGGGGAAACTGGCCCAATTCGTGGACCAGGTCGTCGTGAAATCGGTCACGGTGCTCTAGGTGAGCGTGCACTAGAAGCAGTTATTCCTGATGAATCTGTATTCCCATACACAATCCGTTGTGTATCAGAAGTACTTGAATCGAACGGTTCAACATCACAAGCATCAATTTGTGCTTCTACATTAGCTATGATGGATGCTGGTGTTCCGTTAAAAGCACCTGTTGCAGGTATCGCGATGGGGCTGATTAAAAAAGGCGAGCATTATTCCATTTTAACAGATATCCAAGGTATGGAAGACCATCTTGGCGATATGGACTTTAAAGTAGCAGGTACGGCTAAAGGCGTAACAGCACTTCAAATGGATATTAAAATTGACGGTCTATCACGAAATATTTTAGAAGAAGCATTGACTCAAGCTAAAATTGGCCGTATGCATATTTTAGAATCAATGCTTGCAACATTGGCTCAACCACGTGAGAAATTATCTGCTTATGCACCAAAAATCGTGATTGTACGTATCAATCCAGATAAAATCCGCGATGTTATTGGACCAGGCGGTAAGCAAATTAATAAAATTATTGAAGAAACTGGCGTAAAAATTGATACAGAACAAGATGGTACAATTTACATCTCTTCAGCAGACGAAGAAATGAACGCTCGTGCAAAACAAATTATCGAAGACATCGTACGTGAAGCAAAAGTGGGCGAATACTACTTATCCACTGTAAAACGTATCGAAAAATTCGGTGCATTCTGTGAAATCTTCCCAGGGAAAGATGGCTTATTACACATCTCTGAAATTCAAGAGGAACGTACAAAGCAAGTGGAAGATGTGTTAAAACTAGGCGATCAATTACTTGTAAAAGTAATTGAAATCGACAAACAAGGTCGTGTGAATTTATCTCGTAAAGTGGTTATTCAAGAAGAAAAAGAACGCGCAGAACAAGGTAAATAATTTGATAAAAAAAGGCTGCGTATGATGCGCAGCCTTTTTTAAATAAAACGGATGTATAAGAGGAGGAGAATATTTGGTACAAGTACATACATGTCAAAACGGTGTGCGTATTGTGTCAGAGCAAATTGATCATGTTAGATCTGTTGCACTTGGCATATTTGTCAATGCTGGTTCACGCTATGAATTACCAGAGGAAAATGGGATTACGCACTTTATAGAGCATATGCTTTTTAAAGGTACAACAACGCGAAGTGCCCGCCAAATCGCTGAAGAGTTTGACCGTATTGGAGGCGAATTAAATGCCTTTACTTCAAAAGAAAATACTTGCTACTATGCGAAAGTTTTAGACCATCATGCAGAGCTGGCTATTTCCATCCTAGCAGATATGTTCTTTCATTCGACATTTGCAGAAGAGGAATTAGAAAAGGAACGTCAAGTCGTATTAGAGGAAATATTAATGAGTGAGGATGCTCCAGATGATGATGTGCATGAAAAGCTTTGGGAAGTCATGTATCCAAATGATGCCCTAGGTCGCCCGATTTTAGGGACCGCCGCTACGTTAAAAACATTTACAGCAGATATGATTCGCAATTATATGGCGAAACATTATGGACCAGAATCAATTGTTATTTCTGTGGCAGGCAATATTTCTCCAACCCTATTAACTACAATTGAGGATTTATTCGGACGTTACGAAGCATCACCACTTGCTGTTGTACCTGTCCTAACAAATCCTCAGTTCCATCCAGGAGAAATAACGAAAACGCGAGATACGGAGCAGGCGCATTTAGCCCTTTCTTACCCAGCTATTGGCGTCAAAGATCCGGATATGTATAGCTTTATTGCGTTAAATAATATTATTGGTGGCAATATGAGTTCTCGACTATTTCAAGAAGTACGTGAAGAGCGTGGCTTAGCATATACAATTTTCTCCTACCAATCTTGCTACGCAGATGTTGGGGCATTTACAATTTACGGCAGTGCAAGTCGTCAACAACTATCGCAATTGCAACATACCATTGATGCCACACTACTTGATATCGTAGCGGGGGGCGTGACGGAGGAAGAGTTAGATAATGCCAAGGAACAGTTAAAAGGAAGCTTTGTGCTTGGCCTTGAAGGAACAGGCGCACGCATGAACCGAAATGGTACTAGTGAATTAGTGCACCGAAGACATCGGTCAGTAGATGAAGTACTCGCGTCCATCGATGCGGTAACGATGGAGTCTGTAGATCGTCTTATCTCGAAAATATTAAAAGCTGAGCCAGCGATTTCCATCATCGGACCTGAAGCTTAACATAAAGCAGATAACGTTAATATAAAAAGTGCGAGGCATCCAACAATTCAAATGTTGGATGCCTTTTCTTGCGAAAAACTGACACTTAAGAGGGATTGTCGCCACAAGTGTGAGAGATATGTTCCCAAAAGCGAGCGCATGGAATGGAATTGGGACTCAATTAAAATTGAGCAAAGCCCCATCACGATACTTATGATGAGGCTTAGCATATTGCGGAGCATTAAAAAATCTCTTTTGCTGTATAGAGCACATGGCATTTTCGAAAAACGACAACACTAATAATGGCGCTAAGGACTGTTGGTATTAATATAATGGACAAATTGGCGGCTGCCATTGCTAAGTAATAATGAATTGGAAAATTAATAAAAAAAATACCTACTATATAAATAAACATTTTAAAGGAACGCGTCCCTTTAGTTTCCGCTAAATGATGTAAATAAAACTGCGTACAAATAAGCAAAATCGCACAGCTAATATTAGCGAAATAAATAGCGAAATGCTCGAAACGATTACTTTGTTCGTAAAACGATGAAAAGTAAATAGGAGCAGATGTGATAAAAAGTAATGCAATAAAGCTGTAGCAATAGAGATAATCCGCTAGTAACTGCGTTTTTTTAGTTAAAGGAAGACTGTTTACAAAGAGTTCCCACTTCACTTTATGATCTTGCGTATACATGCTTTGGACTATCGTTGCAGATAAAATTAACGCAAACATGGCGATAGAAGCATTACTAAAATAACGGAAGTTGATTAAAGTTATAAATAAGCTAATGATAATCACTATAAAAATATGCCCCTTTTGCATGGACAATCTATGCCATAATAAAGCTTTCATGGTGCACACCCCTTCTAAAAATCCTTGCGTTTATAGATTGCTGTTGCAATTAGAGAAGATAACCATAAAATAAATAGTCCAATAAATGGTGCTAAATAGCTGAACTGTTGTAGCTTAGAAATCGTAATCACAACATCTGCAAAATACTCCTCTAACAGCCCAATGAGTAAACCAGGAATAAAGCATAAAACAATTAGAACGATTCGACCTTTTATAGAACCGTATTTGATATAAATCGGTAGGATTAAAGCAAGCAAACAAAATGCCGCCCCAATTAGAAGATTGAATGTAAGGAAAAAATTAGCGGTTCCCCAATCGTTTGTAAAATGATTCATGATAAAAACTACAGGTAATGCAATAATTAGACCAATTAACATTAACACAAGGCTAAGCATGTATTTACTAAGGACAATTTCGCTCTTGCTAATGGGTAAGGTATTGACATATTTGTCCCAGCTGCAAAGTTCATCGTAGGTAAGGGCAGTAATGGCCTGAATAACAAGGATAAATAATATAAAGGAAAAAATAATTGATCCTTGCCCCATTAGTATGGAAAAAAGCAGCATGGGGATAAGTATAAAAGCTTGTGTCTTTAGCTGACGCTGTATCGTCATTAAATCTTTTACTACAAGAGCAGTCATGGCTGAACACTACCTTTCACGAAAAATAGCATGATATCCTCAATAGTCGGTCTTTCAACGGTAAATGCTTCGTTTATTTCATTTTCTAGCACAAGTACTTCAAGCCCGAAAGTTCCTTCGCGTTTTTGAATAATTGCTTGCTCAGGTAATTCGCTTATTTTCTCATTCGTCCCTTTAAAAATCCCGTAATCATATAGTAAGACATCCTTGCTTTCACTAAATAATATTTCACCGTTATGAATAAATGTAATATAGTCAGCTATCTTTTCTAAATCACTTGTTATATGTGATGAAAATAGTATGCTATGTGTTTCATCCTGCATAAACGCTAAAAATAAGTCGAGAATTTCATCACGTATAATTGGGTCTAATCCACTTGTTGGTTCATCTAAAATTAATAATTTTGGATGGTGCGACAATGCTAAAGCTATCGATAGCTTCATCTTCATTCCTCGAGACAACTCTTTTACCTTTTTTCGCTTAGGCACCTTAAATTGCGTCAATCGCTCAAAATAATAATTCGAATCCCATGTTTTAAATACCCTTTTCATAAATTTGTCGAGTTGCGTCGCATTCAGCGTTTCAGGTACATGCAGCTCGTCGAAAACGACACCGATGTCGTTTTTTATCGCAAGCTCATATTCGACAATATCTTTACCGAATAGCAAAATTTCGCCATATTCTTTTTTCAATAAATTAAGCATGCATTTTATGGTAGTGGATTTACCTGCACCGTTTTCACCAACAAAGCCCATTACTGTTCCTTGAGGTACTGAAAAACTAATATCTTTTAGTGAAAAGCCTTCAAAGCCTTTGTGTAAATCATGGATTTCAATGGCATTCATTTAGTTGTCCTCCTCTACAATTAATGAAAGTAAGTCTACTAACTCCTCTTTTACAAGTCCGGCGGTTTTAGCTATTCTGACGGCTTTTTGTAAATGCTCCTCTACTTGGCGCAATAACTCCTCCCGTAAAAAATCTTGGTTACGTTCAGTAACAAAGCTACCTTTTCCCGCTACCGTTTCAATAAAGCCGTCTCGCTCTAAATCTGCATATGCTCGTTTGGTTGTCATCACGCTAATTTTGAGATCCTTGGCGAGTGCACGTATAGAGGGTAGTGCATCGCCTGCGTGAAGTTTATTGGCTAAAATGGCTTCTTTTAGCTGAACAGTAATTTGTTCATAGATTGGTTTATCACTCGCATTGCTTAAATGGATACGCACTTATTTTCACCTCTTGATTATAACTGTATATACACACTATACACAGTATGTATGAAAGTTGCAACCTAGAAGTACTTTTGTATGGGGCACGAATTGCAAAAACTCGGCATATATTGGGTTAACGGCTCAAGGAGGGAGATGAGGCATGCTATTATCTGAAATGGTGGATAAAGAATTGATTCAAGTTGAAGGTGGTGTACATTTTGGCATACTGGCACACACAGAATGCCTATTAGATGTGCAGACAGGAAAGATACATGGATTTGAGATTATTAAAGAAAAAATGCCATTCCAAAAGAAGAAAGTAAAAGTTAGTGAAATGATTCCGTGGCATGAAATTATATTAATTGGAGAAGATCGTATTTTATTTAACAAAACGACGACAGTACAGTCTGAATTTTTACAGTGAGGTGAGCTTTTGGAAAACGAAAAATGGCTGGTAATCGGCGAGGACTCAAGATTAAAAGAATTAGCGACGATGTTGCGAAGTCCTTCACGTACAGTATTTTATAAAAGAACTTCAGTTTGGAATGAGGAGTTAAATAAACTTGTTTTAGAGTTCCAGCCTAATAAAATTGTTCTCCCTATACTTCCATTGAAGATAGAAGTGGAGCAATTGTATGGCATATCACAAGTGAAGTTTTATACGGGTCGATTAACGATGCATTGGAAGCAATTGCTAGAAAAAAATGACACGAATTGTTACTTGCAACAGGAGTCTTTTATTTGGCAAAATGCAAGGTTGACGGCGGAGGGATTTATCGCCACGTTTTACGGACTCGAGCAGAAATGTATTTACGGACAAAACTTTACGATCGCAGGCTTTGGTCGCATCGCCAAAATGCTCGCTTCTTTACTCGTAAAGATGGGCGCTAATGTGCATATTGTTGCGCGTTCAGTGGTACAAGTGAGTGAAGCAAAAGCATATGGCTATAAAGCTTCGAATTTAGACGATCGAAAATGGTCCATACATGATGGGATTTTCATTAATACGATTCCAGCTAAGTGGATTACAGAATCGTTTCAGGATCATGTGCCAGCCGTGTTATATGATTTAGCTTCGGAGCCAGGCTGTTTAGATATTGATGCGGACCAATTGCAAACGTATGTACTATTGCCATCATTACCTGGGAAATACTTTGCACATGATGCGGCAGAAATTTTGTGCAAGGCAATAGAGGAGGAAGAAAATTGCTGACGGGTAAACGAATTGGTTTAGGCATTACGGCTTCACATTGTACGTATGAAGATGTTGTACCAAAGATTCAAAATTTTATTGATGCAGGGGCGACCGTTATCCCCATTATTACGCATTCAGTATTACATGCCGCAACACGTTTTGGAACAGGGGAAGAATGGATTGCGAAAATAGAGGCTTTGACAGGGGAAAAGGTTATTTCTTCTATAAAAGAAGCGGAACCATTTGGACCTTCCAATCCGTTGGATGCAATGGTCATAGCACCAATGACTGGCAATAGTATTAGTAAATTTGCCAATGCCGCGACGGATAGTCCTGTGCTCATGGCTGCAAAGGCAACTTTGCGAAATGGCTCCCCAGTCGTTCTAGGTATTTCTACAAATGATGCACTGGGCTTAAATGGCATCAATATTATGAAACTGCTCAATGCGAAAAACATCTACTTTATTCCATTTGGTCAGGATTCACCACATGGAAAACCCAATTCATTAATTGCTGATTTTGACCAAATGGTCGACACGGTTCATGCAGCAATTACGCAGAAAAAGCAATTACAACCACTGTTGATACAATATTTCAAATAAATCATTAATTGCACACAATTTTCAGTATTTTTATGATACAATAGCACACATTATGGAACTTGTATTCAAGGAGAGATGACAGATGACTAAGCAGTTAACAGTTGCGGTTGTAGGTGCAACAGGAGCAGTAGGTTCAAAAATGATGGAACAGCTAATTAAACGAAAATTTCCAATCGGACAGATTAAGTTTTTAGCTTCTGCACGTTCCGCAGGAAAACCAATCGAATTTAATGGTGAGACGTATACAATTGAAGAAGCGACACCTGAAGCTTTTGAAGGCGTCAATGTCGCTTTATTCTCTGCGGGAGGTTCTGTATCGGCAGTGCTTGCGCCAGAAGCGGCTAAACGCGGGGCAGTAGTCATTGACAATACGAGCCATTTCCGTATGGATCCAGAGGTGCCCTTAGTAGTACCTGAGGTGAATCGCGGCGATCTTGCTAAACATAAGGGGATTATCGCTAATCCAAACTGCTCAACAATCCAAATGGTTGCAGCGCTTGAACCAATCCGTGCAACATTTGGTTTAACAAAAGTATTGGTATCGACGTACCAAGCAGTTTCTGGTGCAGGGATTTCAGCAATTGAAGAACTAAAAGCACAAAGCGCAAACTGGGATGCAGGTAAAGATGTAGAAGCAAATATTTTACCGAGTGGTGGCGACAAACGTCATTTCCCAATTGCCCGTAATGTCATTCCACAAATTGATAAATTTACTGACAATGGCTTTACATATGAAGAAATGAAAATGATTAATGAAACGAAGAAAATTATGCATGCACCAGAGTTAAAAGTAGCTGCTACATGTGTACGTGTACCAGTTGTTTCAGGACACTCTGAATCTGTTTATATTGAAGTAGAAAAAGAGACAACAGTAGAAGGCATTTTCGAAGTATTACGAAATGCACCTGGAATTGTATTACAAGATGATATCGCAACACAAACTTACCCAATGCCGATTTACGCAGAAGGGGAAGATGCTACCTTTGTAGGACGTATCCGTCAAGACTTAGATAATAAAAAAGGATTCCACCTATGGATCGTATCAGATAATTTATTAAAAGGCGCTGCATTGAACTCTATTCAAATTGCAGAAGCAATGCTTGAGGATAACTTACTATAAGAGGGGTGTAAGGATGAATTTAGGTCGAATTGGAACGGCAATGATAACGCCGTTTAAAGAAGATGGTACGATTAATTATCCAGAACTAGAACGTATTATTAATCATTTAATTGATAATGGTACTGATTGCATTGTTGCATGTGGCACAACCTCTGAAAACCCAACTATGACCACAGAAGAAAAAATTGAAGTTGTACGATTTACAGTAGAAAAAGTAGCGGGCCGTGTACCGGTAATTGCAGGTACAGGGGACAATGAAACAGCCTATTCAATCGCGATGACGCATAAGGCTGAGGAAAATGGTGCGGATGGCATTATGTTAGTAGCACCTTATTATAATAAGCCAAACCAACGAGGTATTTACGCGCACTTTGAGACGATTGCAAAAGAAACAAAGTTGCCTGTGATGCTTTATAATGTTCCAGGACGTACAGGTATAAACGTTGCCTACGAGACGTCTGTTGATTTAAGTAAAATTCCTAATATCTCATGGATTAAAGAGGCGAGCGGGAATTTAGATCAAATGGGCGATATTATTGAAAACGTTGAAGCGGCAGATGATTTTTTAGTTTATAGCGGGGATGACGGATTAACATTACCATTGTTAGCAATTGGTGGTGCTGGTGTCATTTCAGTTGCTTCACACGTTGTCGGAAATGATATGCAGTTAATGATCAGATTATTTGAAGAAGGAAAGCATGAACAGGCTGCAAAAATTCATCGAGCATTATTACCTTTAGTGCGTGCGCTATTTGCACAACCGAATCCTTCACCGATCAAATATGCGATGACAAAACTAGGCTTTGATACATTAAATGTTCGACTACCAATGGTGGAAATGACAGATGAAGAAAAAGCGAACTTCGACCAAATATGGGAAACGTACCAAGAAAAAGCTAAAAATTTTAGATAATAAGTGAAACTATAGATAAACTCGCCAATAAGAGTTTATCTATAGTTTTTTTATTGTTGCGGTGCCTGTTGCGGTGCCAGGCACTCAAACAATTTCATAACAAGCTGGGTGAAAATTCAAGGTAGAATCCAGCGGGAATGCGCAGGTGTAAGGCGCAACAAACCGCGTGTTAGCGAGGAGTTTCGGCTTACAACGTGCCCGCGGAAAGCGTAGTGGATTTTTACGATAGAATTGTTTGGGTGACTGGCACTTAAAATAATTTGTGCAAAAGCCTTGCAAATCGTATAATGAAAATAAGTGGTTGCTGTTCGGGATATTTTTTAGGAGGAAACAAATTGACAAAAAAGAAAAATGAATTAATTCGCATCATTCCACTAGGTGGTGTGGGCGAAATCGGAAAAGCAATGTGCGTAGTAGAAATTGACGAAGAGCTATTTGTAGTAGATAGCGGTTTAATGTTCCCAGAAGACGAGATGTTGGGCATTGACATCGTAATACCTGATATTACGTATTTAGAAGAAAACAAAGAGCGTGTGAAAGGGATTTTCTTAACACATGGTCATGAGGATGCCATTGGGTCAATCGCTTATATTTTACAAAAAGTGAAAGCACCAGTATATGGATCAAAATTAACGATTGCACTTGCCAAAGAACATTTAAAGGAATTACCTGCACCACATCAGGTGAAATTCTTTGAAGTAACAAATCGTAGCCGTATGAATTTCAACTCTACGTATGTGACATTCTTCCATACAACACATAGTATTCCCGATTCGTTAGGGGTTGTGTTCCATACTTCTGAAGGAGCGATTGTTCATACTGGAGAGTTTAAATTCGACCAATCGGCAACAGGTAAGTTTAAACCGGATTTAGCCAAAATGGCACAGTTAGGTGAAGAAGGCGTATTTATCTTACTATCGGAGTCTTGTGAAGCAGAGCGACCAGGCTATACGACATCTGAAATTGTGATTGAAGAGCAATTATCAAAAACATTCCATTCGGCACCAGGTCGTATTTTAGTAGCTGTCTATGCTTCTAATTTCATTCGTATTCAACAAGTCCTAACGCAAGCGCAAAAATCGTTCCGCAAAGTGGTTATTGTGGGGAAACCTTTAGAAAAAGCTGTTGATTTAGGTGTACAGTTAGGGTACTTAACGGTAGAAGAAGATACGATTATTCCAATCTCTGAGATGCAAAAATATCAAGAAGAAGAAATTATTATTATCACAACTGGTAATAGAGGCGAACCGTTAGATGCGTTAGAGAAAATTGTTCGTAAGCATCATCGAGACATTAAAATTAAACAAAATGATACAGTACTTATTACGTTTACGCCGTCTCCAGGGATGGAAGTGCAAATGGCCAATACGATGAACTCCATCGCAAAAGCTGGAGCTGAAATTTTGACATCGAGTAAAAATGTCCATGTATCAGGTCACGGTAGCCAAGAAGATTTAAAACTAATGTTGAATTTAATGCAGCCGAAATACTTTATTCCAGTTCAAGGGGAATATCGTATGCTGATTGCACACTCTAAGTTAGCACAACAGCTTGGTATGCAAAAATCACAAATTTTTATCGCTGATAAAGGTGATATTGTCGAATACAAAAATGGCAAAATGCGAATGAGTGGTCGTGTACAAGCTGGTAATGTATTAATAGACGGTATCGGTGTAGGCGATGTTGGAAATATTGTTTTACGTGATCGTAAATTACTTTCGCAAGATGGTATTTTCATTGTTGTTGTCACTTTAAACCGTGCACAAAAGAAAATTGCTTCAGGTCCCGAAATTTTATCGCGTGGTTTCGTCTATGTGCGTGAGTCAGAGCAACTGATGGTAGAAGCATCTGAAATTGCGAAAAACGTGATTGAAAAATATGTTGGGAAAGATACTTTCGAATGGACAAATATTAAACAAGAAATTCGTGATACATTAAATACTTATTTATTCCAAAAAACGAAGCGCCGCCCTATGATTATCCCAATCATAATGGAGTATTAAAATTTTAAAAGATTTCTTTAACGCATATTGCTAACGAGTGACGCCACATTTTGCTGCGTTACCGATTGAATGTCAAAAGTATGTAAATGTCTTACATGAAAATGTGACATGACATAGTCAAGCACTTATAAATAAGCTTGTTTTTTGATAGGAGTCGAAAGTAGAGCAAGCTTTGAAGAAGTAGCGAAGGAGGAAGGATTTTCTTGCCGATAAAACGGTGGAAAATCCTTTTTTTGAAATAATCGAGTTCTACATGATATTATTCGCTACATATATAGAATGGATTGCAAAAGAAGGTGAAAAAGATGGCAAGTAATAAAAGGAAAAAAGTCACGAAAGCAAAACCAACATCCGATAAAAAAGAAATGCATCCGCTCATGTACGAAATTTTAGGGCTCATCTTAATCGCGATTGCGGTCATTATGATTTTTGAATATGGCATGATCGGGCGTATTTTACAAACCATTGCCATGTTTCTTTTAGGGAATTTACATTTTGCAGTGCCATTTATGCTTATATTTGTCGCATTGCTTCTTATGATTGGACAGAAAAAAGTAAGCCTAAAGGACCGGCTTATGTTAGGGATGGTTCTCATTGTTATGAGCTTGACTATTTTTAGTCATGGTATTTTATTTGAGCAATTAACAAAATCAGGTGGTTTATTATCGGAGTCTGTTTTGAGGGAGTCGTGGCGAATATTAATCGATACGGATGGTGTAGTCCATCGAAGTAATGCACTTGGCGGTGGTATGGTAGGTGCACTGTTATTTAGCGGTCTTCATGTATTATTTGAAGCTACAGGAGCCAAAGTGGTAGCTTGGGTTATTTTCTTTATCGGCTTAATTCTAGTTACAGGAAAAGCACTCGTTCCATATTTAGCTGAAAAAATGCCTGTGCTCTTTGGAAAATGGCAAAAAAAGCAGCAAGAAAAGAAAAAAAATACGCCAAAGAAGCCGAAAAGTCGCCGTTCCAGAGCGGAAAGTACAGACGAGGTTGCAGCGGTCAATCACGTGCAAGCAGCCTATGAGGAAGAAGAGGAAGTTCCTCATGAGCCAATTATTTCTGCCTTTACGCAAAATGTTTCACATGAGCGAGTAGAACCATTGCAGACTGTAGAGCCTGCGGAGATTGAAGACGGAGAGCTTATTGATGATGTTCATATTGGTAGTGCAGACGCTGTGGAAAATGCAGATTATCAGCTTCCTTCATTCAATTTATTACAAATGCCTCCACAACATGACCAAAGCGGTGAATATTCCGTTATTCAGGCAAATGCGAAAAAGCTAGAGCAAACATTGCAAAGCTTTGGTGTAAAAGCCAAAGTGACACAAGTTCATTTGGGACCTGCTGTAACAAAGTATGAGATTTTACCGGATATTGGTGTAAAAGTCAGTAAAATTGTCAACCTACAAGATGATCTTGCATTGGCACTTGCAGCGAAAGATATTCGGATGGAGGCACCGATTCCTGGAAAGTCTGCCATTGGTATTGAAGTTCCAAATAGTGAGGTAGCAATCGTTACATTGCGAGAAGTACTAGAGTCAAAAGACGGAGCAAAGCCGGAATCGCTATTACAAGTAGCTTTAGGGCGTGATATTACAGGACAAGCTGTGTTAGCAGAACTCAATAAAATGCCGCATTTACTTGTGGCAGGTTCAACGGGCAGCGGGAAAAGTGTGTGTATAAATGGCATTGTCGTATCCATACTAATGCGTACAAAGCCACATGAAGTCAAACTGATGATGATTGACCCGAAAATGGTGGAATTGAATGTTTATAATGGAATCCCTCATTTGTTAGCACCGGTTGTAACCGATGCGCGCAAAGCGTCACAAGCACTGAAAAAGGTCGTTTCAGAAATGGAACGACGCTATGATTTATTTTCACATACGGGCACGAGAAATATTGAAGGTTATAATGGGCATGTCCAAAAGGTCAATGAACAAACAGAGGAAAAGCACCCTAAATTGCCATACATCGTAGTTATTGTAGATGAGTTAGCAGACTTAATGATGGTTGCTTCAAATGACGTCGAGGATTCCATTACGCGTTTAGCACAAATGGCGCGAGCAGCGGGCATCCATTTAATATTAGCGACACAAAGACCAAGTGTAGACGTTCTAACGGGTGTTATTAAGGCGAATATCCCATCTCGAATCGCGTTTGCAGTATCATCTGCAATTGATTCGAGAACGATTTTAGATATGGGTGGAGCAGAGCGCCTGCTTGGACGTGGCGATATGTTATTTTTACCTGCTGGTGCATCGAAGCCGAAACGCGTGCAAGGTGCCTTTTTATCTGATCAGGAAGTAGAAGCGGTTGTTGACTTTGTTATAGAACAACAAAAAGCACAGTACCAGGAAGAGATGATTCCAAGTGAAGAAGAGACTGTTTTAGAAGAAACGGATGAATTATTTGACGAGGCTGTGCAATTAGTAGTAAATATGCAGACCGCTTCGGTATCAATGCTACAACGTCGCTTCCGAATTGGTTATTCGCGTGCTGCGCGCATTGTCGATCAGATGGAACAACGCGGTATTGTAGGGCCTCCAGAGGGAAGCAAGCCTCGACAGGTGCTAATTCATCAATATGATAATTAAGGAAAAAACATGGGGTCATTGCGGAATTTATGTCCAAATGTTTGCGTCGAAAGTAAGGAAAGGATGATTTCTATTATTGATTTTGCTCAAAATAGTTTATTTCATTCTGCAAAAATGTTATATTTATGAACGATTAGTAGGAATGTTGTACATCAGATGTCTGATCTCTGATTTTGGTGGTGATTTATGTGACTATTAAAGCAGATCATCGTCATCTCTATCTTCAAGTAATTGATCGTTTAAAGTCTGACATCGAGACGGGCGTTTTCAAAGAAAATGAAAAACTTCCATCAGAATTTGAATTATCGAAATCACTAGGAGTAAGTCGAGCAACACTTAGAGAGGCGCTTCGACTGTTGGAAGAGGAAAATGTGATTGTGCGTCGACATGGGGTTGGTACATTTGTCAATCCTAAGCCGTTGTTTACATCAGGCATCGAGCATTTATCCAGTATTTCTTCTATGATCGAAACAGCAGGTATGGAACCAGGGTCTAAGTTTTTAAAGGCAACTGAGAATATCCCTTCTGATGAAGATTTAAAACGCTTCCAATGTGATGGCGAAGATAAAATACTCACGATTGAACGCGTCAGAACAGCAGATGGTGAGCCAGTAGTTTATTGTATAGACAAACTACCAGCTAGCTTCCTGCCTACTGACTTTGTTGACAAAAAAGAAGTTTCCCTTTTCTCGGCACTTGAGCAATCGGGTAAAATTCATGTTGCCTATGCTGTAACGTATATTGATCCGGTTGGGTATCATGAACAAGCATCACCGATTTTAAATTGTGGTCGTGAAACAGCTCTTTTAGTATTGAAACAGCTCCATTACGATGACAATGATCAAGTAGTGCTGTATTCAAAAAATTATTTCCGAGCTGATAAATTCAGCTTCCATGTAGTACGTAAACGGGTGTAGAACATTTCTAAATTATTTTCCTGCTAATTACAATACCTTGGGGGGTTAACAAAATGAAAAAACGTAAATTTGGTTTAGTCTTATCATCAGTTTTAGCTGCAAGTGCAATTTTAGGTGCATGTGGTACGAAAGACGAAGAAAAACCTGCAAAAGACAATGCTTCATCAGGCGATAACAAGACAGAAGAAACTTTTTCAGTAGCAATGGTTACTGACGTTGGTGGCGTTGACGACAAATCATTCAACCAATCAGCATGGGAAGGTGTTCAAGCTTATGGTAAAGAACACAACCTGAAAAAAGGTGAGGGTGGTTTCGACTACTTACAATCAGCTTCTGATGCTGACTACGAAACGAACTTAAACAATTTACTACGTCGTAACTTCGACCTAGTATTTGGTATTGGTTTCATGATGGCTGATGCTGTTGAAGCGGTAGCTGCTGACAACCCAGACAAACACTTTGCATTAATCGATGCTGAAGTAAAAGCTGACAACGTTGTATCTATTCTTTTCAAAGAGCAAGAAGGTGCATTTTTAGCAGGTGTAGCGGCTGCTAAAATGTCTAAAACAGGTAAAATCGGCTTCGTGGGCGGCGTAGATATTCCAGTTATCAATCGTTTTGAAGCTGGTTTCGTTGAAGGTGCTAAAGCTGTTAACCCTGATATCGAAATTCAACGCAACTATACAGGTGCATTTGATAAAGCGGACCTTGGTAAAATTGCTGCTAACAGCATGTACTCTTCAGGCGTAGATATTATTTTCCACGCTGCTGGTGCAACTGGTAACGGTGTATTCTCTGAAGCAAAAGAGCGTAAAGCAAAAGACCCTAAGGCAAACGTATGGGTAATCGGTGTAGATGCTGACCAATATGATGAAGGTAAAGTAGATGATAAAACAAACGTTACTTTAACTTCTATGTTAAAAGGTGTTAACACAGCTGTAGTAGATTTCTCAAACAAAGCGAAAAACGGTGAATTCCCAGGCGGTACAACAGTTGTTTACGGTCTTGCTGAAGACGGTGTGAAACTGGCTGATTCTCGTGGTGCAATCCCAGCAGACGTACAAGCTGTTATTGACGAATATAAAGAAAAAATTGCTAGCGGTGAAATCGTAGTTCCAGAAAAAGTGGAAAAATAATTCATCTCTTAATCATCATAAGGGCTTTACAACTGCCCTTATGATGATTTTTCAATCTATCGTTATATTTCGACTATTTGTAATACTCTGTTTGGATACATTTTATTTTTATATATTTTTTCATATATAAATAGAATTATTATATTAGATTATCGTAAGTTTAAGATATGATGGTAACAAGTTAATAGAAGAAAGGTTTCTAACGATGACCTTTCCTGTATTAATTTATTTTTCAATTAGAAAATGCCTTATCTTTAGGTGAGGGTTGTGCTGTATTGCAATAGAGGCAGGAAGAAATACACCAGTGAATAAAAATTATTTTAGAGAAAATTGCCTAATAAGGGAGTGACAATATTGGAATACGTGATTGAGATGCTTGGAATCCGCAAAGAGTTTGGTGGATTCGTAGCAAATAATAACATCACCCTCCAACTAAAAAAAGGCGAGATTCATGCACTGCTAGGAGAAAATGGTGCAGGTAAATCGACTTTAATGAACGTCCTTTTCGGTCTGTATCAGCCAGAGGGTGGAGAAATTCGTGTTCGTGGGAAGGCTGTTAAAATTACAAACCCGAATGTTGCCAATGATTTGGGGATTGGCATGGTGCATCAACACTTTATGTTGGTGGAAAACTTTACAGTAACAGAAAACATTATTTTAGGTTCTGAACCTACAAAAATGGGTGTAGTCAATATTAAAGATGCAGCGAAAAAGGTGCAAGCGCTTTCTGAGAAGTATGGGCTCGATGTAGATCCAAATGCAAAAATCGAAGACATCACTGTAGGAATGCAGCAACGTGTTGAGATTTTAAAAACGCTATATCGTGGCGCAGAAATTTTAATTTTCGATGAACCGACTGCTTCTTTAACGCCACAAGAAATTACAGAGCTTATTCAAATTATGCGCCGATTAATCGCTGAAGGTAAATCGATTATTTTAATTACACATAAGCTGAAAGAAATTATGGATGTATCTGATCGAGTGACAATTATTCGTAAAGGGGAAGGGATTGGTACAGTTGTAACGGCTGAAACAAACCCTGACCAATTAGCAGAATTAATGGTTGGTCGTCAGGTTGAGTTTAAAACAGAAAAAATAGATGCTAATCCAACCGAGGAAGTACTAACGATTGAGAAGTTAGTCGTAACAGACTACCGTAATATCGATAAAGTAAAAGGTCTTAACCTTAATGTTCGCAAAGGTGAAATTGTCGGGATTGCTGGTATTGATGGTAATGGTCAATCAGAGTTAATCGAGGCAATTACGGGTTTACGTAAAGTGAAAAGCGGTACGGTAAAGCTTAACGGCAAAGATGTAACGAACATGAAACCACGTAAAATTACTGAACAAGGTGTAGGGCATATTCCACAAGACCGTCATAAGCATGGACTAGTGTTAGATTTCCCAATCGGTCACAATATTGCACTCCAAACATATTATCAACCACCGATTGCTAAAGGCTTTGTAATGGATTATAAAAAGGTATCGGAAAAAGCGAAACAAGTTATTCAAGAATATGATGTGCGTACAGGGAATGGCGAGATGACGCCTGCACGAGCTCTTTCGGGTGGTAACCAGCAAAAAGCGATTATTGGTCGTGAAATTGACCGAGATCCAGATCTACTGATTGCAGCACTTCCGACACGTGGGCTAGACGTAGGGGCAATTGAATTTATTCACTCTCGACTAATCGAGCAGCGTGATAAAGGGAAAGCCGTATTATTAATTTCATTTGAATTAGATGAAGTAATGAATGTTTCAGACCGAATCGCTGTTATTTATGACGGTCAAATTGTGGATGAGTTAAATCCAAAAGAAACAACAGAGCAAGAGCTTGGTCTATTAATGGCGGGACAAAGTAAAAAAAATAGCACAAATATAGCGAAGGAGGGGAACGACTAATGTCAAATCGTGTCATTAATATACTCGTTCCTATCATCTCAATCATTATCGGTTTAATTGTTGGTGCTATCGTAATGGTAGTCAGCGGCTATGACCCAATCCAAGGGTATAGTGCTCTTTGGACAGGTATTTTTGGAGATTCATATTCAATCGGGAACACAATTCGTCAAATAACACCGTATATTTTAGCAGGTCTAGCGGTAGCATTTGCTTTCCGTACTGGCTTATTCAACATCGGGGTTGAAGGTCAGTTAATTTTAGGTTGGCTTGCAGCAGCATGGGTTGGCTATGCTTTTGAACTACCAAAAATTATTCACTTGCCATTGGCATTACTTGCAGCAGCAGCAGCAGGTGCATTTTGGGCCTTTATTGCAGGTTTCTTAAAAGCGAAATTTAAAGTTCATGAAGTAATTGCGACAATTATGTTAAACTACACAGCGCTTTATATTGCGAACGCTGTTATAAAAAAATTGTCAGATGGTAGCTTTAAAACAGAACGTGTTCTTGAATCGGCTTCATTACGTTCTCCGTTTTTAAGAGAGCTAACAGACAACTCAAGTCTTCACTATGGGATTCTGATTGCACTTCTGATGGTAATGGTAATGTGGTTTATTTTAGAAAAAACAACGCGTGGTTATGAGTTAAAAGCAGTTGGTTTTAACCAACATGCGGCTGAATATGCTGGTATGAGTGTCAATAAAAACGTTATATTAGCTATGACGATTTCAGGTATGTTTGCTGGTCTTGGTGGTGCCATGGAGGCACTTGGTACTTTCCAAAATGCATCCATTAAAGCTGGCTTCACAGGGATTGGTTTTGATGGTATCGCTGTTGCCTTACTTGGGGCAAATACACCTCTTGGCGTAGTATTCGGGGCTTCTTTATTTGGCTCGTTAAAATATGGTGCGCTTAATATGCCGAATGCTGCAGGTATTCCAGAGGAAATCGTATCAATTATTATCGCCTTGATTATTTTCTTTGTAGCTTCAGGCTACGTTATTCGAGTAGGATTACAAAAGTTAAGTAAGAAAAAGGAGGGACAATAACATGAGCTTTTTAGAAATGTTATATTTCATCATCCCTTCTGCAATCCTTTATGCGACACCATTAATTTTCACTGCAATCGGTGGTGTATTCTCTGAACGTTCAGGTGTTGTTAACATCGGGCTAGAAGGTTTAATGATTGTCGGCGCATTTGTTGGTATTTTTGTCAATTTAGAGTATGCATCACAATTAGGTTCCGCAACAGTATGGGTGGCAATGCTTGCAGCAGTGGTTATCGGAGGAATTTTCTCCTTGCTACATGCTGTCGCAGCGATTTCATTCCGTGCCGATCAAACGGTTTCTGGGGTAGCTATTAACTTACTTGGTTTAGCGGTTACAGTATTCTTAGTGAAAATGATTTATGATAAAGGTCAGACAGATATGATTGAACAACCAATTCGTCGTTTTGCTGTTCCTTACTTAGAGGATATTCCGTTCTTTGGACCATTATTATTCCATAACGTATATAGCACTTCGATTTTAGCCTTTGCTGTGGCAATTGGTGCTTGGTTCATCATTTATAAAACACCATTTGGTTTACGTTTACGTGCAGTAGGAGAACACCCAATGGCAGCTGATACAATGGGTGTAAAAGTTAATAAAATGCGCTATATTGCTGTTGTTATTTCAGGTGCACTTGGTGGTCTGGGTGGTGCGGTTTATGCACAAACAATTACAGGGAATTTCTCACATGCAACGATTGCTGGGCAAGGGTTCATGGCACTTGCGGCGATGATTTTTGGTAAATGGCATCCAATCGGAGCGCTTGGGGCAGCGTTATTCTTTGGTTTAGCCCAAACATTAAGTATTGCAGGGAATCAAATTCCGTATGTGCAAGATATTCCAGCAGTATATCTACAAATTTTACCTTATGTATTAACGATTTTTGCGTTAGCCGGATTTATTGGGAAAGCAAATGCACCAAAAGCAAGTGGTCAACCTTACATTAAAGGCAAACGATAAGTATCAGGCAACAGGTTTTATTCGTTGAATGACTGGACGAGGTTGGAAAGAAATGAAGCGAATAAAAAGACTGGGCAAACCATGCCCAGTCTTTTGCCTTATGCAGTAAATTATTTTACTTTTCCACATACATACTTTGGATTCTTTTTGCAATTATAGACAATAGACATGTATAGTATTTGTAGTACATTGTTATATTAAGAAAGATAGGAGGGTTTCATATGTTTAAAACAATACCTTTTGCAAAAGGTGTCAATTTGCATATCCGACAAACGACCCAATTTAAAACAGTAAATTTCTCGATAAAATGGAGAAGAGCATTAACAGCCAAAAGTGCGTCTGAACGTACGGTGTTAACCAATGTATTGCAACATAGCAATGCAAAATATACAACAACTGCTGCTTTTCGTAGTTTTTTAGATGACCTATACGGAACAGTGTTGTATTTTGATACATCAAAGCGTGGTAACGAGCATACGGTATTGATGAATGTTGAAACCGTAAACGATCAATATTTGGCGAATACAAGTGTATTAAACGATGTGCTAGGCATCATGCATACAGCAATTTTTGAGCCGAATTTAGAAAACGGTATATTTAAGGAATCCATTGTAGAACGCGAAAAGAAAATGGTCATTCAACGTATTGAATCTATTTTTGATGATAAGTCTCGCTTTGCACAGATGCGTCTTCAAGAAATTTTACGTCCAAATGAGCCTGCCTCTATTTCAGCAAATGGGACAGTGGAAGACATCCAAAGTATTACTCCAGCATCTTTAGTGGCAGCGTACGAATCAATGCTAACTACTGACAAAATCGATATTTATGTTGCAGGCGATATCAATGAAGATGAGCTTGTTGCAAAACTTAAAAAGGCACTGCCTTTTAAAGATCGTGTACCAGAAGAAATTCCAACTGTTGTGCCTCAGAAACACCCACAAAATGATTATGTACGCGAACAACAGGAAATGAAGCAAGGGAAACTGCATATTGGCTTTAGTACACCAGTGCGATTTGGTGATGCAGATTTTGCTAAAATGCAAATCTTTAATGGTGTTTTCGGTGGTTATCCACATGCCAAATTATTTATGAATGTTCGTGAAAAAGAAAGTTTGGCCTACTATGCTTCTAGCTCATATGCATCACATTATGGCTTATTATTTGTGGTGTCTGGCATTGAGGCGAAAAATGAAGAAAAAGCACTAAATTTGATTAAAGAACAACTTGTGGCAATACAAGCAGGGAATATTACCGATTTAGAATTAGACCAAACGAAAGCGATGCTGACAAATCAGTTAAAGGAATCGCTTGATTCTGCGCGTGGTCAAATTGAAATTTTTGACCAATACAAAGATTTACCAGAGGAATTTTCTGTCGAAGCTTGGGCAACGAAGTGGCAAGCTGTGACAAAAGAAGATGTTGTCGACATGGCGAAACAAGTGAAGTTAGAAGCGGTCTATTTCTTAAGTGGAAAGGAGCAAACCGCACAATGAAAACAATTGAATTCAAACAATTAGATGAAACACTTTACTATGAAAAACTAGAGAATGGTTTGGATGTCTATATTTTACCAAAAAAAGGATTCTCAAAAACATTTGTAACGTTCACAACGAAGTACGGTTCTGTTGACCGCACATTTGTACCGCTTGGAGAATCGCAAAGCATTACAGTACCGGATGGCATTGCCCACTTTTTAGAGCATAAGATGTTTGAAAAAGAAGATGGCGATGTGTTCCAAAAATTTAGCGAATATGGTGCTTCAGCCAATGCTTTTACTTCTTTCACACGGACTGCGTATTTATTTTCATCAACAGATAATATTTATAAAAGCACTGAAACTCTATTGAATTTTGTTCAAGAGCCATACTTTACAGAGGCTACGGTTAATAAAGAAAAAGGGATCATTGGTCAGGAAATTACAATGTATGATGACCAACCAGATTGGCGCCTATACTTTGGCACAATTGAAAATATGTATCATACTCACCCAGTGAAAATTGATATTGCGGGGACAATTGAATCAATTGACGGCATTACAGCTGACCATCTATATACGTGTTACAATACGTTTTATCATCCATCTAATATGCTATTATTTGCTATTGGTGCCGTGGAGCCTGAAGAAATGATGGCATTTATACGTGAAAATCAAGGCAAAAAAGAGTTCCCAGAGCCTACACCAATTCAGCGTTTCTTTGAGGAAGAGCCAACGGATGTTGCTGTAAAAGAACGCACATTGCACATGGATGTGCAAAAACCAAAGGTCTACATGGGCTTAAAAGCGAAAGACACGAATTTGTCTGGCCGAGAAATGTTAAAACATGAGCTATCCGTACAAATTGCATTAGAGCTTATTTTTGGGCGAACTTCAAGCTTTTATGAACGCGTTTATGATGAAGGCTTGATTGATGAATCCTATGCGTTTGACTTTACGTTAGAAAAAGGTTTTGGCTTTGCGTTGATTGGCTCTGATTCTACAGAACCTGATGCATTAGCAAAAGCCATTAAAGCTGAATTAGAAAAATACGAAAAAGGTGCGCAATTTGCCAGTGCAGATTTAGAACGCATCAAGCGTAAAAAAATCGGCTTTTTCTTACGTGCATTAAATTCAATCGAATTTATCGCGAATCAATTTACACGTTATTCTTTTAATGATATGAATTTATTCGACGTTGTCCCTGTCTTAGAAGAATTAACAATTGAAGATTTAACTAAAGCGTTTGCTTCTATCCAAGGTGAATCTCAACAAACTGTATTCAAAGTGTTACCAACAGAAAAGGGCGCATAATGAAAAAATTTGCCCTAATAGTAGGTGCATCGGGTGAGATCGGTCGTGCTATTTGTCGAAGTTTGGCACAAGACGGCTGGTCTCTCTACGTGCATTATGCCCATAACAAGCAAATGGCACAAGTTTTATGTGATACGCTCGCAGGCGATTTTCCAGCGCAGGAATTTATGCTTGTACAAGGAGATTTTACAAATATACAAGCAGCGCAAAAATTGGCTTCACAAGTATTTAGTGTCCAAGCAATTGTTTTTGCGAACGGGCAAGCACATTATGCCTTGTTGGAGGATACAACAGCGGAGGAAATGGATGCATTATGGCGTGTTCATGTGCAAAACCCGATGCAATTAACAGCTTTATTATCTTCAAAACTACGTACTCATGATGTCAGTTATGTGCTTTTTATCGGTTCTATTTGGGGCGAAGCAGGATCTGCTGGAGAAGCACTTTACGCAACGGTAAAAGGTGCGCAGCATGCTTTTGTGAAGTCCTATGCCAAAGAGGCTGCATTATCTGGTATTCGTGTTAATGCAATTGCCCCAGGCATTATCAATACTTCGATGAATAATCATTTAAGTAATGAAGAACTACAGTACATTTTAGAAGATATTCCATTAGGTTCAGTCGGTCATACAACAGATGTAGCTGAAATGGTTCGTTTTTATCTGTCAGGAAAAGCAAATTATGTGACAGGACAAATAATTCGATTAAATGGTGGTTGGTACATATAATATCTCTTCTTTTTGCACATACTACATGTGTAAAGGAGGAGGAAACATATGACCATTTTAGAAAACTGGCAAAAATGGACATCTTTTTTAGGACAAAATGTTATGCAGGCTGAATCAAGCGGTATGCCAAAGAAAATGATTCAACAAGCTGCTGTACAAATTGGCGAATATTTGGCGACAAATATCGACCCTAAAAATGAACAAGAACGAGTGCTGTCGGATTTATGGGGCGTTGCCTCTGATGATGAAAAGCAAGCGTTGGCGAATTGTGTCGTAAAACTTGTGCAAAATAAACATGTACAGTAAAAAAAGAGGAGAGCTACTCTCCTCTTTTTTCTATATTAAAAATCGATATTTGCGTGGAAAAGGGAACGTATGTAAGTCTATTTCCGGTGGGACAATAAATTTTAGTAAGAATTTAAAAATAACGCTATAATTCCATGTATTCTAACTTTCCATTACATAAAAAATCAGCTATGATGGAACTTATAAAAGATTTTTTACGTTAACTAATAGGAAGGGAACGAGTGTGTTTGAGCGATTGGTACTTTGAATATGAAATTCAGGTGAATCGCCCTGGATTATTAGGAGATATTGCTTCACTTTTAGGGATGCTTCGTGTCAATATTATATCAATAAATGGTGTCGATGAAGACCGGCGTGGTATGCTAGTGCATACAGACAATGATGAAGCAATTGAGCGTTTTCGTACAATTGTTTCGACAATGGAACATATCCACGTTACTAAATTTCGACAACCAAAACTCCGTGATCGTTTAGCTATTAGGCATGGTCATTATATTCCTCGAGATGCAGATGAAAAAAATACTTTTCGCTTCGTCCGAGATGAACTAGGTATTTTAGTGGATTTTATGGCAGAACTCTTTAAAAAGGAAGGTCATAAACTCATTGGGATACGTGGGATGCCTCGGGTTGGTAAAACGGAATCTATTGTTGCGGCAAGTGTTTGTGCCAATAAAAAGTGGATTTTTTTATCATCTACAATGATTAAACAAACTATTCGTAATAAGCTTGCAGGCGATGAATTCAGTGACAATAATATTTTTATACTGGACGGCATTGTAACACGTCGTTCCGCTGATGAGCGACATTTGCAATTAGTGCGTGAAATGATGAATATGCCTTCGATTAAAGTTGTAGAGCATCCAGATATGTTTGTTCAGCATTCTGAATATAAGATTGAGGATTTTGATTATATCATTGAACTACGGCATCACCCAGATGAAGAAATTACTTATGAAATAATGGAAAAAAATCATATGATGTCCGAATCCGATTCATTTGGAGGATTTAATTTTTAATTTGATATTAAAGTAGGTGTTATTAGTGGCGGAATTAGGGACTCGACTGAAAGAGGCGAGACTGTCTAAAGGCTACAGCTTAGACGATTTACAAGAAATAACGAAAATTCAAAAACGTTATTTAGTAGGTATTGAAGAAGGCAATTATTCAATTATGCCAGGTTCGTTTTATGTACGAGCTTTTATTAAACAATATGCAGAGGCTGTTGGGTTAAATCCAGAGGAAATTTTAGAGACATTTAAAAGCGAATTGCCAGGGACACCGAACGACCAAGTTAGCCAATCATTGACTCAAACTTCAACTAGAAGAAAGGTTTCAAAAAGCCCTTCGAACAAAATGATGGAGGCCATGCCAAAAGTCATTGTTGCTTTATTTATTATCGTTATTATTGTTGCAATTTGGGTTCTGTTACAATCAAAAAGTAAAACAGGATCAAGTGAATTTGATGATTCGACACCAATGGTGGAGTACGATAAAAAACCAAAACCAATAGATAATGAAAAAGAAAAAGAGGAAGAAGATAAAAAAGCTCAAGCTAATACAGAAAAAGAGCAGACAGAAGATGTAACACCAGATGATAGTAAAACCGAAGAGGTTAAGCAAACGATTTCAGCAGGTACAATCGAAGCAGATGGCGCTACAACATCTTACACTTTAACGGGTACTGATACATTTAAAATACGAATTGAAGTATCAGGACCTACATTTATTGGTATTCGTAACCAACAGCAGCAAGAATTACTGACTGATACGCGTGTGTATAAAGCGGGGGAAATTGTAGAGTTTGATGCAACAGCTCAAAGCTATGCACGTATTCGTTTAGGTAATTCTACGCAAGCTAAGGTCTATATTAATGACGAGCTTTTAACGTATGCACAGCAAATCGTAACGCAAAATATTGTCGTCAATTTCAATAAAGAACAGTAGTCATCCTATGATGACTACTTTCTTTCATCATGAAAGGTGTTAGTAAAATGAACATTCCAAATAAAATTACCATTTCACGTATCTTACTTATTCCGTTTTTTGTCATTGTTATGATGTTTGATTTCGGCTGGGGAACAATGACCTTATTTAGTGCAGAGATGCCAGTCCATCATTTTGTGGGAGCTCTTATTTTTATTATTGCATCGACTACGGATTGGGTAGATGGTTACTATGCGAGAAAGTATAATCTTGTAACAACGTTTGGTAAATTTTTAGACCCATTAGCAGATAAGTTACTTGTTTCTGCAGCGTTTATTCTAATGGTAGAGCTTGGTATGGCACCAGCTTGGATTATTATTGTTATTATTAGCCGCGAATTTGCTGTAACTGGCTTACGTTTAATTCTTGCAGGCGGTGGAGAAGTAGTAGCAGCCAATCAGCTTGGCAAGATCAAAACATGGGCACAAATTGTTGCGATTGCAGCAGCCCTTTTACACAATACAATATTTGTGTATTTCGGTATCCCATTTGATAAAATAATGCTATATATTGCATTATTCTTTACACTATGGTCTGGATGGGATTATTTCTATCTAAATCGACGTGTGTTACTTGAGTCTAAATAAGAAAGGTCTTGTGGATTATGAATGCTGAAATCCTTGCAGTTGGCTCAGAGTTATTACTTGGACAGATTACAAATACAAATGCAAAATTTATTTCAAATCAGCTATCTGAGTTAGGAATTAATGTGTTTTATCATACCGTTGTTGGTGACAATTCAAAACGGTTAGAAGAAGCAATTAGCATTGCGGAATCGCGCGCTAATCTCATTATTTTTTCAGGAGGCTTAGGTCCAACAAAGGATGATTTGACGAAGGAGACGATCGCTCGTCATCTTGGAGTAGACCTTGTATTCGATCAAGTTGCATTGACATACATTGAGGAGTTTTTTGCTAAACGAGGCCGTTCAATGACGGACAATAATCGCAAGCAGGCGCTAATATTAGCAGGTAGTGAGGTGCTTGCTAATCATCATGGTATGGCACCAGGAATGATTTTAACAAAAGATAATTGCACTTATATTTTACTTCCTGGCCCTCCAAAAGAATTAGAGCCGATGTTCCAATTTGAAGCGAAGCCAAAGCTTGGTAAAATGCTTAATGATGGCGGAGTAATTGTGTCTCACGTAATGCGTTTTTATGGTATTGGGGAAGCAGAGTTAGAAGTACATGTACAGGATATTTTAGATACACAAACCAATCCAACGGTTGCCCCGCTAGCAGCTGATGGAGAGGTCACTTTACGCGTAACAGCGAAGGCCCAATCAGAGGACGACGCGCACCAGTTGATTGCTGCAAAAGTGGCAGAAATTCGTGCTATTGTTGGCGACTATCAATATGGCATAAATGATGACTCACTCGCATCAAAAACGGTGGAAATGTTGCAGGACAATAATTTAACGATTGCTGCGGCAGAAAGTTTAACAGCAGGTTTATTTCAATCAGAGCTGGCTGAAATACCAGGTGTAGGCAACGTGCTCATTGGAGGACTGGTGACCTATACCGAAGATGCGAAAGTAAAGCAGCTTGGCATTTCTCAACAATTACTAGATACGCATGGTATTGTGAGCAGTGAATGTGCTGCGGCAATGGCTAGTGCAGTACGTCAAAAATTTGGTACAAGTATCGGTATCGGACTAACAGGTGCGGCTGGTCCTACAGCACATGACCATCAGCCAGTAGGAACGGTATGGATTGGTATTGCCATAGATGACGAAGAGCCAATTACGTATTTACTTCACTTATCGGGTATGCGCAATACAAACCGATTGCGTGCAGTGAAGTTTACTTGTCACTATTTAATGCAGCAATTGGAAGCACGAGGTTACAAGAAACGTATTTAGCTTGCTTCACAAGTCTATCACTTCTAAAAGTGTAAGATGCATGTACAGGTTATGAAGCTATTACACTAAAAATAGCATTGATTATGATAGTTCAAAATGGGAATTTGGGTAGGAAAAACTTATCCAAATTTTTATTTTGCACAAAAATCGAATAAATGTTCGCTTTTTTCTTGCGTGTTCTCTCAAAAACAAGTATAGTAGAGATAGATAAAAACAGTGAACAGTTTCAAAGGAGGAAAAACAATGAGTGATCGTAAAGCAGCCTTAGAACAGGCGTTAAAACAAATTGAAAAGAATTTCGGTAAAGGCTCTATCATGAAGCTAGGCGAAAAAACAGATTTAGAAATTGCTACATCTTCAAGTGGTTCGCTAGCGCTTGATGCAGCATTAGGTGTTGGTGGCTATCCACGTGGACGTATTATTGAAGTATATGGTCCAGAATCATCAGGTAAAACGACCGTTGCGCTTCATGCGATTGCAGAAGTACAAGCTAAGGGCGGACAAGCAGCATTTATCGATGCTGAACATGCATTAGATCCAATTTACGCTCAAAAATTAGGCGTAAATATTGATGAACTATTACTATCTCAACCAGATACAGGTGAGCAAGCGCTGGAAATTGCAGAAGCATTAGTGCGTAGTGGGGCGATTGATATTATCGTTATTGACTCTGTTGCAGCACTTGTACCAAAAGCTGAAATCGAAGGCGATATGGGTGACTCGCACGTTGGTTTACAAGCTCGTTTAATGTCTCAAGCATTACGTAAGCTTTCAGGTGCGATTAATAAGTCTAAAACAATCGCTATTTTCATTAACCAAATTCGTGAAAAAATTGGTGTTATGTTCGGAAATCCAGAAACAACTCCTGGTGGTCGTGCGCTAAAATTCTATAGCTCAGTTCGTTTAGAAGTACGTCGTGCTGAAGCAATCAAACAAGGTAATGACATTATGGGTAACCGTACGAAAATTAAAATTGTCAAAAATAAAGTAGCGCCACCATTCCGTACAGCTGAAGTTGATATTATGTATGGTGAAGGGATTTCTAAAGAAGGCGAAACGGTGGATTTAGGTGTAGAATTAGACATCGTTCAAAAAAGTGGATCTTGGTATGCATATGGTGATGAGCGTCTAGGCCAAGGACGTGAAAACGCAAAACAATATTTAAAAGAAAACCCTGCTATTTTAGAAGAAATTGCAAATAAAATTCGTTCTTCTTATGGCATAGCTGCATCATCTTATACCATTGCTGCACATGATGATGAGGAAATGGATGAAGAGTTAATGCTTCTTCTTGAAGATGACAAATAATAATATATCGTTCTCACTCTAATGGAGTGAGGACGATTTTTTTGTTTTCATTGTAGTTTCATAGGCATGAATTGCGCTTGATCGTCTGCTAAAGTATAGCCAGTAAAAAAGAAGTCTTCGTTTTGTCAAAGAAAGTGAAAATAATTGTATTAAGATGTACGTAATTGTGGTAATAATTGTATTGACACCTTTGTCCCAAATAAATTCATTTTCAAGGAGCATAGGTATTTTATCTAGCACAAAAGATACAGTAAATTTATAGTCCTTATGGATATGACTTACTTTTTTTCTTTCAGATAGGCGAACAGATGCCCGTCTATCCTTGACAGAGCTTGGGGCTAGCTATACAATTAAATATGTATAATTTCTGAATTATGACTTTAAAATAGGCAGTACAATTTTTGTATGCGCCGACTGAAACTGTATTACCCAAATAGCAAGAGGAGGTGTTCATATGGATGGAATTACTATCATCTCCGCTTTGCTTGGACTCATCGTTGGTGCCGCTGTTAGCTATATCTACATGAAAAAAGTGAATGACTCAAAAATCACTGGTGCTAAACATGTCGCTGAAACAATCGTTGAAGAAGGAAAACGAGAAGCGGAGGCATTAAAGAAAGAAGCACTACTTGAAGCCAAAGATGAAACTCACAAATTTCGCACTGAAGCCGAAAATGACATTCGTGACCGTCGTTTAGAACTTCAAAAACAAGAGAACCGTTTATTGCAAAGAGAAGAGAATCTTGATCGCAAGGATGATGCTCTAAATAAGAGAGAAGCCGGCTTAGAGCGTAAAGAACAAGCTCTAGCTGAAAGACAACAGCATATTGAACAGATGGAAAGCAAAGTGGACGAGCTCGTTGCAGCGCAAAAAACAGAGCTAGAGCGCATTTCTGCATTAACAAGAGATGAAGCTAAGACTATTATCTTAAGTGAAGTAGAAAAAGAGCTAGCAACTGATATTGCAGTGATGACGAAGGAATCTGAAACGCGTGTGAAAGAGGAATCTGATAAAAAGGCGCGTGAAATTTTATCATTGGCACTACAACGCTTTGCTGCAGATCACGTAGCAGAAACAACTGTTTCTGTTGTGAACTTGCCAAATGATGAAATGAAGGGCCGTATTATTGGTAGAGAGGGTCGAAATATCCGTACACTCGAAACGTTAACAGGTATCGATTTAATTATCGATGATACGCCAGAAGCTGTTATTTTATCTGGTTTTGATCCAATTCGTCGTGAAACGGCTCGACTTGCACTTGAAAAGCTGGTACAGGATGGTCGTATTCACCCTGCTCGCATCGAAGAAATGGTTGAAAAATCTCGTCGCGAGGTAGATGAACAAATTCGTGAAACAGGGGAACAAACGACATTTGAAATCGGCATCCACAATCTACACCCTGACCTAATGAAGATTTTGGGCCGCATGAAATATCGTACAAGCTACGGGCAAAACGTCCTAAAACATTCGGTGGAGGTCGCATATTTAGCAGGCTTACTAGCTGCTGAACTTGGTGAAGACGTAGCGTTAGCTCGTCGTGCTGGCTTATTGCATGATATAGGGAAAGCAATCGACCACGAAGTTGAAGGAAGCCATGTTGAAATCGGCGTGGAGTTAGCAACGAAATATAAAGAACATCCTGTTGTTATTAACAGTATCGCTTCTCACCATGGTGATACAGAAGCAACATCTGTCATTGCAGTATTAGTAGCTGCAGCTGATGCATTATCTGCAGCGCGTCCTGGTGCTCGAAGTGAGACACTGGAAAACTATATTCGCAGACTAGAAAAATTAGAAGAGATTTCTGAAAGTTACGATGGTGTTGAAAAATCATATGCCATCCAAGCAGGGCGAGAAATCCGTATTATTGTTCAACCAGAAAAAATTGACGATTTAGCTTCTCATCGACTTGCGCGTGATATTCGTAAGCGCATTGAAGAAGAACTAGATTATCCAGGACATATTAAAGTAACTGTTATCCGCGAAACACGTGCAGTGGAGTACGCGAAATAATAAAATATAAGACTCCTCTTGGCTACAAGCAAGAGGGGTCTTTTTACATGAGTCATCAAGCAGTGCCTTTTTGAAAAGAGCTAACATTTAGCTCAAGTAAAAAATGCACAACAACATCTTGTATTGTTCAGTGTTCCCACAGAGGGGGACACTTTTTTTGTGTCCAATTTTATATAAGAAACACTTCGTATTAGCTCTTTTTCAAGATGAATAAAAGAAGGCAATCAATAATATAATAGGCCATAAAACTTTTTGTGAAAAATGCCAGAAGAACTGACAAAAATATAGAATCGCCAGTATATGTAATGTCAAGGAGTGAGGGTCGTTGCAAGAAACTATCACCTTGCAAGATGTAGTGAAAATAGTACGAAAGCAATTGCTGTATATTATGAGCTTTGCACTTTTTTTAGCATTAGTCACGGCGTTCTTTAGTTTTTTTATCATAAAGCCTACTTATGAAGCACAAACGCAGCTGTTAGTAAATCAAAAAAATATCGACCAACAATCACGTTTAGGTGTACAACAGGTGGAAACGGATTTGCGTTTAATTAATACGTATAATGTCATTATTCAAAGCCCTGCTATTTTATCGAAAGTGATTAGCCGGCTTCATTTAGATAGTACACCAGAAAAATTAAAAGAACAGATTACTGTATCGAGTGCGAGTAATTCTCAAGTTGTGAATATTGCCGTTCAAGACAAGCAAGCTGATATGGCAGTTAATATTGCCAATACAGTAGCTGGGGTATTTCAAGAGGAGATTCAAGTGTTAATGACGATAGATAATATTAATATTTTGTCAGTAGCGACATTAGATGACGAGCCTGAGCCAGTGGCGCCAAACAAAAATTTATATATTGTGGCTGCTGCGATGCTAGGGTTCATCGTAAGCGCTGGCTTTGCTGTATTACTAGAATGCTTGGATACAACCGTTAAGACAGAGCAAGATATCGAAGAAATCATTGGCTTGCCGATTATGGGTATCATTAGCAAAATAAACGATGCAACCTATAAAAATATATGATTAAATCTCATAACAGAAGGAGGGAGTAACAATGTTTCAACATAAAAGAGCAAATAAAAAAAAACTAGCCAAAATGGGCAGGAAGCTTGTGACAGTTGCGAATAGTAATTCCTTTGTCTCTGAGCAATTTCGTACCATCCGAACAAACATTACCTTTGCAATGCCCGACCAAGAAATCAAAACCATTTTAGTGACATCTGCCACACCGGGCGAAGGAAAGTCCACAAATGTGGCTAATTTAGGTGTTGTCTTTGCACAAGAAGGAAAAAAGATATTAATTGTTGATGCAGATTTACGTAAGCCAACCATGCATTATACATTTCGCTTAGCCAATATAAGGGGACTATCAAATTTACTGACTAGACAATATGAAATGGCAGAAGTGTTAAACAGTACAGAGATTCCGAATCTTTTTGTTATGACAAGCGGACCAATTCCTCCTAATCCAGCAGAACTTTTAGCTTCTAAAACGATGGATAGCGTCATTGTTCAACTGATAAAAGATTTTGACATCATTATTTTTGATGCTCCGCCATTGCTATCGGTCACGGATGCGCAAATTTTAGCTAATAAATGCCATGGCACACTATTAATTGTCAATAGTGGTGTAGTGGAAAATACAAGCGTACTAAAAGCAAAATTAAGTCTTGAGGCGTCAAAGGCGAATATTTTAGGTGTCGTTTTAAATAATTATAAAACACCACTAGGCGAATATTATGATCACTATTACCGTTAGGATATGGGTATAGATAGGGAAGTGAAATGTAATGGTCGATATGCATAGCCATATTTTAGTGAATGTTGATGATGGTCCAGAAACAGTAGCGGAGACATTCCAATTATTTGAACAAGCCATTGCAGAAGGCATTACAGCTATGATAGCTACATCACATGTTCTGCACCCGTTATATAATGTTCCTTTTCATGAAGTGAATGAACAAATTATAAAATTACAGCAGGAAATTGACAACCGACACATGTCGTTAACACTTTATCCTGGGCATGAGGTGAGACTGGCGGGGAATATTTTAGCGTTGTTAGAGAGCGGGCAGTTGCACACATTAGCCGATTCGAATTACTTATTATTAGAGCTTCCATCAGGTTACATACCGACATATACACGAACAATGATTTACAATTTATTGACAGCGGGTATTACACCAATCATTGCACATCCAGAACGCAATACAGCCATAGCAGAAGATCCAAGTTGCTTGGAGCAACTTATACGAGAGGGGGCACTCGCACAAATAACCGCAGGCAGTTTAGCTGGCCATTTTGGCAAATCCATTCAACAGCTCTCTTTGAGATTAGTTCGCTCGAACCTCGTTCATACATATGGTTCGGATGTGCATAATGTTACGACACGCCCATTGTTATTTGAAAAAGGACTTCGCTTTTTAGAAAAGCACAAACAATTAGATGCAGTGGATGATTTTTTAGCCAATAATGCACGAATCATCCATAATCAGCCTGTCATCGTATATGAACCTGACAATCAATTTACAAAAAAAGGTTGGAGATTATTTTAAATAAGCAAAAATTAAACATGCATGACTGATAGAAGGGATTAAATAAATAAGGGGACAGTAGGGATGAGAGTTGTTTTTATGAGAAGTAATCCAATATCTCCAGATCCTAGAGTTGAAAAGGAAGTGGACAGCCTTATAAAAAATAACTGGCATGTACAAATAGTAGCTTGGGATAGAGATAGCAAATATAAGGAAAAAGTACAATTTCTAAAGCGTACACAGCCCATTAAAATCACAAGGTTTGGCATCCCTGCTACTTTTGGTGGCGGATTTAAAAAAAATTTATTTCCACTATTGCGATTTCAAATAAAACTATTTCAATGGCTACTTCAACATAAAAATACTTATGATATTATACACGCTTGTGACTTCGATACAGCATTTATCGGCACGATATGCGGGAAGTTACTCCGTAAAAAAGTTATTTATGATATGTTTGATTCCATTACTGCTCCCTTTCATGGGCCAGCAATGATAGGAAAGATTGTTGAAAAGATAGATATCGCTCTGTTGAATCGTGTGGATGCTGTTATTATTTGTACAGAAAAACGAAAAGGTCAAATAGCGAATGCATCACCCAAAAAAATAGAGGTGATTTATAATACGCCACTTCCTATGCCGTTAAATCATGACGTACAGTTGAACAAAGATAAAGTAAAAATAGTCTATGTTGGCATATTAGCCAAGGAAAGACTTATTAAAGAACTAGTTGAAATAGTAAAAGCAAATAGAAACTATGAATTGCATATTGGCGGATTTGGCGAGTATGCAGACGGATTGGCCGAACTCGCGCAAAAGTATGACAATATCCTCTATTACGGGAAGATTCCGTATGACAAAACACTCGCTTTAGAAAATAGTTGTGACATTATGACTGCCATTTACGACCCCGAAGTTTCTAATCACTATTATGCAGCACCGAATAAATTTTATGAGGCACTGATGCTCGGAAAACCTTTAATTATGGTGAAAAATACTGGAATGTCGGAAGTAGTAGCAGCACATAATCTAGGAGAGTTAATTGATTATAATCAACATAGTTTACAACAAGCTATTGAAAAGTTAATTGAGCGCAAAAAAGAATGGCCAGAGATCTCTCGTAAAATGAAACTGTTATATGAAGACCACTATAGCTGGAGCGAAATGGAAAAGCGTATCATTACATTGTATAGCCATTTATAGCACACATAATATTGGATTTTAGGGGGATTTCAGACTTTATGAAAATATTATTTGTTGCGCAAAATTTTCAGATGGGCGGTATTCAAAAGGCGTTAATTAATACATTAAAAGAACTTAGTGTTGATGAACAATATGAAATTGATATTTTTACATTTGGTGAAGGTGAGCTTTTAAAGGACATCCCTCCTAACGTCAATGTAAATATCGGCAACTTATTATTACAACTAATCGCTACCCCCTTTTATGTCGTGAAACAGAGAAAAAATGTCTGGCATATTTTGCTGCGCATAGTATGTATGTTGCTTGTACGCATTATTGGCTCCAACAACTTTTATACATTACTTTTAAAAAATCATCGCCCTAGTAAACACTATCATATAGCCATTTCTTATTTTAATGACGCACCAAATAGTTATTTTAATCGAGGTACAAATTTATTCGTCGATCAATTTGTACAGGCACATAAAAAGCTTGCATGGATACATACCGATCCATTAAGAGCAAATTTTAATTATAAGGTTTGTATCAAAACCTATAAAAATTTTGATAGATTAATTTGTGTTTCTGAAGCATGTAAGCGAAATTTACTGAAATTTCTCCCGCCCTATCAACATAAAATACAAGTTGTCTACAATTTTTTTCCGATAGCGGAAATTAAAGAGTTAGCAACATATTATACGCCATTTGAAAAAGGAACGATGGATTTAGTATCTGTTGGTAGAATGGACAATGCCACAAAAAGATTCGACCTTATTCCACATATATGTAAGCTTTTAAAAGAGTCTTCTATCGGGCGATTGCATTGGCGAATTATAGGTGATGGACCAGACTTACTTTTTAATCAACAATTAGCATTACAATTAGGTGTAGATGATGTAGTTGAATTTGTTGGGGAATGTCATAATCCATATCCGTTTATTAAAGAAAGCGATGTCCTGATATTAACTTCAGCGTATGAAGGTTATCCGATGGTAGTTGGCGAGGCATTAATATTAGAAACGCCCGTTATTACGACGAATTTTGCAGCAGCAGGTGAACAAATACAACATGGATTCAATGGATTGATAACAGATGGGGATATAGAGGATATTTACGCGGTCATTGCTAATATCATCCAAAATAAGGATTGTCTCGACAAGATGAAAAAGTATATTGAAGAAAATAGCTATACAAATCGAAAGGCACGAGAGCAATTAGTATTGGAGTTTGATCGTCAATGATAGTAAAAAGAAAAAATTATAGTATTTTGCTCTGTATTGTTTCCAGTATTTTTGTTGTGTTAAAAATGTATACAGATAATCCGCTTTTTCTTTGGCTTTTTATCCTATTTGTAATGACAGCGATGCTGTTGGATAAGCAACCACATCGACTTGATTATTTACTGTTTTTTATTTCATGGGTGTATGTCATAAAGTTTGAGTTAACAGGTCACTCACTTTTTGTCGTGCTATGCTTTTTTTATATTGTGTTAAGTATAGTAACACTCTTTATACACAAGAAGAGGATTTCAACACAGCTTGTTTTAACGTATGTTCTTTTTGTGTTTTTTGCTGTTATGGCAACACTGTTTAGTAGTGGCAATGTTATCGAAGCGTTTGGCTTTGTATTAAATTATAGTGTCATCTTTTTTGCCGTTCTGTTCATCGATTCTAAGGGTTATTTTAGAAGATATACTTATGTCTATGCAGTAGGCTTATTAAGTGCTGCTCTCGTACGGTGGGTAAGTTTTTCTGTTCCAGGGATTAATCACTTTATTGAGTCCATGACAATCGTTAATACAGTAAAAACGACAAGTACCATTAATACACGGTTTACAGGTTTAGATTTAGATCCGAATTATTTTAGTTTGCAAATTCTAATAGCTATTGCGTGCTTACTCGTTCTTTATTGTTACGACAATAAAATAGAAGTTACACCGATTGTGCTTATTATAATTTTAGCTATATTTGGTGTATTTACTTATTCTAAAATGTTTATTATCACATTTATCACATTCATTTTATTAACGTTCATTATGTTTCTAAAGCACAATGTTAAAACAGCGATTAAATTTGCTTCGTTTATCGTCGTAGTGTTAAGTGTTTCGTTATTTTTTTTTTACGAGAGACTATTCGAAATTTATTGGGTTCGCTTTTTTGGTGCAGGAACATCGACAGATGCTATTACGACTGGTCGAGTGAGTAGCTGGAATATGTTTGCGACAGAAATTTTACAAAGTACGAAAATCGTTGTTTTTGGAGCGGGGTTTGGCACAAGCTTCTCTACTGCAAAAATGGCACATACAATGTATCTATCCACGCCTTATTATCTTGGTGTAGTAGGAGTAGCACTTGCATTACTCTATATCTTCTCTTTAACTAAAGTTCTCCGTCAAAACATTAGTAATAGTAAAACAAACTTTCAATACCTAACCATCAACGCAATTCCTCTCTATATTATGTTAATAGCTAATACTGTACTTGATTCGTTCGTTATGGATTATTTCCCTTTTCATATTTTAATGATTATGTTTGCCTTAGCACTTTATAAAACGCAGGAGCATGAGGTTGGGAGGTAAAGCAGTGCCATTATTAAGTATTATTGTGCCTATTTATAATGTGGAGCTCTATTTACGGCAATGTTTAGATAGTATTTTAAGACAAACATTTGAGGACTTTGAATTAATACTAGTCAACGATGGCTCAACAGATAATAGTCCCAACATATGTGACGACTATGCTGCACGTGATGCAAGAATTATTGTTGTGCATAAAGAAAATGGTGGCCTTGTTAGTGCGCGCAAAGCGGGTCTAAGCATTGCGAAAGGAAAATATATTGGCTATGTAGATAGTGATGATTGGATTGAAGCGGACATGTATCAAGCACTATGTGATGCAGCACAGGCTTTTAACGTAGATATTGTTATTTGCGATATTATAGAAAATTATCAAGATTATGAAGTTAAAGCTACGCAAGTTGTGAAACCTGGATTATATCAAAAGGATAGGATGATAGAAGAAGTTTACCCGATTATGCTGTATGCGGGGCAATACTATCAGTTTGGATTATTTCCTTCTGTTTCAAATAAACTATTTAAAAAGTCACTTCTTGAAAAATTTCAATATCAAGTGGACGATCAAATACGCATGGGGGAAGATGTTGCCTGTACATATCCAAGTTTACTTAATGCGAAAAGTATCTATTTATTAGACAAAGAGTATCTTTATCATTATCGCCAAAATCCTTCTTCTATGACAGCTAGCTATGATCAGCAGTTTTTTGAGAAAACACTTGTCTTATATAAACATTTGAGAGAGTTATCCCCTGCCCCTTATTTCGTAAATCAACTACAGTATTATTTGACCTATTTAGTGATTGCAGGAGTCCAGAATGAATTGCATCGAGAGAATGAGAAAACCTTACGTGAAAAAAGAGCCTTTCTCAAAAAAATGCTTAAACATCGCGACATTAATGAGGTGTTACAGGCAATTTGTCTAAATAAATTGCCATTCAAAGTGAAACTAATCATTTTGTTATTAAAGAGACAATCTATTTTTTTACTATATGTATTGGCTAGGGTCAAACAAAAAACCAATATTAGTAAGACTATAAAGGGAGCAAAATGAGAACAAGGAAAATTTTATTAAACTTATTTTCCAATGTCGTGTTGCAAGTTGTTACCGCCGTGATGAATTTTATTTTGCCTCGATTATTTATGACGACTTATGGTTCTGCTACGAATGGACTTGTTACATCGATTAAGCAATTTTTAGGTTATTTAAAAATTGTAGAAGCGGGTATCGGTAGTGCATCCGTCGCAGCACTTTACAAACCATTAGCTATGAACGACAAAGAACAGATAAATGGCATCCTTTCAGCCACGCATTATTTTTATCGACGTTCGGGTATGATTTTTGTTGTATTAGTAGCCTTGTTGGCTATGTTCTATCCGCTGTTGGTAAAGGAAGATGTGTCACCTCTAACCGCATTTTATATGGTGCTGATTTTAGGTATCAGTGGTGTATGGGAATATTTTTTGATTGGGAAATATTACGTTTTGCTAACAGCAGATCAAAAAAGCTATATTGTGTTCCGAATTCAAACATGTTTATTAGTTGTTAGTACAATGCTATCCCTAACTTTACTAACCCTTGGCTTTTCAATCATTATTGTAGTTGGCAGTTCTAGCATTCTTTTATTACTAGATATTCTTTTTTTAAAAGTATATGTCCAAAAAAAATACCCATATTTTAATAGTAAAGTAACACCAAATACACCAGCTATAAAAAAAAGATGGGATGCTTTAATCCATCAAATCGCCTCGCTTGTTGTTTTTAATACACCGTTTATGTTAATTACCATTTTTCTTGGACTTGCAGAGGTTAGTGTATTTACTGTATACAATATGGTATTTAATGCTGTTACATTATTTATTTCAGCTTTCTCCGGTGCGATGTTAGCAGCCTTTGGAGACATACTTGTAAAAGAAGAAAAAGAGGCACTGCAACGACATTTTCATCATTTTGAATGTATTTTTTTTGCAGTCGTTGCTTTCGGTTACACATGTACAGCTCTGTTAATTTTGCCTTTTATCACGATTTATACAGCGGGTGTTGAGGATGCAAACTATATAAGACCATGGTTAGCTGCACTCTTTGTCCTAGTAGGCATTGCCAATGCAATACGAATTCCTGCGAATACATTAGTGAATTCGGCAGGGCATTTTAAAGAGACAAAAAATCAAGCTATGATTGAAGCGGCCATTAATCTTTCTGTGTCCTTTGTTTTAGTGCAATTTTTAGGGGCGGAAGGCATTTTAATAGGCGGACTGTGTTCGTATGCCTATCGTACTTGTGACTTAATCTTATATACATCTAAAGAAATATTAAAAAATTCTGTACGTATTACGGTTAAAAAAATAGCGCTGAATTGTATTTTGGCATTTATCGCGGCATCCCCATTTTTATTTTTAATCGAACTACATATTGTGAGCGCAAAGGCATGGTTTTTAGCAGCTATATGCATTTCTTTATGGACCATTTTAGTAGTTGTGATGGGGAATTTTATGTTCCAACCTACAACGATGCGGGAAATTTTGCTGCATTTAAAACGTGTAATTTCCAATGACTAGTAGCGTTCTCTTGATAATGAGGAAGGCATACAAGCTAGAACACTCGAATGAAAATAGATGGATTGCTTAGAAATGGCAGGTGGAAAAATGAAGCCAGTTGTGAAGGAAATATTTTTACTAAGGTTTGTCGCCTGTTTAGGAATTGTTTTAATGCATAGTGTCACTTTAGGGTTGGACTTGTTCGATATAGAGAAAAATACAATATATATTGTACTAACATCTATTCAATTAGCATTGATGTTTGGAACACCTGTCTTTATTTTTATTTCGGAGTTTGTTATTGCTTATTCCTATCCACATCAACTGCCAAAAAAATTTTATAAAAAACGTTTTAACTATATTTTTCTTCCGTTTATTTTTATCGGTTTTTTGGATGCGGCTTTTCATTCAATAAGCATGACTAATGTTGAATTTGATAAGAAGATTATTTTAAATTTTTTTGAAGGTGATTTCCACGGGTATTTTATCGTGATCGTCTTTCAGTTTTATTTTTTACATCCATTATTTGTGAAATTTGTTGTATCCAAATACCGTGCTTACCAAGTGATTATGACGGCATGTCTTGTTAATTTTTCTTACCTTGCAGTCTTTAATTTTTTCGATCCTTTTCGGTATTTATCGTTCCTTCCTTATCTAGAAGTGGAATGGAATGTGTTAAATAAGATGCCATTTCCTGCTTGGATTGCCTATTTTGTCGTAGCTTATTATTGCGGTAAAAACTATGAGCAGTTTTTATTGATACTCCAGCGATTGCGTTATTTCCTACCGAGTGTAGGTATACTTACACTCGGTATATTACTCGCCAGTCAATGGTCTGGCTTGATTACTGAAGTTCACTCCAAGAGGATTGATGTAATCCCCTATACATTGAGCGTAGCCTTTCTATTGTTCTATATTGCAAATAAAGTAAGGCACATGCCTAAGTTTGTTATTTTTATTAGCCGTTACTCATTTGGGATTTATTTACTACATCCTCTTTTTATTATTTTACTAAAAACTATTTTTATAAAATTTATAGATGATGTAAGTGTATTTACTGTTATTATCACTACATTTTTATGCAGCACGATATGTTCTATCTGTGCTACGTATTTACTGAATAAATGGCGGTTTGGTCCTTATTTAGTAGGGCAAGTACATGCGGAAGAAAGCTTAGCCAACGACAAAAAAACTGCTGGTAAAACAAAACAGGTACTTCATCAACGTTAATGAATGTCAGTTGGATAAGATGCTTTAAGCTGAAAAGAGAAATCAAAGCAAGCGAATGCAAACAAGGGATATAATTTAGTGATGGTTTTTCTTTATATTTTGCGATTGATGAAGAAAAAATGGTAAACTCTAATGAGTGTTATTGATAGAAAGAGTGGTTTTGTAAAATGAAAGTAATTTTTATTGGAGATATCGTCGGTTCAATTGGCCGAGATGCGGTAGAAAAATATTTACCACGATTAAAAAAGAAGTTTAGTCCAGATGTTGTCATTGCAAATGGTGAAAATGCAGCAGCAGGTCGTGGGATTACACGTAATATTTATAATGATTTATTACAAATGGGTGTAGATGTTATTACTATGGGTAACCACACTTGGGATAATAAAGATATTTTTGATTTTATTGATGATGCTGATTATTTAATTCGACCTGCGAACTTTTCGTCTGAGGCACCGGGTAAGGGCATGGTGCAAATTGCGAAAAATGGCGTTACATTATCGGTTATTAATTTACACGGTCGTGTATTTTTGCCACCGCATGAAGATCCGTTTGCAATGGCTGAACAATTGATTGAAGAAGCTCGTAAAACGTCACCGCTTGTATTTGTGGATTTCCACGCAGAAGCGACAAGCGAAAAAATAGCGCTTGGATGGCACTTGGATGGTAAGGCATCGGCAGTCGTTGGAACGCATACGCATGTGCAAACAGCAGATGCACGCATTTATCCTAACGGTACTGCTTATATTACAGACGTAGGTATGACTGGCCCGTATGATGAAATTTTAGGCATGACAAAGGAAAGTGTAATTTACAAGTTCCAAACAAATATGCCGTCTCGTTTTGAAGTACCGAAAAAGGGTCGTGATGTGTTAAGTGGCTTTTTTGTTGAGATTGATGACAAGACAGGAAAGGCATTGCGTTGTGAAAGAATTTATATTAATGAGGACTATCCGTTTCAGGCGTAAGATCAACTACTGTGCATTTTTCATGTGCAGTAGTTTTTTTGTTGTGTCGAGCTAATTTAACGAAAGAAAATAACTCGTTTTTTAAGGCTTTACAATATATAAGAATTGAAAAATAGTCTATTTTCATATTGCCGAGCATAAAATGAGCTACGGACAATAACTTGGGGACCAAAAAGGGGGACATGAGTTGTTGAGCGTAAACACTATTCGCGAAACGGGGAGGAATAATTGTGGATTCATTAAAAGTATCGTCACGCTCTAATCCAAATTCAGTTGCAGGTGCATTAGTCGCGGTAATAAGAGAAAAAGGGCAAGCAGAAATGCAGGCAGTTGGGGCAGGTGCACTTAACCAAGCCGTAAAAGCAGTGGCCATTGCACGCGGATTTGTAGCGCCAAGTGGCACAGATTTAATTTGCGCTCCGGCGTTTGCCGATATTTTGATTGCAGGCGAAGAACGTACAGCCTTAAAGCTGCTAGTAGAAAAACGTGTTCGATAATAAAGTAGAACTTTAATCGGTGGGGGGAAACCCCCACCGATTATTAGTGCCAGTCACCGAAACAATTCTGAATATTTATCGCTCTGTCAGTAGGGCGAATAAAGTAAAAATCCACGAATGCTCCTGTGGGATACACACAACGTACAAGCCTCGTAAAATTGAGGGTTGCGGCTTGTGTCGTGCCCGCAAAAAGCGAAGTGGATTTTTTTTACGTGCCAGTCACTCATGCAATTTATACAATTATTTAGCACTTGAAATTAGTGAGTTAATTTTTTATACTTAATTGATTGAAAATTACAATTTTTTGAACAGCATTTTCAGTCAAAGGTCTGAATTTCGTCTAATTCATTGAATAACAATAGTGTAGACCGTTTCTTCGTGTTAAACTTATGAAGGAAAAAAATAATAGTATACATTGGATTTAAGGAGTTGTTGAGATGTTACATCAGCTTTCGTGGAAAGTCGGTGGGCAACAGGGTGAAGGGATTGAGAGTACAGGTGAGATTTTCTCGATGGCAATGAATCGTCTAGGTTATTTCCTATACGGTTATCGTCACTTCTCTTCTCGTATAAAAGGTGGCCACACTAATAATAAAATTACAGTTCGTCCAACAGAAGTACGTTCCATTGCGGATGATTTAGATATTTTAGTGGCGTTCGATCAAGAAACAATCGACGTCAATTATAAAGAATTAACAGAAAAAGGGATTATTTTAGCCGATGCAAAATTTGAACCTGTAAAGCCAGAGGATTCAAAAGCGCCATTATTTGCTGTACCATTCACAGAAGTGGCAGCTGAACTAGGTACAACGTTAATGAAAAACATGGTTGCTATTGGAGCTACTGCTTCACTTCTAAACTTAGAAGACGCTGTGTTCCAAAATGTTGTGGATGACATCTTCGGTAAAAAAGGTGAAGAGGTTGTTCAAAAAAACATGGAGGCCATTGCGCGCGGTCATGACATGATGAATGAATTATTAGGCGATCGCGTTGGTGAGTGGGCATTAGCGCCAGCTGATGGTAAACGCCGTATGTTTATGATCGGTAATGATGCAGTAGCACTTGGGGCATTAGCTGCGGGTACTCGTTTTATGGCAGCTTATCCAATTACACCTGCCTCTGAAATTATGGAATACCTTATTAAAAAATTGCCAAAATTCGGTGGCGCTGTGATTCAAACAGAAGATGAGATTGCTGCAGCGACGATGGCGATTGGGGCAAACTTCGGTGGTGTCCGTTCATTTACAGCGTCAGCAGGTCCTGGTCTTTCACTTATGATGGAAGCAATCGGTCTTTCAGGTATGACTGAGCAACCTCTAGTGGTGATCGATACACAACGTGGGGGCCCATCTACTGGCTTACCAACGAAACAAGAGCAATCTGATTTAATGGCAATGCTTTATGGTACGCATGGTGAAATTCCAAAAGTGGTGATTGCACCTTCTACAATGGAAGAAGCATTCTTTGATACTATTCAAGCGTTTAATATTGCAGAGGAATTACAATTGCCAGTTATTTTAATGACAGATTTACAATTATCACTTGGTAAACAAACGGTTGAACCATTCGATTACAATAAAATTGAAATTCGCCGCGGTAAAATTGTCACAGATGATATTGAAGCTTCAGCTGATAAAGCTTACTTCAAACGTTATGAAGATACAGAAGACGGTATTTCGCCGCGTGTGTTACCAGGTCACTTAAATGGTATCCACCATGTTACTGGTGTTGAGCACGATGAAACAGGGAAACCATCTGAAGCAACGGGCAATCGTCGTGCACAAATGGACAAACGCTTCCGCAAGCTAGAAGCCCTGAAGTTTGATACACCAGTTTACAAAAATGCACCACATGAAGAAGCGGATGTTTTATTAGTAGGCTTTAACTCAACACGTGGAGCGATTGAAGAAGTACAAGAGCGTTTAAACGCACAAGGCATGAAGGTGAACCACGCGCATATCCGTTTAATTCACCCATTCCCTTCTGCTGAGATGGCACCTCTTGTAGCGAAAGCGAAAAAAGTAATCGTTGTGGAAAACAACTACACAGGTCAATTAGCTAATATTATGAAAATGAATATTGGTGGTCACGATAAAATTGAGATGATTACAAAATATAACGGTACACCATTTTTACCAGGTGAACTAGAAAATAGAGTGAAGGAGTTGACTCGCTAATGGCAACATTTAAGGATTTTCGTAATACAGTGAAACCGAACTGGTGCCCAGGATGTGGCGACTTCTCTGTGCAGGCTGCGATTCAACGCGCAGCAGCAAATGTAGGCATTGAACCAAACGAGCTAGCTGTTATTTCTGGAATCGGCTGTTCAGGTCGTATTTCAGGTTACATTAATTCATATGGTTTCCACGGTATTCATGGTCGTGCATTACCAATTGCACAAGGCTTGAAAATGGCCAATCGTGATTTAAACGTCATTGCCTCCGGTGGTGACGGAGATGGTTTTGCGATTGGTATGGGTCATACCATTCATGCCATCCGTCGTAACATCGATATCACATACGTTGTGATGGATAACCAAATTTACGGTTTAACAAAAGGGCAAACATCTCCACGCTCGGCTGCTGGATTTATTACAAAATCAACGCCAGGTGGTGCAATTGAGCCATCATTAAAACCATTGGAAGTAGCTTTAACAAGTGGTGCAACGTTTGTGGCTCAAGGCTTCTCTACGGATATTAAAGAATTAACAGCTATAATTGAAGCGGGCATTAACCATAAAGGCTTTTCTTTCATCAACGTATTTTCACCATGTGTTACTTACAACAAAGTGAATACGTACGATTGGTTTAAAGAAAACTTAACAAAGCTAGCTGATATTGAAGGTTATGATAATGCTGACCGTGGCATGGCAATGCGCACAGTAATGGAGCATGAAGGCTTAGTAACAGGTATTATTTATCAAGATAAAGAAACAACTTCTTATCAAGAAAAAGTACCTGGCTACGCTGAGTTGCCATTAACGGATATTGACATTAAAATGAGCGAAAATGAATTCGATGCACTTGTGCAGGAGTTTATGTAAATAAAAACATTGAAAGCCACTATGCTCGATTGAGGCTTTCAAAATGAAGACAGAAGGCAATTAAGATGGAATATCTTAACGCCTTCTGTCTTTTTGTTTGAGTGTCAGGCACCCAAACAATTCTGAATTTCTGAGGGAGGTGCCAGGCACTCAAACAATTTTCGGCGGGAAAGTGGATGTGATGTCCACTAATCCTCAATCTTCAACCGTTAAGCTATTTATTTTATTGGTATACCTAATATAGTTGCATGTTTGGGTAGAGTTACCTCTCTCCTACATGTTTAAACCTTACAAAACAACACTTGCTATAAAAATTAAAAATAAAATCAATATCAGCATGAATCGCACTAAAGCATTTCTAATTTCTTCTTTATTTTTCGCTATTTTCACTTCTTTTCTATATTTGAACCAACTAAATAATATTGCAACTGTCATAAGAATAAATATGTAAATCTTCATATTATAATCATTCCTCTCATGAAATTATTTAGTTACAAAAAATAAATACACAACAAGTTAATCAAACTTTAAAACTAATATTTTTAATAATATATCTATGATGGTTATCAATCAATTCACATCTATAACCTTTAGTTTTTAGGAAATATAGAACATATATGACGTGTCACTTTATCCATTGCTCACCACTGCAGGGCTGCACGATTGCCCGTAGAAAGGAAGGGCCTGCAACGAAAATCAACAGATTCTTACAATGTTTCATCAAGTATCTGCAACCCAATTTTTAATAGTAGAAATCCATCCAATGATTAATAGGGGGTGTGTGCGGGTAAAATTAAATGAAAAAATGATACAATAAAAGAAAAAAAGAGGCGATGTTCGTGAATAATATCATTGATTTTATTGCGAAAAAAAAGGAACGAGAAGAACGACAACGTGCGCAAGATTTAGAACGCTATGTTGCAACACATTGTAAATTTCACCAGCCAGAAAATATCGATGCACTCGTTGATGGGAAAATGATTGAAGTGAAAGATCATACATTGTTTTTAGGTTTTCTATCTATATTAAAGGATGAACAAATTGAGCCGCTACATATTTTTCAGGACGTTTTTACATTAGAACCTGTCCGTTTTGAAATGGCCTATAATATGAAATGGTGGTCAGTTGTTCAACTTGCTTTTACATTTTTAACGATTTTAAAGGAAAATGAACCGCATACATATGCAGATTTTCTAGGACTTTCTTGATTCATCTAGGGTGTGTGCACGTCTGAAAACTAAACAAACGTGCGCATACGTAACTGGATTCCTCCTTATCTTCTTGATAGAATAGCATCTTTTATATAACTCCCCTACGACTTAAAAAACTTCACATAAATTTATAAACAATCAATATTTTTTACTAAATATTTTAAATCCATCCATACTTGCTTAATGTTTGTTTTATAAGATTACTGTTGTAAGCAAATAAAAATAAACATAAACAAATGGAGGGTCCAACTCATGGCAATTCAAAAGCTATGGAAGAAAAGTTTAGTTGGTGTATTAGCAATTTCTATGTTAGCAGCATGTTCTGACAGTTCGTCTAATGCAAATGACATCAAAAGTGATTTAACGCTTGATGAAATTACAGAAAAGGCAAAACAAGAAGGTACTGTCAATTCAGTCGGTATGCCGGACACATGGGCAAACTGGGTAGAGACATGGCAAGAGCTTGAAACAGAGTACACTCTCAAACATCAGGACACAGATATGTCGAGTGCAGAGGAATTAGCGAAGTTTGAAGCAGAAAAAGACGATGCAACAGCCGATATTGGCGACGTAGGAATTGCCTTTGGTCCAATCGCTAAAGATAAAGGTCTAACATTGCCATACAAAACTTCCTATTGGGATGATATTCCTGACTGGGCAAAAGATGAAGAGGGCCATTGGATTGTTGGTTATACAGGGACAATTGCATTTCTAACAGATAAAAACAATGTGAAAAATCCCCCAACGTCTTGGGAAGATCTTAAAAATGGCGACTATCATGTCAGCATTGGAGATGCATTAACTGCAAACCAAGCACAATTTGCGATATTAGCTGCAGCAATGGCTTTCGGTGGAGATGAATCCAATATTCAGCCGGGTATCGACTTTTTTGCGGAATTAGCAAAACAAGGACGCCTACAAGGTGATCCAACAGTCGCTAATTTAGAAAAAGGAGAGATTGATGTTGCAATTTTATGGGATTTCAATGCACTAGGTTATCGTCATCAAATCGATGAGCAACGTTTTGATGTAGTCATCCCATCGGAAGGCTCTGTCACATCAGGCTACGCAACTGTTATTAATAAATATGCAAAAAATCCACATGCTGCAATGTTAACACGAGAATATATTTTATCGGATGCAGGACAGGAGAACTTAGCAAAGGGTTATGCCCGACCAATTCGTGAAAATGTGCAATTACCTCAAGAAGTAAAGGATTTATTATTACCAGCAGATATGTATAAAAATGCGCAACCTGTTAGCGACCAAAAGCAGTGGGAGGAAACAACAAAGCAAATTCCACAAATGTATCAAGAGCAGGTATTAATCCATGCCAAATAATAACAAAGTTGTCCTCATTGTTGTTGATGCACTTCGTTTTGATACTGCCTGTACACATATGGGCTTTATGCAACATTTAGTAGAACGCAAGATGGCCTCGCGTTTTGAAGTACGTTCGGAAGTACCATCACTATCGAGACCATTATATGAAACGATTTTAACGGGCACTCCACCAATTGTTCATGGCGTCACGAGTAATATGACGGTGCGCTTATCAACACAAAATAGTTTATTCCATTTAGCACAGTCCAATGGTTTATCGACTGCAGCGGCTGCCTATTATTGGGTAAGTGAACTTTATAATCGTGCACCCTTTCAACATATGGAAGATCGTTTACAATTCGATAAACAGCTACCGATTGAAAATGGCTTGTTTTACTTTGAGGATCATTATCCTGATAGCCATTTGTTTGCAGATGCCGCATGGTTAATGGACCAAAAACAACCAGATTTCTTATATATTCATCCGATGAATGTAGATGATGACGGGCATAAATTTACAGCAAATTCAGCGCAATATCGTAATCGTGTATTAGCTGTGGATGCCCTATTGTCGTTGTTTATACCCAAATGCATGGCGCAAGGATATGATGTCATTGTGACAGCAGATCATGGGATGACAAGTGATGGTAATCATGGTGGGACAACGATGGAGGATCGACATGTACCGATGTTTGTCATCTCTCAAACAGTGAAAGCAGGTATAAAAGACGGTGTAGTATCCCAGCTACAAGTAGCACCTCTTTGCTGTCACCTGCTAAATATAGCGCCTTCAGAGGAAATGGTGCCATTACTATTAGAGGGAGTTCAGACAGTAAAATAAAACATTGAATAATATCAGGGAATTTTGAACAATTTTCATTATAAATTTGAAAGCCGAAGAGCAACAAAATCTTTAAGTTAGAAAGTAGTGATTGTTTTGATTTCTAAGCGGCAATCGTTTGCCTGGCTTACACCTTTCTTATTACTTGTTCTGTTATTTTTCCTTGTGCCTTTACTGTATATGCTGATAACGAGCTTTAGTAATAGCGAAGGATTTACGTTAGCACAATACAAATCTGTCTTAACGAATACGTATATTTTACAAGGTTTTAAAAATAGTTTGACATTATCCGTTATTTCGGCTGTGATTGCGCTCGTCGTTACATTGTTTGCAGTGTATGCCATTACGCACTTTTCACAGCCGGTACGGGAGAAAATTTTAATACTTACCAATTTAACATCAAATTTTTCAGGTATTCCTTTAGCTTTTGCGTTTATTGTATTGCTTGGGAATAGTGGATTATTTACTTTGCTATTTGATAAGTGGGAAATTGGCGCTTTATCGTCATTTTCCCTTTATAGCTGGAGTGGTCTATTACTCATTTATATTTATTTTCAACTGCCATTAGCATTGATGCTATTGTATCCAATTTATGATGGTATTCAGCAGCAATGGAAGGAAGCAGCCGCTCTTTTAGGAGCTTCTACTTTACAGTTTTGGCTGAAGGTAGGGATACCTGTTATGTTACCAGGGATTGTTGGAACCTTTAGTGTGTTGTTTGCCAATGCAATGGGTGCCTATGCATCTGCTTACGCTTTGACAAATAGTAATTACAATTTAGTGGCCATTCGTATTGGAGCACTCATTAAAGGAGATATATTTGCACAACCCGAGTTGGCAAGTGCGATTGCTGTATTGCTAGCGGTAACAATGGTAACTGCCATGCTGATAAGTGAATGGAGCATTAAAAAGACGAGGGGGAAATTATAGTGAAAAAAAGAAGTTTAGCTAATATCATTTTCCTCTTTTTAATGTTGTATTTGCTATTACCGATTGTAGCGACAATGCTGTATGCTTTTTCGTCAAAGTGGCATAAAAGTATTTTTCCCGAGGGGCTAACATTCAAGTGGCTGGCTACACTGTTTCAAGATACGGCATTTATGCAAGCATTTGGCCGCTCTGTCCTCCTTGCGGGAGGGGCAGTTATCATCGCACTAATCGTTATTGTCCCTGCAATTTTTGTCATCGTTTTGTATTTTCCAAAGTATGAGAAATGGATTCAAGTTGCCGTTGTAATGGTCTATTCATTTCCAGGGATTATTTTAGCTGTTGGCTTGATTCGGGTGTATTCAACAATAGGTGTACCCATGATCTTGGTCGTATTGGGTGCCTATGTAATCGGTATTTTGCCCTATATTTATCAAGGCACGCGCAATAGCTTGCGTAATGTAGATGCAAGACAGCTATTGGATGCTGCGCAATTATTAGGCGCAACGAAAACACAGGCATTTACGAAAATACTGTTGCCTACCGTTTATCCAGGCTTGTTTGCAGGTGCATTATTATCGTTTTCCGTACTATTTGGAGAATTTGTACTTATTAACTTAGTCGTCGGCTCACGCTTTGAAACGGTACAAATTTATTTAATGAAAAAGCTAAGTACGAGCGGTCATATTGCTAGCGCAGTTGTCTTTATTTATATCGTTCTGATGGGCTTATTAACGTTCGCTATTGCGATATTAACGAAACGTTCGAAAGGTGCGACGAATTTATGAGCTATATTGTGATTGAAGGACTTCATAAAAAATATGACCAAACAACTGTCTTATCCAATATCAATATGACAATTGAAAAAGGTCAATTAATTACGCTTTTAGGGCCGAGTGGCTGTGGGAAAAGTACCATTTTGCGTATTATTGCGGGCTTAACAAATGCTACAGCAGGAGAAATTCAATTGGAAGGACAAAACATGAATGGTGTCCAACCGAAAGAGCGCCAAGTGGGCATGGTTTTTCAATCTTATGCGCTATTTCCCAATATGACTGTTAAAGAAAATATAGCATTTGGTTTGCGGATGCAAAAAGTTAATAATACAGAGCTAGAACAACGTGTACAAGAAATGCTCCATATCGTCCATTTGACAGAAAAAGCGAATGCTTATCCAAAGGAGTTATCCGGCGGGCAACAGCAACGTGTAGCGCTTGCACGTGCGCTTATTGTGCGACCGAAAGTATTGCTTTTAGATGAACCTCTTAGTGCACTTGATGCCCAAATACGAAAAAAATTGCAGACCGATTTACGGGCAATACAACGCAAGCTTGGCATGACGATGATTTTAGTAACACATGATCAAGATGAAGCTATGGCTGTGTCAGACAAAATATTTGTGATGAGTAATGGGCAAATTGCGCAATATGGTACACCGACAGAGATTTATACAAATCCACAAAGTGAATTTATCGCCAATTTCATTGGTCATTATAATGTTATTCCTAGACAAGTGTTAGAGACAATGATTGGAGAAAAATTACCTGGGGATAATAACAAGTTTGCCATACGACCAGAAGCTCTTCATTTAGAGATGATGGAAGGTGACCTTTGCCTTCGCGGTGTAGCGACACAGTCACTCATGAGTGGCAATATTATCCGTACAACGCTTGAAGGTGACTGTATGTTTACAATGGAGCAGTTACATCAACGTGGGCATACGCTTGAATTGGGTAAAAACTACAACTGTTATGTAGCGAAGGAAGATGTGATTGCACTGTCATGACATATGCAAAAATTGAACGTTTTGAATTTATTTTAAAGCAGTTAGAGCTTGATGGCAAAATTATTGTAGCGAATATTGCTGAGACACTGCTCGTAGCACCTGAAACAGTTCGTCGAGATTTGGATGAGCTAGAACAACAGCATTTATTGACCCGAGTGCATGGAGGGGCAATCAAATATACCAACGTTCGAACGGAGCCAGCATTTTTGCGAAAACTGCAAATGCATAAAGAGGCGAAATGTGCTATTGCACGTCAGGCTGCTCAGCGTATCTGTGATGGAGATACGATTGCCGTTGATACAGGGACGACAACAGTCCATATAGCGGATTACTTAATGGCAGTTGATGATATTACGGTTGTCACTAATTCTATTGCCGCCGCCGCACAGTTTAATCTCGCCATTGAAGAAAGACGGATGACAGGGAAAGTTATTTTACTAGGCGGTACAACAAATCCAAGGCAAGCTTCAGTTGCGGGTGCGATGACGTTGGAATGGTTAAGTCATATGAACTTTGATAAGGCATTTTTATCATGCGGGGGCATCCAGGATGGCATTGTCTATGATTATGATTTAGATGAATCCTTGATTTCCCAAAAAATGCTCCAACAAAGTAAGAATTGTATATTACTAGCGGATGCATCAAAGCTTAATGGCAAATCATTTTATCAAATTTGTGATTTGGCACAATGTACGGAAATCATGTGTGATATGGCTTGTCCTGAGGAATGGCAAGCGTACGAAGAACAATGGACAGTATGTAGTGGAGGGAAGAGTTGATGACAATTGATTATCATGTACATTTAGAGGAGGGTCCTTATTCTTTTCGTTGGTTGGAGCGAACTTCACAAGCTATAGCCAATTTTCATGACCTAAAAAATGTTGACAATGGCTCGAAAGCTTTAATGGAGTGGCAAGTGGCAACGCTTGCTAAAAGATTGCATAATGGCTGTTATAGTGAAGAATGGCTCGATTTGTATTTACAACGGGCAAAGCAACTTGGTTTACGAGAGGTAGGCATTGTGGATCATTTGTATCGGTTTAAGGAAACGCGCCCCTATTTTGAGCGTTATATGCAATTGGATGAATCAACAGAAATCGGTCAACTCCAACGATACTGGCTAAATAGTGTGATGACAGAAAGTATGGACGATTTCGTAAAGGCAATTGACAAGGCAAAGGACAAATGGCGTCAGCACGGTGTTGAGTTAAGATTAGGGATTGAAGCGGATTATTTTGTAGGCGGTGAAGAAGAATTGACTGCGCTCCTACAAGGGCATCCGTGGGATTATGTAATTGGCTCGGTTCATTTTATAGATGGCTGGGGTTTTGATAATCCACAAACGGAGCATCTATTTAAAAAGATGGACCAGCCAACTTTACAGATGACGTATACACAGTTTTATAACACTGTTGTGCAAATGATTCAGTCTAATATGTTTGATTTTGTAGCTCATTTGGATAATTTTAAAGTCTTTAATTATCATGTGCAGGATGAGGCGTTTAATCTTTTATGGTATGAACAGATTGCACAGGCGCTTGTCACAACACAAACCGCTACAGAAATAAACGCAGGATTATATTATCGCTATCCCGTTAAAGAAATGTGCCCCGGTCCACTATTTTTGCAAGTTCTCGTGAAACGAGGTGTCGAGTTTACCGTATCTTCAGACGCCCACTTCCCAGATGATTTAGGAAACTATACATTTGCCAATACAGATTGGCTAAAAACTTTGGGTGTCAAAAAGCTTTTGGGCTTCCAACAACGCACCAAGAAATATCTCGAGCTTTAACGAAGATCACCGTTGATACTTGTCATCGGTGATTTTTTCTGTTGCAAGCAGTGGCAACTAGATTTTACAAAAGAGGAAATGTCGAATTCTTCTGGCTAAGAAAGTGTATTTAAGTCAAAACCACGACATTTAGTACGCAAACCTTGTAGGAAGTAGTAATCATTCAGTATAATAGTAAAATGGGAATTCGAATGCACGGATTTCGTTTGAAAGGAGTTACCTGACCTGCAATGAATGAGGAACAACGCTTAACAAGTCAACAAGTCAATCAACCAAAAAAAGAAGACAAGCCTGAAAAGGATTATAGTAAATATTTTGAGAAGGTCTTTACGGCACCTTCATTAAAAGATGCAAAAAAACGTGGCAAAGAAGAAGTGAAATATCATAAAGACTTCCAAATTGCTGAACAATTCGCTGGCATGGGTGAAGGGCGGACGTTTTATATCCGTACGTACGGCTGTCAGATGAATGAGCATGATACAGAAGTAATGGCTGGTATTTTTATGCAACTTGGCTATACTTCAACTGACATTATCGAAGAAGCAGATGTGGTGTTACTGAATACATGTGCGATTCGTGAAAATGCAGAAAACAAAGTATTTGGAGAGCTTGGTTTCCTGCTAAAATATAAACGTAAAAATCCAGAAATGTTAATTGGCGTCTGTGGTTGTATGTCACAGGAAGAATCCGTAGTCAATAAAATTTTAAAAACGTATCCACACGTCGATATGGTATTTGGTACGCACAATATTCATCGCCTACCAAATATTTTAAAAGAAGCGTATATGTCGAAAGAAATGGTTGTGGAGGTTTGGTCGAAAGAGGGCGACGTTATTGAAAACTTGCCGAAAAAACGTCTAGGTTCCATAAAAGCTTGGGTCAATATTATGTATGGCTGTGACAAGTTTTGTACGTACTGCATTGTACCTTATACACGTGGTAAAGAACGTAGTCGCCGTCCAGAGGAAATCATAGCAGAAGTGCGTGAGCTAGCTGCTGCAGGCTATAAAGAAATCATGCTATTAGGGCAAAATGTCAACGCTTACGGCAAAGATTTTGAGGACATGGATTATCGACTTGGTGATTTAATGAATGAATTGCGAAAAATAGATATTCCACGTATTCGCTTTACAACAAGTCACCCGCGTGATTTTGATGATCATTTAATCGAGGTATTGGCGAAAGGTGGCAATTTAGTTGAACACATTCACTTACCGGTACAATCAGGCTCAAATGACGTATTAAAAATTATGGCGCGCAAATATAGTCGTGAGCATTTCCTTAGCTTAGTAGATAAGATTAAAGCCGCTATCCCAGGTGTTACATTAACAACGGATATTATTGTTGGTTACCCAAACGAAACGGAAGAGCAATTCGAAGAGACGTTATCTTTATATCGTGAAGTAGGCTTTGATATGGCCTTTACGTATATTTACTCTCCTCGTGAAGGAACGCCAGCCGCTAAAATGGTTGATAATGTACCTGAAGAGGTGAAAAAGGAACGTCTACATCGTTTAAATGCTGTCGTACAAGAATATTCTAGAAAAGCGCTAGAAGGCTTGATGGGCGAAGTGGTTGAAGTGTTAGTAGAAGGAACAAGTAAACGTCGTGATGATGTGCTTGCTGGCTATACGCGTAAAAATCGTCTCGTGAATTTTAAAGCACCTTCAGAGTTGATTGGTCAGTTAGTGAAAGTAAAAATAATAGAGGCTACTTCTTATTCATTAACTGGTGAATTTGTGGAAGTAGTAAAAAATGAAAAGGTGGAAGCGTAAATGACTCAAGTATTGTATACAAAAGAAGATTTAATTAAGAAATCCCATGAAATTGCGCATATGATTGCCAATACACCAGAAGTTGAGTTTTTCAAAAAAGCGGAAGCACAAATTAATGAAAACCAACTTGTTCGTGAACGTATTGCAAGTTTAAAAAGCTTACAAAAGCAAGCAGTAAACTTTCAACACCTAGGTAAAGAAAAAGCGTTAAAAATGATTGAAGACAAAATTGCAAAAATTGAAGAAGAAATTAATGCTATTCCTGTTGTGCAGCAATTTAAAGAATCACAAGGCGATGTCAACGACTTATTACAATTAGTATCAAATACAATTGCTAACAATGTGACAAACGAAATTGTACGTTCTACAGGTGGCGATGTGTTACGTGGTGAAACGGGTTCGTATGTACAAAATACACAGCCAGGTAGTTGCTCATAAATAATAGAAGAAACAGCTCGAATGACAGCATTCGGGCTATTTTTATGCCGAAATTTAGAAGGGAATCTACACTGAATTAGAGCCTCTGTGACCGCTGTTGAATAAAAAATTGTAGAAAGTAAATCAATTAGATTCTATGAAATCTGTTCACCCAATGGGCGCTACCTGCATATGATGGAGTGAAAAGAGTCGAAGGAGGAATTGCGCTGAAACGTTTACGACAAATCGTGACGAAAGCAGTAGTTGCCAAAGGGAAGAAGAGAACAGAAGAACGTGTAACGTTATGTCCAACAAATAAACCGACGAGCATTCTCGGTTGCTGGGTAATCAACCATACTTGTTCAGCAAAAAAAGTCGGTAAATTTGTAGAAGTGTCAGGAAAGTTTGATGTTAATGTATGGTATGCTTATAGTAATCATTCGAAAACAGCAGTGTTTTCAGAAACGGTTCACTATAAAGATAAGGTAAAGCTGCATTTTAGAGATGGCGAAGTAACAGTTGGCGATGATGTACGTGTGCGTGTGATACAAGAACCAAATTGCATGGAAGCGATAATTTCTCCATGTGGCACGAAATTTGAAATTGTAGTAGAGCGTGAGACGATTGTCGAAGTAATGGGTGAAATGACAATTTGCATTAGTGTACATCCGCTAGATTTCGAAGAGGAATGGAGCTTTAATGACGAAAGCTCATCTTCATCTTCATCGTCATCCTCGTCTAGTTCTAGTTCTAGTTCGTCTAGCTCAAGCAGCGATGGTAGGTTTGTTTTAGAGTCCTCATCGTTTCCTGATGAACGACCAAGATAAATCACAAGATGATATTTTTTTGATACATGCGAAATGCTAGCATCTTTACAAAGGTGAAATAAGCGTTTCGCATGTATCTTTTGTTATAATAAAACTAACAATCAGAGGATGACGTCTACTTGTCTTTGAAGAAAATCGTTGAGGGTGAAACTTTGAATCGTACAGGATCGTTGCTAAACAAACACTTAGCCCCAAGCATAAGCGCTGGAGAAGACGTACTGATGCGTCAAGGTTCGCTATTACAATGAAGGAAGTAACGAAAAGGGTGTGCACATAGAGGCAACACATAAAATGATTTAGACATAAATATGCCAAAGCATATTTGATTTTAGTGCAAGAGCGAGGGAATTTATATATGACAACCTATACACCAATGATGCAACAATATTTGCAAGTCAAGGAAGATTATCAGGATGCTTTTTTATTTTTTAGATTAGGTGACTTTTACGAAATGTTTTTTGAAGATGCCATTAATGCATCACAACTATTAGAAATTACATTAACGAGTCGAGATGCAGGTGCCAAGGAGCGTATTCCGATGTGTGGCGTGCCACATCACTCGGCTAAAAATTATATAGAAACACTTGTGCAAAAAGGTTATAAAGTTGCAATTTGTGAGCAAACAGAGGATCCAAAGCAAGCAAAGGGCGTAGTCAAACGTGAAGTAGTCCAACTGATTACTCCCGGTACCATTATGGAAGGGAAGGCGCTAGATGGTAAAAGCAATCATTACATTGGCGCAGCAGAACAGCTGGATGCTACTACATTTGGCTATGCCTACTTGGATTTATCTACAGGTGAAGCGATTGCCTCATCCATTGAGGGGGATGGGAAAGCCCTTCTTATGCAAATGCAGGCATATGGTATTCGAGAATTAATCGTGACGGAGAGCTTACAGCTTTTGTTAGCAGAACATGCAATCAATGTCGGCATTGTACTATCCGTTGAAGAAGACGAAATGGCGATGGACAAAGCAGCCAGCTATTTAGAAGCAGTGCCAGCAACTATACAAGTGGCCTGCCTGCGATTACTTCATTATATAGATAAGACACAAATGCGGTCACTTTCGCATATTCAAGCCTTTACCTTTAATGAAATGAAAAACTATTTACGTATTGACTCTAGTTCGAAACGAAATTTAGAGCTTATACAATCCATTCGTGGCGGCGACCAAAAAGGTACGTTGTTATGGCTATTAGATGACACCGTTACTGCAATGGGGGGGCGCAAGCTGAAACAATGGCTACATCAACCATTAGCCTCACGTTCAGCTATTGAGGCAAGACTTGCAATGGTCAGTGATTTATTAGAAGAATATTTTGTAAGATCAGAATTACAATCTTCCTTAAAACAAGTCTATGATTTAGAACGTTTAGCGGGTCGTGTAGCTTTCGGTAATGTAGGCGGTCGTGACTTAGCACAGCTTCGTGATTCATTACGTCAAGTTCCAATTATTCAACAACAGCTAATTGGAGCACAAAAAGAAACATTGCAAAAGCTAGGGGCAACACTCGATACATGTGCGGACGTTGAAGCTTTATTAGCGCGTGCTATAACAGATAATCCGCCGATTACCATTAAAGAAGGCGATGTGATTCGTGATGGTTATAACGAACGATTAGATGAACTTCGCTATGCATCTCGCAATGGGAAGGACTGGATTGCCCAGTTAGAACAGGAAGAACGTACAAAAACAGGCATTAAAAACTTGAAAATTGGCTATAACCGCATTTTTGGCTACTATATAGAAATTACAAAGTCCAATATTCATTTGGCGGATTTAACACGCTATGAACGGAAGCAAACACTTGCAAATGCAGAGCGTTACATTACGCAGGAATTAAAAGAAAAAGAGGCACTTATTTTGAATGCAGAGGAAGAAAGCTTAGCTTTAGAGTACAACCTCTTCGTTGAAATTCGTGAACAATTAAAATCATATATTCCACGGGTACAAGCACTAGCTGCGAGTATAAGTGAATTAGATGTATTGCTTAGCTTTGCAAGCGTCTCAGAAAAATATCGTTTTACAAAGCCAGAATTTCACGCGGGTCGTGCGCTAGAAATTATTGAAGGTCGTCACCCTGTAGTTGAGAAAATGCTCAATAAGCAAATGTATGTACCGAATGATTGCGTACTTGAAGAAAATCACAATATGATGCTCATTACTGGGCCGAATATGTCCGGTAAAAGTACATATATGCGCCAAGTTGCTCTGATTGTTGTAATGGCACAAATGGGATGCTATGTACCAGCGGAAAAGGCACGATTACCAATTACAGATCAAATTTTCACACGGATTGGAGCTGCAGATGATTTAGCTGCTGGACAATCAACATTTATGGTAGAAATGCTAGAATCACAGCATGCGATTATGCATGCCACTGAAAATAGCTTAATGCTGTTTGATGAAATTGGTCGAGGTACTTCTACGTATGATGGAATGAGTCTTGCGCAATCCATGATGGAATATATTCATGACAAAATAGGTGCCAATACCCTTTTCTCGACGCATTATCATGAATTGACAGCTTTAGAAAAGGATTTACCTCGATTACAAAATGTGCATGTTTCTGCCACTGAAAAGAATGGCACGGTTGTCTTTTTACACAAGGTGAAAAAGGGAGCGGCCGATAAGTCTTATGGCATTCATGTGGCGCAATTGGCACAATTACCAGAGGAAATTTTATCGAGAGCTCGTATATTGCTCGAAAACTTTGAAGCAGGAAAAGCATTACCGGTATCACAAGAGGTCGTTGAACAGCCCGTGCAAATGTCATTATTTACGGAACAAGAGCCGTTGCCTTCAGCTGAGGCTGAAGTATTGAGAAACTTGGAGAAGGTGAATATCCTTGGTACTTCACCAATGCAGGCTATGAATATCTTATACGAATTACAACAGCAATTAGTCAACGCTAAAAAATAAAGGAGTGATGCGCCATGGGAAAAATTCAAATTATGGACGCATGGCTTTCCAATAGAATTGCTGCGGGAGAAGTAGTAGAACGACCGGCATCTGTTGTCAAGGAACTAGTCGAAAATGCGATTGATGCTGGCAGTACGTCCATTGATGTTTTTTTACTAGAAGCGGGACTCACTTCAATTCAAGTGATTGATAATGGTAGTGGGATGGATGAGGAAGATGCACTAATCTCTTTTTCACGCCATGCAACAAGTAAAATTCATCAGGAGCATGATTTATTTCGTATCCGTACGTTAGGATTTCGCGGGGAGGCATTAGCATCCATTGCATCGGTATCCAAAATGACGATGATTACTTCAACTGGCGAATCAGGCACGTATGTAGAGTTAGAAGGGGGACATGTCACAACCCAAAAGCCCGGTCCTTTACGAAAAGGAACGGATATTACAGTGGCACAGCTATTTTTCAATACCCCTGCTCGTTTAAAATATATGAAAACGATACAAACCGAGCTTGGGCATACGATAGATTTGATGAATCGGCTAGCACTCGGTAATCCACAAATTGCCTTTCGATTGCTACATAACGGTCAGCAATTATTGCAGACGAATGGACGAGGTGATGTACAGCAAGTCCTAGCAGCGATTTATGGCGTGCACAACGCCAAAAAAATGGTACCGTTTCACGGCGAGTCTCATGACTATAAGGTGACGGGTTACGTGTCTTTACCAGAGGTGACACGTGCTTCCAAAAATTATATGTCGCTGTTTGTGAATGGGCGTTGGGTCAAACATTATTTAGTGCAAAAGGCCATTATCGATGCCTATCATACGTATTTACCGATTGAACGTTTTCCAATCGTAGCGCTCTTTATTGAAGGGGATCCTTATTTAACAGACGTCAATGTCCATCCAGCCAAACACCAGATTCGTTTAAGTAAAGAACCAGAGCTACTTAAACTGATTGAAGAAACGATACGGGGCAAAATTCGCGATGTTATGCGCGTTCCACTTATGGAGAAGAAGGAAAAGATTGCAAAACCTGCAACGGAACAGCTGAACATGTGGAAGCCTGTACCGCAACTTGATGTAGAAAAAATGAATGCTATCGTTGAAAAGCTTTATGATGCGCAAACAGTTCAGGAATCTAGCATATTACCGATGGAAGAACCTGCACCTACAGTGATAGAAGAGCACTGGCAACCAATTCAACCAATCGAAACCAATCAGATAGAAGAAGCGTCATCAAACGACCATATGGACTTTTTAAATGAGGAGCCTCAAATAGTAGAATCTCCAATGAAAGAGCCTAAAAAAGAACCATTTCCTGCGCTTGAAGTAGTAGGACAAATACATGGCACTTATATTGTTGCGCAAATGGAGGACGGTTTTTATTTAATCGACCAGCATGCAGCGCAAGAACGTATTAAATATGAGTTTTACCGTGAAAAAGTAGGACAAGTAAATCCAAATGAACGGCAAGCATTATTACTGCCATTGACCTTCCATTATGCAGCAGACGAGGCACTGATTCTGCGTGAAAATAGACAGCAGCTAGAGGCCGTTGGTGTGTTTTTAGAGGATTTTGGACAGTCATCATTTGTTATTCGTGAGCATCCTAGCTGGTTTCCAAATGGCGAGGAACAGGACATCATTGAGGAGTTAATCGAGCAAGTTTTGACCACAAAAACAGCAGATGTCAAAAAAATGCGGGAGGCGGCAGCCATTATGATGAGCTGTAAAAAGTCTATCAAGGCCAATCATTATTTGACGAAAGAGCAAATGGTTGCGTTATTAGATGATTTACGTAGAGCGGATAATCCGTTTACTTGTCCACATGGTCGGCCGGTGTTAATCCATTTTACAACCTATGAAGTGGAAAAAATGTTTAAACGGGTAATGTAATAACAACGAAGCATACGCGTTCGTATTGTAACCAATATCCTTAAAAGAAGCCTACAGCGATTTCGAGCGTGGTGTGAAAACCTAAGGAGGGGAATAAATGGGTGAATTTATTTTAGCAATCGATCAAGGAACAACAAGTTCAAGAGCGATATTATTTGATCATAAAGGTGAAATTGTCCATGTGGCACAAAAGGAATTTCAACAGTATTTTCCAAAGGCTGGCTGGGTTGAGCATAACGCCAATGAGATATGGGGTTCAGTACTCGCTGTTATCGCAGCTGTGTTAACAGAAAGTGGACATGAAGCAAGCGAAGTACACGCAATTGGCATTACAAATCAGCGAGAAACGACGGTTGTTTGGGATAAACAGACGGGCCAGCCTGTCTACAATGCAATCGTTTGGCAATCAAGGCAAACACAAGACATCGTGACAGCGTTGAAGGAACAGGGCCATGAAAGTATGTTTCAGCAAAAAACAGGATTACGACTGGACCCTTATTTCTCCGCAACAAAAATTAAATGGATTTTAGACAATGTTGATGGTGCACGTGCCAAGGCAGAACAAGGTGATTTACTGTTCGGTACGATTGATTCGTGGATTGTTTGGCGATTATCAAAAGGAAGGGCACATATTACGGATTATTCGAATGCGGCAAGGACTTTACTTTATAATATCCATGAACTAACATGGGACGCAGAACTTTGCGAACTTTTAAATATTCCAATGTCGATGCTGCCAGAAGTGAAAAACTCGTCAGAAATTTATACGAAAACGGCACCAAGTATATTTTTTGGTGAAGAAATTCCAATTGCAGGAATTGCCGGTGACCAGCAAGCCGCTCTTTTCGGTCAAACATGCTTTGCAAAAGGCATGGCTAAAAATACGTACGGTACCGGTTGTTTTATGTTATTAAATACGGGTGACCAAGCGGTACATTCTGAAAATGGTTTGTTGACAACGATTGCTTGGGGCATTGATGGGAAGGTAACCTATGCGTTAGAAGGCAGTGTCTTTGTGGCAGGATCAGCTATTCAGTGGTTACGTGATGGGCTTCGCATGATTCGTACCGCAAAGGACTCTGAAAAATATGCCACAAAGGTAGCTGATACCGATGGTGTTTACGTAGTTCCTGCATTTGTAGGGTTAGGCACGCCATACTGGGATACCGATGCACGCGGGGCTATTTTTGGTTTAACGCGTGGTACTTCGAAAGAACATTTTATCCGCGCAACACTTGAATCACTAGCTTACCAGACGAAAGATGTTCTTGATGCAATGGAAGAAGCGGCGGGCACACCAATTGAAGTGTTGCGAGTAGATGGTGGCGCTGTCAGTAATGGTCTATTAATGCAGTTCCAAAGTGATATTTTGCAGTTAAAGGTAGAGCTAGCAAAGCTTAATGAATCGACTGCGCTCGGGGCAGCCTATTTAGCTGGGCTAGCAACGAACTTTTGGCCAAATAAAGAGGCTTTAACAGCATTGTGGGTTAACGGGCAAACCTATCAACCGAAAATGACTGTAGAGCAAAGTAAGATTTTCTATGCAGGCTGGCAGAGAGCTGTGGAGGCTACACGTTTATTCAAATCATAGCTAATGGGGGAGAAAGTATGTTTTCATTTGAGCATCGTCCTAAAATTATGGATTATTTAGAGCAGTATAGCTTTGACGTATTAGTCATTGGAGGTGGCATTACGGGTGCGGGGATTGCACTTGATGCGGCGTCGAGAGGCTTATCAGTTGCACTAATTGACAAGCAAGACTTTGCGGCGGGTACTTCTAGCCGTTCAACAAAGCTTATTCACGGAGGTCTTCGTTATTTAAAACAATTTGATGTAGGGGTAGTGGCAGAAGTTGGGCGTGAACGTGAAATTGTATATGACAATGCTGTTCATGTAACGACACCTGAAAAGATGCTGTTACCTTTATATAAGCACGGTACACTTGGACCATTTACGACTTCGGTGGCGTTAAAGGTTTATGACAGACTAGCAGGTGTCAAAAAACAAGAACGTCGCACGATGCTAAGTGCACAAGAAACAGCCACACTAGAACCGCTTTTAAAGCGCGATGAGCTAGTTGGCGGTGGCTATTATGTAGAGTATCGGACTGACGATGCACGTTTAACAATTGAAGTGCTAAAAAAAGCGGTTGAATATGGCGCGCTTTGTGTAAACTATACAGAAATGACAGAGTTTTTATATAGCAAGAAAAAGCTGATTGGGGCAAAAGTAAAAGACCATATCACTGGAAAAACAGTGGAAGTACATGCTGCGCAAATCGTCAATGCTACTGGCCCTTGGGTAGATGAAGTACGTCATAAAGATAAGCAAACAGATAAAAAACAATTACGTTTAACAAAGGGTGTCCATATCGTTCTTAGTCAAAAGGATTTCCCATTGCAACAAGCCGTTTATTTCGATATTCCAGATGGCCGTATGGCTTTCGCTATTCCGCGAGATGGCAAAACATATATAGGAACAACAGATACAGTTTATGAAGGCGATCCAATACATCCTACTGCCACACAACAAGATGTAGATTATTTAATTGAGGCTGCTAAAACAGTATTCCCTACAGCCGAAATTACAAGAGATACAATAGAATCTTCTTGGGCAGGTGTACGTCCGCTTATTTTTGAAAAAGGCAAAAATCCTTCTGAAATTTCGCGTAAAGATGAAATATGGACAGCAACAAGCGGCTTGATGACCATTGCAGGTGGCAAGCTAACAGGCTATCGTCAAATGGCTGAAACGATCGTTGATAAAATTGTGAAAACACATAAATTTAAGCATGCAAGTCCATGTATGACACGTGAGTTGTCGCTTTCTGGTGCAAAGGGCATTAATGCGATTAATTTCCCAGACTATACTGCCTATAAAGCAAGAGAAGGTGTTCAATATGGACTGAATTATGACGAGGCGAAGCATTTAGTGCAAAAATACGGTACCAATGTTGACGCATTATTTGATCAGGTGAAATATTTACATGAGCATGGTAGTACGATGCCCCTCGCTTTACATGCGATGCTACTATACGGCATAGAAGCGGAAATGGTGTATACACCTTGTGATTTCTTTATTCGTCGTACGGGCTTACTATACTTTGATATTGATGCAGTGAAACGTTATAAACAACAAGTAGTGCAAGTGATGCAGCAGCGTTTACATTATTCAGAGTCACAAAGAAATACTTATATTGCTCAATTAGAACAAGCGATTCTAGATGCGACAAGTTTTCCTAATGTGGAGGTGTAAAAGATGGAGCGTTATATGAAAATGTCTGATGGACATTTTGTGTTTACACGAATTTTGACGCCGACTATTCCCTGTAAGGGACATTTTCATATTTTACATGGTATGGCAGAGCATAGCGGTCGTTACGTAAACTTTGCACAAATTCTTTGTGCGGCTGGCTATGCCGTGTCCATGCATGATCAGCGCGGGCATGGGGAGACGGCAGGTTATAATGGCACATTAGGCTTTTTCGCTGAAAAAAATGGTTTTGATCGGGTTGTGGAAGATGCGCATGAAGTCATGATGGCTATACATGCTCAATTTGCAGATGTGCCTTTAATGGTATTCGGGCATAGTATGGGGTCCTTTATTGCTAGAAGATATATTCAACTTTATGGAGCAAATGTTGCTAACGTTATTCTTTGTGGAACAGGAAGTGTTTCAGCGTTGCATAGGATAGGACATTATGTTGCGCAAGTATTTGCAATGCGGCACGGTAAAGAAACCGAGAGCCCTTTATTAAATAAGTTGAGCTTTGGTAGCTTTAATAAGCAGTTTCCAAATCCTAAAACCGGGTATGATTGGCTATGTTCGGTAGAGCAGGAAGTGCAAAAGTATATTGACGACCCATATTGTGGCTTTATTCCAAGCAATCAATTTTTTGCTGACTTAACAGCTGGCTTTATGGTATTGAATCGAAAAAAAGAGATTGAAAAAATACAGAAAAACTTGCCGATTCTATTGATCAGCGGTAGCAAGGACCCTGTTGGTGATAGTGGTCTAGGTGTTTATTCCGTAGCTGAACAATTTGCAGCAGCAGGATTACAAGATGTTACTGTCTATTTATTTGAAGATAAACGACATGAAATTTTAAATGAAGACAATCAACAGGCGGTTCATCAAGTTTTATTACGGTGGTTAGAAAAGTATGATAGAAAATAAAATACAGCAAGCAGAGGTCGTAGCAATTGTTGGGCCAACAGCTTCAGGTAAAACAGCACTAAGCATTGAACTAGCCAAAAAGTACAATGGTGAAATTATTAATGGCGATTCCATGCAAATTTATAAAGGTTTAGATATTGGTACAGCGAAAATTACTGAAGAAGAGATGGAAGGTGTGCCACATCACTTATTAAGCTTCAAAGAGCCAACGGAATCCTTTTCAGTAGCGGAATACCAAGCATTAGTACGCTCTAAAATTAATGAAATACAGGCGCGTGGTAAGCTACCGATTATTGTTGGAGGTTCTGGCCTATATGTACAAGCAGTCCTTTATGATTTTCAATTTACAGACGAGCAGGTTGATGACCTAGCACGTAAAGCTTATTATGAGGAGCTAGAAAAGTTAGGTCCAGAAGCTATGCATGCTAAGTTAGCAGCACTTGATCCGAAAACTGCTGAAACAATTCATCCAAACAATACAAGACGTGTGATTCGAGCGTTAGAAATGATTGAATTAAGTGGTGTTTCAAAGGCGTCAGAGGAACACAATCGTGGAGAAATCCCATTGTATCGCCACTTAATTATAGGACTTGGTCAAAATATGTCTCGCGAAGAACTTTATGAGCGCATTAATCTCCGAGTGGATGTCATGATGGATAAAGGGCTACTGCAAGAAGTGCAGGGACTATGGCAACAAAATATTCGAGGTGTACAGTCGATTCAAGCGATCGGCTATAAAGAATTGTATGATTACTTAGATGGTAGATGTACATTAGAAGAAGCAATCGAAAATTTAAAGCAAAATTCTCGACGTTATGCGAAAAGACAGTTGACTTATTTCCGCAATAAAATGGATATTCATTTTATTTGAAAAGACTAAAAACTTTAATAATTTCTAAAAATTACTAATTGATAAATTGGTAGAACATGCTACTATAGGAATGAAGAGGTAGAAAGAGAGTAGGGGAGGCGCATTCTATGAAATCAATCAATTTGCAAGATACGTTTTTGAACCATCTACGTAAAAACAGTGTTTTTGTAACTGTGTTTCTGTTAAACGGGTTCCAGTTAAAAGGAACTGTGAAATCCTATGATAACTTTACAGTATTATTAGTAGATGCTGAAAGTAAACAGCATCTCATTTACAAACACGCAATTTCTACATTCGTTCCAGCAAAGCAAGTCGAATTTTTAGAGGCAGAAGAATAAATAAAGTAAATAGAAACAGTTAGTGTTACATCACTAGCTGTTTTTTTTCGTTCACGCTATAATGTAATAGGAAATTGATATATTGGAGGATTTTATAGATGAAATCGATGGATACAACACAATTATTAGAACGATTAGATGCAAACGAAGATCTTTACATTATTGATGTGCGAGAAGACGATGAAGTAGCACAAGGTGTTATCCCTGGTGCGCAACATATTGCACTTGGGACAATCCCTGAGCGCTTGGATGAATTAGATACGACTAAACCATATATTATCGTTTGTAAAGCAGGTGGACGTTCTGCAAATGCTTGTGCATACTTAGAAGCACAAGGCTTTGACGTAACAAACCTTGAAGGTGGCATGCTTGCTTATGATGGAGAATTAGAATTTAAATAAGAAGATATATCGAGGTATGTAACAGGTCAGCTTGTTAAGTACCTCGTTTTTTAGTGGACTAAAATGCGAGTATCAATATTGACACTAAAAACACTTTGTCGTAAATTTAAAGTAATTACATAAAAGCATTAGGTGCCCACTTTGGGAGAATAGGGAATAAAGTGAAAATCTTTAGCGGTCCCACCACTGTAAAACGGAGTTTTATAGAGAATACCACTAGCATAGCTGGGAAGGTTCTATAAAATGTTGAAATTGAGCCAGGAGACCTGCCTAATTGCTTCGAATGATATAGACGATGGAAAAGTCTGTAGTTTATTTGTTATGAGATAAACTACAGGTTTTTCCATTTTTTTATTTCAATCTTTATGTAATAGGCTATTTAAAAAGGAGAAATGAACATGCAATTATTACAACAAACACTTCAACAGATTCAACATGCTAATAACGAAATAATGGAAAAAGCAAGGGACTATATAGATTCTCTTAGCAAGCCACCAAGTAGCTTAGGAAAACTTGAATCACTGGCTATACAATTGGCTGGTATTACAGGAGAGCTCTATCCTAAAATTGATAACAAAGCAATTATTGTCTGTGCAGGCGATCACGGTGTGTGTGATGAAGACGTAACATCCAATCCGCAAGATGTAACATTTCTTCAAACATTAAATTTTCCAAAAGGGATAACAGGTGTTTGTGCTATTGCAAACATAACGAATGCCAAAATTGTAACAGTGGACGTAGGGGTAAAACAGGATATTCCGCTCGATGCGGGTGTTATAATAAAAAAAATAAAATACGGGACGGATAACATGGCAAAAGGTCCAGCCATGACAAGGGAAGAAGCCATTCAATCAATTGAAGTAGGAATTGAAGTAGCAACGGCAGAAATAGCACAAGGAGTTAATGTATTGGGTACAGGTGAAATGGGGATTGGCAATACTACACCAAGTGCGGCTATCTTATCCGTACTGCATGCGTGTCACCCACAAGAAGTGACAGGATTCGGTGCAGGGGTTGGATCAGGAGGAATTGCGCATAAAGTTGAAGTCATTCAAAACGCCATTGCCCTAAACAAACCGAATCGTCATGATGCGATTGATGTACTTGCAAAAGTGGGTGGGTTAGAGATAGGTGCGATGGCTGGTGTAATTCTGGCGGCTGCTGCCAATCGTAAGCCCGTTGTAATTGATGGCTTTATTTCGACAGTCGCTGCTCTTATCGCTTATGAACTCGAACCGAAAGTGCAAAATTATATTATTCCTTCCCATGCCTCTGAAGAACCGGGGGCAAAAATAGCTGCTGAACTGTTAGGAGTGGAGCCGATGCTTCATATGAACATGCGATTGGGAGAGGGTTCTGGTGCAGCTTTAGCCTTTCCAATACTCGATGCAGCTTGCTCTATGGTGAGCAACATGGCGACATTAGCTGAGTCTGTCGGGCTGGTAGAGAAGTAATCATTTGTTAATTGCCGAAAGGGAAAAATCATAGTTAAACATTAGAGAGTAATCGTCTATAGCCAAAAGGAAGCCGGGACAAAAGAGAAAAAGTGTTAGATTGAACCCAATCAATCTAACACTTTTCTGCTATGCCGTTGTTACCCGCTATCAACAACTAGGTGAACACTTCTAATTTTTTATTTATTGCAAAAGCAAGAATAGCTAAGTTCTACATCCTTAAGCTCGATTCAATTTTCGCAAAGGTAAGCGCCATTTCTTCATATATGAAAGTACTCGTAAAATTGTAATTACCCCGAATAACACGTATAAAAAGATATCTCCTTCTAGTAATTCCAATCCAATAAGTAGACCAGCAAGTGCTGCCCAGACACCGTAGATTTCATCACGTAGCACGAGTGGCTTACGTCCTGCCAATAAATCACGAACTATTCCACCACCTGAACCAGTTAAGACTGCGGCTACAATAACCGCACTAATGGGCATATTGAGCTTCACTGCATATAATGCCCCTTGTATAGCAAAAGCCGATAAGCCTATAGCATCTGTAAAATTGCCCCAACGATGCCAATGCTGTATAAGATGATGAGGAAAAATAAAAAATATCGTAATGGCAGCGATTGCAATTTGAAACATCATATCCTGTCCCCACAACGTTGTAACTGGTAAACCGATAAGTAAATTACGAATGGCACCGCCACCGAATGCAGTTACAATGCCAAGTATATATACACCGAATAAATCGTATTCTTCTTCCATTGCAATTATTGCCCCGGAAATAGCGAAGGCAATTGTCCCAATTATGCTAAAAACTTCCCAAGCCATCACTTTCCCTCCTTAAACGAGAATAATTTGTAGTAAGTCCGCCCCTTAGCTTAGCGTATTTAACAGCTAGACACAATAGCATTTTTTGCAGGGTTGCAAACAAATTGATAAGATAGGAAAGAACAATTTGAAACGGAGACGAAAACAATGACTTTTACAACCCATTTAACAGCAGAAACGTTAGCATTAGCGGAAAAAATTGAAGAAAGAGTCCGCCCATATCATACGAAAGTAGAAAATATGGCGTTCTTCAACCAGCAAAAAGTCCTTTCAGCATTTAGAACGCATCAAGTGAGCGATTTTCATTTACATCCATCCAATGGCTATGGCTATGATGATGAGGGCCGTGACAATCTTGAACGTGTGTATGCGGAAGTTTTTGGAGCAGAGGCGGCAATTGTTCGTCCTCAAATCATATCTGGAACACATGCAATTACGCTTAGTCTATTCGGCGTGTTACGACCAGGTGATGAATTGCTTTATATATCAGGTCAACCATATGACACATTACAGTCGATTGTCGATGGAGGAGACAAAGATACGGGCTCGCTAAAGGACTATAAAATTGGTTATCGACATGTAGATTTAATCGATAACGAAACGGTTGACTGGTCGGCAGTCGCTGCAGCCATTACACCGAACACAAAAATGATAGCCATTCAACGTTCAAAAGGCTATGCATCACGTCCGTCCTTTACGATTTCGCAAATTGCAGAAATGTGTGCCAAGGTACGGGAATTAGCACCCAATGCTATTATATTTGTAGATAACTGCTATGGAGAATTTGTGGAAGCACAAGAACCTACAGAAGTAGGTGCGGATTTAATGGCTGGTTCGCTTATTAAAAATCCAGGTGGCGGTTTAGCTAAAATAGGTGGTTATATTGCAGGTCGAGCTGACTTAGTAGAAAAATGTGCATATCGTATGACATCACCAGGAATTGGTGCGGAGGCAGGCGCTACATTAAATACGCTAGGTGACTTTTACCAAGGCTTTTTCCTAGCACCACATGTAGTCAGCCAAGCATTAAAAGGTGCGATTTTCACAGCGGCTATGTTAGAGGAAGTAGGCATGACGACGTTCCCAAGTTATCATACTGAACGTACAGATTTAATTCAATCGGTATCGTTTAATACAGCCGAGCAAATGGTTGCTTTCTGTCGTGAAATTCAAGCCAACTCGCCAATTAATGCGCATTATGCACCAGAGCCTGCTTATATGCCAGGCTACGAGGATGATGTTATTATGGCGGCAGGCACATTTATTCAAGGTTCGAGTATTGAACTGACAGCAGACGGTCCAATTCGTCCACCATTTACAGCATTTATTCAAGGTGGCTTGACATATGAGCACGTGAAATTTGCTATTTGTAGTGCAGTTCAAGGCTTACAAAAATAGACTTTATTAACAAGGCCCCATTACAGTTTAGTGATGGGGCTTGTCTCTAATATAAATAGATAAACTGTAAATGTGTATGTTTCGTTCAGGTATTTTGACTAGTTTTTAACAATTTTGCATCAATTCTAAAAAAAATTAAAAAACCATGTTAGGAAACCTAACATCTTTGTTGACAGTGAATTTTTTTCGTTATATGATAAGCGGGTATTGGGGGGGACTTAAATGAGTCGTGAAATTAGACGAACTATGCCGTTATTATCTATGAGTATCGTGATGCAATTGACCGAGCTTTCGGCACGCCAAATTCGTTATTATGAAGAACACCATTTAATTGAGCCACACCGAACAGAAGGCAATCGTCGTATGTTTTCATTAAATGACGTCGATATACTTCTTGAAATAAAAGATTACTTGGAGCAGGGCATGAATATGGCGAAGATTAAAAAAATATTTGCCAAAAAATCAGATCCTATTGCCGCTGAAGAACCAGATTTAACCGACACAGAATTACGTCGGATTATGCGCGAAGAAATGCGTCAAGCGCAGCGCATGCAGAAATCATCCATCCGACGTGGGGATTTATCCCGATTCTATTAAAATAAATACGAAATGGTTCAAATTACAATCAGTTTATTATTTTTTTAGTAGGGTAGGGTAATGATATAAGCAAGACAATTTATAGGAGTGTGGAAAACTGTGGGTAAATACACAAAAGACGACATCAAGCGTTTAATCGAGGAGAAAAATGTAAGTTTCATTCGTTTACAATTTACGGATATTCTAGGTACTATTAAAAACGTTGAAATTCCTGTTAGTCAACTAGACAAAGCACTAGAAAACAAAATGATGTTCGATGGCTCGTCCATTGAAGGCTTCGTGCGTATTGAAGAATCGGATATGTATTTATATCCTGATTTAGATTCTTTCGTAGTGTTCCCTTGGACTTCAGAAAAAGGGAAAGTAGCACGTTTCATCTGTGACGTATACACTGCAAAAGGCGAACCATTCGCTGGTGACCCACGTAACAACTTAAAACGTATCCTTAAAAAAATGGAAGATATGGGCTTCACAAGCTTCAACTTAGGACCTGAGCCAGAATTCTTCTTATTCAAATTAGATGCAAAAGGTGAACCTACATTAGAAGTAAATGACCACGGTGGTTATTTTGACTTAGCGCCTACAGATTTAGGTGAAAACTGTCGTCGTGATATCGTGTTAGAGCTTGAAGAAATGGGCTTTGAAATCGAAGCTTCACACCATGAAGTAGCACCAGGTCAACATGAAATCGACTTTAAATATGCAGATGCTATTACAGCTTGTGACAACATCCAAACATTCAAACTAGTTGTTAAAACAATTGCACGTAAACACGGTCTACATGCTACATTTATGCCAAAACCATTGTTCGGTGAAGCAGGCTCTGGTATGCACTTCAACGTATCTTTATTTAAAGGGAAAGAAAATGCATTCTACGATGAATCTACAGAGCTAGGTCTTTCTGAAACAGCAATGCAATTTATGGCAGGTGTTCTTGCACACGTACAAGGATTCACAGCCGTAACAAACCCAACAGTAAACTCTTATAAGCGTTTAGTTCCAGGTTATGAAGCGCCATGTTATGTTGCATGGTCTGCACAAAACCGTTCACCACTTATTCGTATCCCGTCTGCACGCGGACTTTCAACTCGTGTAGAAGTACGTTCAGTGGATCCTTCAGCAAACCCATATTTAGCGATGGCTGTTATTTTAGAAGCGGGTCTAGAAGGTATCCGTCAACAATTAACGCCACCTGCAGCGATTAACCGCAATATCTATGTAATGACAGAAGAAGAACGCAAAGCAAACGGTATTGCGAATTTACCACCAGCACTAGACGATGCGTTAACATTACTTGCACAAGATAAAGTGGCTCAATCAGCTTTAGGTGAACACATTTACGCAAACTTCAAAGAAGCAAAAGAAATCGAGTTCGATATGTACCGTACAACTGTACACCAATGGGAACGCGACCAATATTTAAAAATGTATTAATCAAAAAACGTTGGAGCTCATGGGCTCCAACGTTTTTTTTTGCCCACAAATCCTTTTGTCAAGCCCACAAACTGTCCACAGCTATTTTGACACTCCTAAAATATAGTATTTAATTATTTTAAAAAAACATTTTTGTCAATTATTGAATAATAACCAAATATTTTTTAAAATTTTTTTATGGATGAAAGGAGCATTGACTGTGCAAATAACAAAATTTTTTCATAAGCTACCGAAAGAAAGTAAGAATTCAATTTACTTATATAACTTTAAAAGAGTGTTAAATAAAGATGTGAAAATTATACAAAATTCTAGAAGACGTTCCATTGTTTTTGAGGATAAAGAACAAGAAATTATATTAAAGAAGTTATTACCAGACGGAAAAGGCGATAATGATATTTGTGCTTTGCTGGAGTTACATGATAGTCCATATTTTCCTAAGATGTTCGCTTATAAAAAAAGAGATTATTTATTTATAGAAAAAGCAAAAGGTAAAACGCTTTTAGAGATGCTAAAAGAAGGTATAAGTCTTGAAGAATTAAGAAAAATTCTTAATCAATTGATTAAAGCCAAAAAGGACATGATGAGTGTCAATCGATATGATTTTGATTTTAAACTAGAACATATCTATTGGGATAAAGAACAAGAAATAATCAAGTGGATTGATTTAGGTGTTTGTGTAAAAATGCCAATGGAGTATTCTGAAGAAGAAAAAAATAGAAGAATTGAACAATGTATTATAAAAGTAAAATTAAAATTTTTATTTTATGGCTATGATTTATTTAACGAGATGAATAGGTAATGCCTATGGGTGCTATACACTATAAAAAAGCATTGCAGTTTTTAACTGCAATGCTTTTTTGTTGCGCGATGTGTGTTTAACGTTTTGTAATGTTGATAATATGCCATTTTCTACTTCACAGTTTGGACAAAAAATAAAAATTAATGATAGTCGGCTATCTTTATTTATTGCAAAGTAAACAGTATTTTTGTAAAATTACACTCACGGTTTAATTAAACTACTTAAATTAAACTACTTTGTTTAGAATATAAATAGACTAGGTGTTCGTAGAAAGGAAGTACTAATTAAATGAAGTTTAATGAATTTTTAAAAACGAAAGGTGCCAAGGGCTCTATTTTTATGGGGATCTTTTATGCTGTATGTATGTTGGGTATCTTCCTACCAGGTTACACAGCGATACCAGGCAATATTGATGCATTACCAATTGCGATTATTAATGATGATAAAGGGGAATATGGTGCCCAAATAGCTGATAGCTTAACTGAACAGCTTCCATTTAAGGATATTGAAACAGATATTACTAATAAAGAGGCATTAAAAGATTTAGAGAAAAACGACTTAGCGTTAGTCATTCACATTCCAGAGACATTTTCTGCTGATTTACAAAAAGGAGATGTTTCATCAAGCATCGATTTCTCCATTAACGAAGCAAGTGCAACCGCTGTATCGTCCTCTATGCAACAAATTGTTATGCAAATAAATGAGCAACTAAGTGCACAGTTTTCACAACAAACAGCGCAAGGGATTTTAATGAACTTACATTTACCACAAGAGCAAGCAGCCAAATTAGCAGAGCAAATTGAAAATAGCTATGTAGGAAATATCGAGACAATTAATGATGTGCCAGACGGCATGCATAACAATATGCTACCAATGTTTTTAACGATGGCGCTTTATGTAGGTGCTATGATTGGCGCAATGCAATTAGTGGGAGCGTTTAAAGCAAATCGTGGGAAAGCAACGAAAACACGTTTATTCGTTTATATGCAATTAACAGCGATACTCATTGGTATTTTGGCTGGGCTTGTTTCAACGGGCATGTCATTTGCTATCAATGATTTATCGGGAACTGATGTGTTCTTCCAAATATTAGGCCAACAAATTTTAATTTATTGGGCATGCTTTAACTTCAATGCGGTTGTTGTGTTATTAATTGGGGAAGCAGGAATGATTTTAAACATTCCAATTTTATTAATTCAGACAATCGCTAACGGTGCAACAATATCTCGTGAAATGATGTATTTACCGTATGAGTGGATTAGCCATATTTCACCAATGTATTATTCTGTTCAAGCATACTTTAGCAATATTTTTGGTAGTATTAGTGCCACACCTTTTATTTTAGGATTAACAACAGTTGGATTTGTAGCGATGGTTATAAATGTACTGATCGTTTGGATGCTTCATAAACCCCTACCAATAACTGTAGAACAATAGAGCAAAGAAATATGCACTTAAAATTCTGATGAAGTAAATCATTAGTTTTGATAAAATGGAACTAATATTTGCCTAAGGAGCTGAAATAATGGCAATTCAAATTTTCATTCTTAGCAAGCTTATGGAAGAAGATAATTATCCTTATAATTTAAAAAAACAAATTTCTGAATTACAGTCTCTTGACTCAATTAATGGTTTGACGGAAAGTAAGTTATACTATCATTTTGAATCGTTAGCGAAGCAAGGACTAATTGAGACGAAAGAAGTTATAAAAGAAGATAATCGACCAGATAAGCATGTTTTTGCTATAACGGAAAAAGGACGCGAAGCCTTGCCAAAAAAGATTTATAAATCACTTGAAAATGCAAACACAATTGGTGATATGGTTATTGGTTTAGCCAATATCAAACATGTTGACCGCGATCGGGTTATTCATATTTTAGAAAAAAAGTTAAACGCGATGCATTCAAAATGGGATAATCTCTTTAATTCAGATAGACAACAGTTTATGAAACCAGGAGTAGAAGTGCTGGCTGAATTTGTTAGCGATTATGCGAATTTTAGAATACAGGGCTCCATACAATACCTAGAAAGATTAATTGAGCATGTACGAAAAGGAGAAATATAATAGAAAGAGACTATTTGCAATGATGGGACTGACCCCGATATATAAGACAGTAATCAAAAAAGCATTACCCAACCAGTTGTCGGTATTGAACCGGCGACTGGTTGTTTAGTTTCGTTTGAATTCGGTTATTGTTATAATAGTTTATATAGTCTTTGACAGTTTGTTCTACGATGGCCGTCGTAGTACTGTTCAAATTGTCTAAGTAGAATGTTTCAGACTTTAACACAGAATGAAACGATTCGATTGGGGCATTATCAGCGGGCGTACCTTTACGGGACATGCTCATGGTAATGCCTTTTGCTTTTACGGCCTGTTGATAATCATACGATGTGTATACCGCCCCTTGGTCACTGTGCAACGTACACCCTTCGGGCAAATGATGAAGTTGAGCTAATGTATCCAGCACAAAATCAGTATCTTGGCAGTCTCCAATCGAATAGGCAATAATTTCACCATTATATAAATCTTGAATACTTGAAAGATACAACTGTTTTTGACCAAATGGCAAGTAAGTAATATCAGTTACGAGCTTCTGTAACGGTGCGGTGGCTTCAAAATCGCGATTTAATAAATTTGCTGCGATTGCATAAGGTTGTCCTGTTCGTTTCCGTTTTTTCACTTTCACGCGACATTGCCAACCATATTTTTGCATGATACGTTGAACCACTTTATGATTGACGCACATTTCTTGACGTAAGAGTGCTGTAATTTTTCTGTAGCCATAGCGAAATTTATTTGCTCGACAGAGTTCACCGATACGTCTCTCTATTGCTTGACGAGACCTTGCATCGGTTGATGCCTGTTTCCAACGATAGTAGGTAGATCGTGCAATCCCAAAGTGTTTACAAATGTCCTTTACAGACATCATGCTTCTTAGTGACGCAACTAACTGTACTGCTACTTCTCCAACCACTTCCTCTCCAACTCTGCGTACTTTTTTAGCACCTCAATTTGTTGCTTTAAATAACGGTTTTCCAATGCTAATTTCGTTTGTTCATTGTCCGGTTCAGGACCCTTATTAAAGATATATTGTTTGCCTACAGGTTGTTTCAAACGATTGACTTCACCATTTCTATACCAACGCACCCATGTTTCGACCTGTGTTTTATGGCGTATATTTAATTCCAATAGAATCTGTTTGACAGGTACACCCGCTAATCGCATCTTAATCGCTTTCATTTTTACTTCATAGGGATAACTCACTCTTGTTCCCATAGAAAAAACACCTCCAAATTGAAATTTAAGTATCTATACCCGAATTTCAATCGAAGATGCTTTTTTTATTTGTCTATACCTATTGGGGTCAGTTCCGATGATTGTAAATAGTCTTTTTTGCGCTTATTTTTTCAATGAGATTTTTCCCGCAAATAATCAAGGGATTATTATATAATTGAATGATAAGTGCCGACGAAGGGGAAAGTGCAGCTCTTATCAGGCAATTCCGATAGAAAGCTTAATTTAGCAATTACTTAAAGTGTTATCAGCAAATACTTATTAAAAAATACGAAAATATACTGACAATAAAATTTATAACTAAGGTTATAGTAATTTTTTATGTCCAAATTATGATAATAGTTTTGCTTTTCAATAATTATATAGGCCTTTGACAATATTGCTTTTACAATAACTTTAAATATATACAAATAAATTGTAAAATAAAATGATATATGTGTTTTAATAGATTAAGAAATATGCGTCTTTTAACTTAAGTAATAGCTAGTCAAAATACATAAATAGGAGTAAAAGAAGACAATGAAATCAAGACAGTTGAGGCTAAAACATTTAATAATGGGTTTAGCTATGGCAGCGTTTTTTTTCACAAGCATCGGTAGCATATGGAGTGGTTATCGTATGAATGTGGATTCCATCAAGGAAAATTCACTTGAAACAAATCGTGTATATGCTCAAAAATTGGCAACTACCGCAAGCGCCTACTTAGAAGAAGCCTTTCAAATTTTAGGTTACAGCGCAGATCATATGGAATCAATTATGGGCGATGAAGCAGCATTGGATAAAGAAACAGACCGTTTGAAAATGCAAAATAATATGTTTAACTCCGTTATAGTGTCGAATGCCGATGGTCTAGTACTGTCAGTTTCACCACCTTCTGTAGATGTAAAAGGAAAGTATTTGACCTCTGTAGGAGGGAAAGAGGCATTATCCAAAAAAACGCCTCTCGTATCGAAACCGTATAAAGGGATTACAGGGAGACTAATTATTTTTATCTCCTATCCTATATTTTCAGCGCAGAACGAATACTTGGGAATGGTAGCAGGTACAATTTATTTAAAAGAACATAATGTATTTAATTTGCTGTTAGGGGAGCATTATTATAATGACGGTTCTTATGTGTTTGTAGTAGATGCAGATGGACGTATTATCTACCATCAAGATCCAAGTCGCATCAATGATGTTGTAATGGAAAATAAAGTAGTGAAAGCAGTAGTATCAGGGAAAAATGGTGCACAGCTAGTCACGAATACTAAAAATATTGAAATGTTGGCTGGATATAGTGTAGTACCGATAACTGGTTGGGGTGTCATTTCTCAACGACCATTAGAGGTAGCGCTAGAGCCTTCGTTTGATCGAGTACAAGAAGTAGCAATTAATGCAATACCGCTTATGCTTTTGTCGATTTTTGTTTTATTATGGACCGCAGCGCGAATTGCCCGCCCGTTGCAGCAGTTAGCAACATTAACAGAAGAGAGCTTAGATTCGAGAAGTGTTGAAGGGTTAAAGTCTGTACGCAGTTGGTATTTTGAAGCATATTATTTAAAGAGTGCACTTATTCGAAGTTTGTCCTTTTTGCAAGGGCAAGTTTCCTATTTTAAAGATCAGTCGACAACCGACCCTTTAACTGGGGTCACAAACCGACGAACAATGGATGCTACGCTATCTGAATGGGAGAAAAATCAATTGATGCATTCAATTATTTTACTCGATTTGGATCATTTCAAGAGCGTCAACGATACCTATGGCCATGCAGTGGGAGATAAAGTATTACAATATTTAGCCAAAAAAATGAAAGCAGTGGCACGAGAAAACGATATTTGTTGTCGTTATGGCGGTGAGGAATTTATTATTCTATTACCTAATACGACTGTTGAAGAAGCAGCCGTTGTAGCGGAAAATTTAAGACAACAGTTAGCAAATTCGAACAGTCCTTGTGGTCGTCCAGTAACGCTATCAGCGGGAGTTGCAGAGTATCCTAAAATGGCTAGTACGACAGAAGCATTGATTGAAGCGGCAGATGGAGCATTGTATCTTGCTAAGCAAGCAGGTCGGAACCAGGTAAAAACAGCAGGCGAAAAATAATGTTAGTTATATAAGAAAAGCGATGAGACATCAAAAGTCTCATCGCATACAAATTAATACCCCATGCCCATATGTTTATGGTGACCCATGTGTTGTTGTGGCATATGGCAGTGATTATGTGGCATACCACATAGTGTATGATTTTCACAGCATTCATTTACTACGTTCTCTGTGCATGGGAAGTAGTATTGATGATCGATAATATGTTTGTTCACTGTTGTAATATGTGCAGGTTGAACGTGTGGTACAACTGTATGAATGTAATTTGTGCGTACATATTGCTCTGGCGGTAAAAATTGTGGTGGGTCAAATTGTGTTGGCATTGTTTGTGGTGGGCAGCATTGTGGTCCTCTTCCATGGTGACGCTTACGATTAAACATGTTATTACCTCCTGTTTTGATAAGTTGTGGTTCATAATTAACATATGAGATGTAAGACTAAATGGTCTATTTGTATGCCTATTAAGGGCTAGTTAAATCTCTTAAACGCCCCAATAGCATGAATTTTCTTGCCCGTGTGATGTTAAATTGAAAAAGTATTATGGTGAAAAGTCAAAAAGGGATTTAGGCTATTTGTCAATTTACGTATACAGCAAAAGAAATGAAAATGCAGCTGTTAAATAAAAGTATCATGTAACTAATAAAGGATAGTTCTGAAGCCAAGCGATTGGCGAGAACTATCCTTTGTTTTTATGGGTTTTATCATCAGTATTTAAATAAAATTGTTTGGGTGACAGGCACTGTTATTTATACCATTGTGCATCAAAATCTAGCTGTAACGCTTTACCTAAGGCTAAACCAAATTGAATAAAACCTCTACCTCTAGCCGTGATAATCCTACCATCCTGAACGATTAGTTCATCGGCGTAATAGCTAAGATCAAAAACACCCAATTGTTTCATGCCTTCAAGTGGTAAACCGACTGTATAGTATTTATCCTTTAGTACACCTGCCTTGGCTAAAAGATAAGGGGAACTGGAAATACTAGCTATGACTGCGCCTTGTAAATCCAATGTCTTAATAAAATATAATAATTCTTGCTCATCTACTAATGTTCCAATATCCATACAGCCAGGTAATAAGAGACTATCAATCTCATCTACATTAATTTCGCTTAATTGCCTATCGGCTAGACAAGTTAAACCAGATTCGCCCATAATCTTCTGATGATTTAAGCCAATCGTTACGATAGGTTTTTTCCCTTGCATTAATATCGATAACGCTACACTTAATTCGTATTCACTGAATTGCGGATATAAAAGTACGGCAGTTTTTTTCATTTTTATCCTCTCTTTTCATGCGTAATATCTATATATTAATGATAGAAATTTTGTACAGAACTGCTACTACGCAGAGATTGTACCGCTGCCTTTTTCTTAACACGTCTCCATAAAAATAACAGATACACAAACAGTACAATGATGATAAGATACGCTGTTAACATGGAACTTTCTGCATTCCCCATAAAATTAAAGAAGTTGTTGAAACCATGGAAGACAATCGTCAAAATAATAGATTGCCCATCGATTATAAGTAACGAAAGAACGAGACCTACAAGAAAGGCATAAATAATCTGTATAATGGTATCTTCCAGCGATTGTCCCCCAATAAGTTGCAATGCATGCGTCACGCCAAAAAGAATACTAGAAAGCCAAATAGCAGTAAAAGTTCCCTTAGATAACAATAAGCGCAGCAAGATGCCTCTAAAAACTGTTTCTTCAATAAAAGCAACAACAAACATTTGCATGATAAACATGAGCAATAAATCGCTAATGGATTCGAAATTTAACCCTTTCGTACTAAATAAAATAATACATAAAACGAAAATCATAGGTGAGTAGACAAAGATATTTTCGATATTAATGGGAATAAAGAAATAATGACGCCATTTCTTTTTGGCAATTATATAAAGAACGAGACCGATTGCTAAAGGAATCAACAAAGCAAATTGCAAAAAGGGACTAGAAGGTTGTTGAATGGAAACGTAAGCCCCATTGGCAACATAAAAAAATAGAAGAAGCAGTTCTAAACCTACAATTTTACAAATCATTTTTTTCATTTTGTCGACCCCTTCAAGGTTTTATGATGGCATTGCAGGAGCTTTTCGTAATGCACTTGAGATGACAATATAAATGATAATAATCATACCTAGTAAGCTACTGATTATTTGCAAAGTGGATGCTTTCGATAATGTCAGCAAAAGTGGCGAGTACCATCCGAAAATTACCATCATTATTGGAATCAAAGCCATTACACCAATAAAACTGTAGCCACCTAATGTGCCGAAGCGATAAAAGACGACATTTAAAAGCAGGCTAGAGATTAAACAAAGTAGTAGTAACACGGTATCTATCGCCATTGTTAGAAAAAATGAATCCGAACTGCTAAAAAAGAATAGAGGGTGAATAATGACCATATTTTGATAATCTAATAGATTTGAGACGAAGGAAATCATTTTGTGTGTACAGGCTATTATAAATGCACCAATAAGGCTCCAAACGATGAAAAATAAGCCTATGTTCCAAACATACTGCATACGGCTTAAGCCAAGCTTTAAAAAATAAGGCAATGTTTTATTTAAAATTTTAGCCCCCATCGTACTATAAAAAATATAGACAGGTATAGAGATGGTCATAGCAAAAGTAATATATTGTCCAAAAAAGGAATCAATAAAAAATGACAGTAGGACAATGGCAAACAAAATGCACCAAAAAATAATATTACTTTTTTTATAGCTTTGAAAAAATACATATAAGCTACCTTGTACTGTTTTCATTTTACTAACCTCTCTTTCTGCTGTTTACTTAAATACACTAACAGGTCTTGTAAAGATACATTTTCTAATGTAATATTTTGACCTTCGATTGCACGACCGTTGGCATAGACAACGGCCGTCATATCATGCATAAAAATATGCTTGTAAATGACTTCTAAGTCTAGTATTGCGCGTTCAACATCTTGAGCATTTCCTTTTACTGCAACAATATACTGATCCCATTGCTCCGCCGTTTTTTGCAGCAATAACTCACCTTCTTGCAGAATAAGGATTTCTTCAAACAATTCACTGGCTTCATCTATTAAATGCGTCGATAAAAGGAATAGCCTTGGATGTTCTATTTGTTGATCAATTAATAAATCATAAAATGTATTGCGGGCAGCTACGTCTAAGCCGATATAGGGCTCATCGAAAATGGTAATGGCAGCATGACTAGCAAACCCTGTAATAATACCAAGTGCAGATACCATCCCTTTAGATAAATTGCGCACTTTATCTTTTGGATTAAGTGCAAATACTTGAAGAAGCTCATTTGCAAGCTGTTCATCCCACTTTGGATAGAAAAAACGATTAGTCTTTAAACATTGTGCGATCGTCATATCTTCTTGAAAATTACCACTCTCTGCAACAAAACAAATGTTACGCAATATAGCAGGGGCATTGAAAACATTCTCGCCATTGATACGTATATGCCCTTCAGTTGTAGGAATAAGCCCTGCTAATAAATTTAAAAATGTTGTTTTACCAGCGCCATTATGACCTAAAAAACCGATGATTTTTGGCCCTTCAATCGTAAAAGATACATTTTTTAAAGCATGTTTTTGCTTATACAGTTTGCTAACATTTCTAACATCAATCTTCATAAATTATCCCCTCTGTAACATATTTTGTAATTCTTCGTCAGAGATGCCTAATCGTACCGCCTCTTTTTTTAACGGTTCAATATGTTGTGCAAAAAAGTTTTCCTTACGTTCTGCAATTAAAATTTTTCGTGCATCTGTACTGACAAACATACCTACGCCTCGTTTTTTATAAATGACACCTTTTTCCACTAATTCGTTCACACCCTTGCCTGCTGTTGCAGGATTTATTTGATACTCTTTGGCAAATTCATTGGTTGATGGAATGCGATCTTCAGATTGTAGTTGCCCATCAAGAATGGCATCTTCAACCCGTTCACGAATTTGCTGGAAGATTGGTTTTTCATTGCTTAACGAATAAATCACAATCCACCTCCTAGTTAATTGGTTCATTACTTATGTAACTAACCATACAACGAAGCAATTAAATTGTCAATTTATTGTTGGTAATTATATCTAGTTTTAAAAATCTTGTTTTCATATAGTTTATTTTCAAATTTTGTCCTTTTATGATTGGGCTAGGTTAGTTCGTTTCGGAGTTGCATGAGTAGGTAGGTGATAAAATAGCATGGCGGAGGTCGTCGTTTATAACTGTGAGCAAGGGGACGCACATGAAAAAAATAAATGGCAGGTGTCTTGAAGATTTGTTGGAGGACCCATTATTTAGTCGTGCTTTGCGGTAATGTCTATAAAAAAAGACTCGATTCCACTAAAGAGGAATCGAGTCCATATTGTTAGACCCACCAGCACCAATGGGTTGCCACAACCACTTTTCACTGTGAGACTTTTGAGTGGTTGGCGTTAGTGTAAGAAATAACAATAGCTGTGTTTTCTTAGCATCACTGCTTGTGACAATTTAAACGTTTAGGGCTCGTTTTATTTATTCAATTCTTTATATAAAACATATTTTAAAGCAGAAATTTCATCTTCAGATAGTTTACCTTCCATTTCGGATAATATTTCATCCTCACTAATTGAACCGTTTTGCGCTTGTTCCTGAATATCAAGTAAACGATTAACGCCCACTTTTGTTATTAACACACGTATCGCTTCTTCCTTAGTTTGGAAGGGGAGAGTATCCGGATTTGTAGTTGCTGCCTCGCTTACAATTTCTTGAACTTTCGGATCGTTCTCGATATAGGTTTTTACTTCTGCTAGATTTTCGTCATCTAAAGTAGACTCCACTTTTTCGATAATTTTTTCAGAAGCAATATTTGTCCCAAAATGCCACATGGCATAGCCAGCTGCTCCGAGTAAAACAAGAATTATTGTGATAATTGTTAAAAACTTTTTCATCAACTCACTCCTGACACTTTGAATATAGCACAACTTGTCAAAAACCACGAAGAAAAGATACTTATGACATCGCCGACAAATACTAGTTGGGCAACATTATATATCTTAATTATAGTGGATATTTTACACTTTATGACGTTACGTTTGCACCTATAAGTTTTAACATTATTTGTTTTTATACATTATTAAGGGAATTGTAGCGTACTACTAAAAGTATGACGAAACATAACGTGGAAGTGTTGCCTCATCGGCTCCGATTAGGAGGGACAATAGAAAAACAGCTTGGGATATTCTACTCCCAAGCTGTTTTCTTGTTATCATTCAATTCCCGCGTCAATTTTCACTTCAACCTGCTTGTCATTTACATATTGTAAGTAAGTTTGAGCGTCGATGAATTGCTGTTGCATTTCTTTAGGCATTGTCTCGACGTCTGGAGCACTAGAAACACCTAGTTGTGCCATCGTCGTTTCATAGGTCATGAGGGCTTGTATATATTGTTCATATTCTTCAGCCGTTAAAACGTCTTTACTTGATGGAAGGCCGTTCAATTTGTCAAAGTATGGTTGCACTTCATACATAGCGGCTTTAATCTCCTCTAATGGCTCTACGGGAATTTGAGAATAATCGATGTTGCCATTGTGGTTGCCATATTCAATTTTGGCACTTGTAAAGACATTTAATAATTCTTTAAATTGTTCATACTCTTCTTTTCCTAAGTCACCTTTTGCTTGATCGAGTTTTGCATTGAATAATAAGTAACTTTCCATTGTCACATTTGCAGCATGTTTTTTTAGATTATCAAAAGAACCATATAATTCATCGGCAAGTAATGCTTGATAAGCAAATACGCCTGTTGGAATCATTAACGAAGCGGAAATCACAGCGATAGCTAATCGTTTCTTAACAAAACGATTCAATTTACCACCTTTTTCAGATTTTGCTTTTTTAATGCCCAATTTACTTCTTTCGTGGATTTCAGCAGGGATGTCAATTTGTGAAAGCTCTTGTTTAAGATGATTATGCATAGCTATCTACCTCCTTAAAATTTTGACGAAGCTTATCTAGAGCGCGGTATAGGACAGACTTTGCGGTTCCTAGTGGGATATCTAATATCTCGGAAATCTCCTTTAATGTCCGATCATCATAATATTTTAGTAAAATGACACTTTTTTCATCCTCTTGTAAAGTGTCAATTAGCTTATTTAAAGATAACGTCAGTGCAATATCTTCATCTTCCGTCCTCATAATCTTGTCCAAGTTTGAATTTAGCGGAATTACTTTTTTATTTTTATTAATTAAGTTTAGGGCACAATTAATCGTTATTTTCATTAGCCATGTCTTGAAAAATTCTGGCTTTTTCAATGTACTGATTTTTTTAAAAGACTGATAGGCCACTTCTTGAACAAGATCTAATGCATCTTCTTTATTTTTTACATAGACAAAAGCCATTCGATAAATATCTGCTTCGTACTGTTGGAAAAGCATTACATAGGCTTTATCATTTCCTTTTTGTGCTTTCTTTACTAAACGTTCAAGTTTCATCGTATTTCCTCCTTTCGTTTTTGTTGTACGTCTATTAGACAAACGATCAGGTGTTTTGGCTTAAATTTTTTATCAAAAAATTAAAAGTAGTTGTCAATTGGATGTCAATTATGAAAGTATAGTTTTAAAAGTGACGAGACGCATATGGATAATCAACCCTCATTAGTGTGTTATATTAGACATGAAAAAAATAGTCAATTTCTTTTAGTATTGAAATTTAATTTAAAATAGTATAAGATTTACAAAATTACATATGAAAAGCTATGAAAAGAAGAGTAAACATACGTACGATCTACAGAGACCTCTGGGAGCTGAAAAGGAGGGATACGAAATATGTTGAAACAAGCCTTTGAGCTGTGCATTGGATTTATTTGTTGACACAATGATGATGCAACGTATTCTCACGTTAACGGGATAGAGTATCGCACGATTTTGAAAAATGCCGTACTCGATAAGGTTGCTACAGCAATGTAGAAACGAACTGGGGTGGCACCGCGATATGACTCGCCCCCAAGATACTATCTTGGGGGTGAGTTTTTTATTTTGTTTTATTAAAAATAAAATAGGAGTGGTGATAATGTCCAGATGGAAGTATCCTTTAATGCTGTTAGGGGGGATAGGCATTTCAAATGTGGGTGCGTGGGTTTATCTGATCGCACTTAATTTAATCCTATTGAATGAAACAGGTTCCCCACTTGCCATTGCTTTATTATATATCCTCGGTCCAATCGCAACGATTTTTTCAAATACTTGGGCAGGTAGCTTAATTGATCGGGTAAATACGCGGCTACTTATGATGGGATTGGACATGTTCCGGGCATTATGTATTGCGGTAATTCCTTTTTTACCTTCGCTTATTTATGTCTATGGAGTAGCATTTATCATAAATGTGGGCAGTGCTATATTTCAGCCAACATCGATGGTGTATATGACGAAACTAATCCCTGTGAAAGATCGGCAACGTTTTAATGCACTACGTAGTTTTATCAATTCTTGTGGTTCATTAATAGGGCCTGCTATTGCGGGTATATTATTTTGGCTGGGCACACCGTATACTGCCATTCATATAAATGCAATTGCATTACTTTTTTCGGCACTTCTTATCATGATGCTACCTAATGTTGATGTAAGAGATAAAGAAACAAAAATGCAAAGATTTTCATGGGAATTAATAAAAAAAGATTGTCATGTAGTTGTTAATTTTACAAAGGAAAATGCTTATATCACCAAAATTTATTTATTATTTAGTGGTACTACGATATTTATGACTGCAATCGATTCTCTAGAGGCAGCATTTGCTAAAGGTGTACTGTCAATTTCAGATACTAATTATGGGTATTTACTAAGTATTTTTGGAGCTGGCATTATCATCGGGTCTATCATTAATTCTATATTTACAAAGCATCTTGCGGTGAATCATTTAATAGGTGTCGGTACTATTTTCACCTCAATTGGATATCTAGTATTTTATAGTGCTAGCGGTTTTTTTAGTGCAGTACCGGGTGTATTCTTAATAGGCTTTGCCGTAACATTTGCAAATACAGGCTATCTAACTTTTTACCAAAATCATGTACCTATAAAGATAATGGGAAGGTTTGAAAGCCTCTTTCGTGTTATTGAAGCAAGTATTATTGTAGCCGTAACGATTGTAATAGGTTTAGCCGCTGAATTCACTTCGATTCGACCTGTCGGCTTAATTGGTGCAATGTTCTTCTTGTTCTTAGGGTTATTGGCTTGGAAAGCCGTAACGGGGACAAAAAGGCAAGCGTATTTTAAAAAAGAGGTATCTTCTTTCAATAATTAATAAAGCAATAGAGGAGGCAGAAAAATGAAATATATTGAATGTGAAAATGTTACTAACGAGGAGAAAGCGCATATTTTTCAAGCGTTATTAAAATACAATCTTTCAAATCTTGAAGAAAAGGTAGTAAAAGATATTGGAATTTTTGTAGAAGATGAAAAAGGAACTAGAGTTGCAGGGTTAATTGGAGAGACACATGGAAATTGGCTAGAAGTTGAGTATTTATGGGTAAGTGAAGAACTTCGTGGACAGCATATTGGTACGGAACTGATGGATAAAGCTGAGAAGATTGCTAGAGATAGAGGTTGTAAATATGCATTTTTAAATACGTTTAGTTTTCAGGCACCTGATTTTTACGTGAAGCTTGGCTATAAAGAAGAATTTGTACTCACCCATTATCCACTAACAGGTAAGCGATATTATTACACAAAAAAGCTTTAAAAAACGTTTGTACTATAAAGTTCTGAAATGGCGGCTGTGTGCACGAATGACAATAAAAGTTGACTTTCCAACAGTCGAAATAACATACCACATAAAGGACTTGCGCATAAATACATGCAAGTCCTTTGTGCTATATTGCCGGCTCTCTTCATTGAATGACTAATTTTAACTATCCCGATAAGAATTATGAGTGGGACGAAATAAATCTTCCTCGGAATTTCTAACAATAGAAAAGTGGTCAACATTATAATGACCGTGCAGGGTAGTATTATGATGCTGTATAATTTGTTCGGAACTTAAAACAGCATTGCCCAATGTTGAATGCCCATCCTCGACTAACGTTACATCGAAACCACTGATTGTTGCTGTTCTAACAGCACTATCTATACAGTGCTGTGTTTCACAGCCCATCATAACAATATGTTCAATATGCTGTGTTGTTAAATGTTCAAGCAGTCCTGTCCCATAAAAAGAATTTGTTGCAGATTTATCAAAGATCTTTGCTTCAGTAGGTACAGTAATTTCATTGTGAATTTGAAATCCATCTCCCTGTCCTTCAGCTACATCAAGATCCCTCACAAAAATAACTGGAACTGTTGCTGCTATTGCTTTGTTAATTACTTTATTAATAGTAATAATAAGCTTCTCTTTACTGAAAATTTGACCTGTTTCTTGATTTCCATCAATCAATGCTTGTTGTGCGTCGATGATTAATAATAGTTGCTTCAAATAATTTTCCCCTTTCAAAATGTGGGGAGACGCTAAAAGATTGGTTACTTAGTCGTAATCCCCTAGTTTTTTAAGTGCCCATTTCGTTTGTTTATCATCCTATCAACCTCCTAAACAAAATATGACTACTAGTCAGTTAAATTATACCATCTGTGATGAAAATCAATATACTGTTGACGAAGTAATACATCATATAATGCTATACTTCAATTACTCTAGTACTAATAAGGAGCATGATAAGATGGATGCGAAATATATTCATTTCAATGAATTTGGTAGCCCTAAAGAGGTATTAAAACTCGAGTATAAAACGATTGAACCACCTAAGGATAATGAAGTGCTCGTAAGAATGCTAGTAAGACCAATTAATCCCTCTGATTTAATTCCTATTAGAGGATCGTATGCTCATCGTATAGCATTGCCCAACATTCCAGGTTATGAAGGAGTTGGAATTGTTGAGAATGTAGGTTCTTCTGTTTCGAAGAATCTTATTGGTAAACGTGTGTTACCTTTACGTGGAGAAGGAACATGGCAAGAATTTGTTAAAACATCAGCAGAATTTAGCGTTCCTGTACCTGATTTAATAGATGATTTTACAGCTGCTCAAATGTATATCAATCCAGTTACTGCGTGGGTAGTTTGTACAGAAGTTTTAAAATTAAAAGCAAATGATGTTTTATTGGTGAATGCTTGTGGTTCAGCTATTGGACACATTTTTGCTCAATTTTCTAAAATAATAGGTTTTCGATTGATTGGCGTGACAAGAAATAATAAGCATACAGAGAAATTACTTCATCTAGGAGCTTCTGATGTAATAGATACTTCTAGAAGTGGTCTTTATGAAACCGTTATGGAATTGACAAATGGAATAGGTGCAAATGCAGCAATTGATTCGATTGGAGGCTCTGATGGCAATGAATTAGCTACATGTGTCCATCCTTATGGGCACTTCTTAACGATAGGTCTACTATCAGGAATTCAAGTCAATTGGGCACATATTGTAAATGGTGCACAATTGAATGCGAATATGTTTCATTTAAGGAATTGGAATAAAAATGTATCCGTGAGCAAATGGCAAGAAACGTTTACTCATGTGACTAGGCTCATCAATGACAAAAAATTGCGCCTGATGCAGGCCGATTCCACCTATGACTTATCAGATTTAACAAAGGCAATTGACGCTGTTGAAGCTACTAAAAAGACGAACGGTAAAGTATTTTTAACAAGCTATTAAGTATATTTCTAAGCCATGAGTCGATTAATGGGCTTCACTTTCGTGAGGTCCATTTTTGTTTATCGATAGGGTAGAATGGATAGCTTCCTTTTAATTGATCACTAAATAGGTTGATTGTAATTATATGAAAATATAAAATAGACTTTGTTATAGATTACCAAAATAGATTTATAATGGCGATTTATGAATACATAAAAAGAACATAGTAAGGGAGTGTACTGATTGATAAAGATTAAACATTTAGTATTAGCATTGGGCTTCAGTTTACTATTATCAGGTTGTAATAGTGAAAAAACTGTTAAGGAAGAAAATGAAATAAGGGCAGAATCTGAAATCCTTGCATTAGAAACGCTTTTAAAGGAAAAGAAATATGAGGATCTTTTGGTGAAATTGGAAACTTTAGATTTACCTGAATCGGAAACTGATAAAGTAGATGAATTTAGTATAAAATTTGTGGATCAATTGATAAGTGAAAATAATTATACTTTTATAAGTTCGAAGTATTACAGAATTAGGTCAGCGGTCAGTCGTGAGAATTGGATTAAAATGGAGAAGTTTTCGAAACAAGGTAAAGAGTTAGTGCTAGATGAAATGGAACAAGCAGTTAGAAACAAGGATTTTCAAAAGGTTCAAGAAGTGTATGATAATGAAAAAGGACTTCATGATAATGATGAATTTTTAGCAATGTATAATTATGCTCTTTATTTACAAACTGACCAAAATTCGTACAAGGCTTCTGGAGCTTTAGCACTTGCTGTTGATCCTGAATATTATGGAAGAATGAAAGATGAAATTATTGCAGGGGTAACGAATACATCTTATAAAAGTCCGTTATCATTCGGACCTATAACGAAAACCGATTGGAACTATATTGAAAGTGAATATCAGCGAAATTTAAATACGATGATTATAAGAAAGGAAGAGGCGAGAGTAAGAGACGAAAAAATTGAAGCTGCTAGAGGGATGAATCCTACTTTAGGAATGACCTATGACGAAGTAAAAGCATCTTTATGGGGTGAACCAATTGATATTAATAGAACTGTAACAGTATACGGGTCTTATGAACAATGGGTTTATGGAAATGGTCAATACCTTTATTTTGAAGATGGCATTTTAACAAGCTTCCAAGATTAACTAATTTTAAATATTCATTCAAAAACTTTCAGATTCATTAAGAATTTGAAGGTTTTTTTGTTAGATTAAATCATTTTTGAACGAAATAAAGTATTTTACAGTCTAATGGAGGAAGGAGGCGAAAAGAATGGAATTCGAAATAACAAAGCGTGCCATACGTGGAGATCATCAAGCGATACTTTCTCTTATTGAAGTGGACGAAGAAATTTTATATCGCATGGCCTTTACATATATGAAAAATGAGCAAGACGCTTTAGACGTGATGCAAGAGCTAGTTTATAAGGCGCTTAAAAAAATGCATACCGTTCAACAACCCGAATATGCCAGAACATGGCTCGTGCGCGTCTTAATCAATTGCTGTAAAGACCATTTGCGAAAACGTCAACAAACCGTTCAGATCGAAGAATATCATGTATTTGAATGGGCCATTTACTCAGATATTGAGAGATTATTAGCACAATTAACCTTGTCAGAGCAACAAATCGTCTATATGAAATATTTTCAACAGCTTAAAAACAAGGAAATTGCCGAGCTCAATCAAATTCCAGAAGGTACTGTAAAGTCTAAACTTCATCACATTCTAAAGAAGCTTAGAAACTTCGCAAGAGAAAAGGAGGACTGGCTATGAAAAAACCACCAATTGATGTGCCAAAGGAGCAACTTCAACAAATTCGAATGGATGTATTGCGCAAAGTACAGCGAGAAAAAAGAACAAAGAAGCGTATGGCTTCTGTAGCAATCGTATTTTTGTGTTGCTTAAGTCTATTACTTTCTATTCGCGTTTCGCCAACTGTTGCTAGCTATGTTGCAAAAATACCTGGCCTGGACGCCATTGTATCAGCGGTAGTAAGAGATAAAGGGATAAAAGATATTGTGGAGCATAAATATTATGAAGAAATTAATAAGACGCAGACGAAAGATGGTCTATCTCTTACATTACAAGGCGTGATAGCAGATCAGTCAGGTTTTGTCCTTTACTATGATGCGGATGCTTCATTTGAATTAAATCTGGAGGAAGTCCAATTGTTCCAAGGAGACGATGAAATTAAATGTGGTTGTTCATTTACGATGGGTGGTGGAAATCAAGCATTTATTTCATCTTCAGTGGAATATAGTTTTTCTGAGCCAATGGCCTATACTTCACGGGACTTTACAGCCGTATTTCGTTTTAAAGATAAGAATCAAGGGGAAATTGAAATGACGATACCGTTTTCCTTACAAAACGAAATCGCGGAGGAAAAAGTTTTTATTGCTAATCGTACTGTTGAAGTCGAAGGTCAAAAGTTTACTATTACAAAAATTCGCCGTACCCCACTAAAATTGGCACTTGACATTGAAGTAGACAAAGCAAATACAATGCAAATATTAGCACTTGATGATATTGCAGTCGTAACGGAAAGTGGTGAGCGTAGAGAAAGCATTCGTAGTAGTCATTCAATGAACGGAGATATTCGGGACGGCAAATATACGCTCTATTTGCAAAGTAATTATTTTGATAATCCACAGTCATTAACGGTGTTGATAGGCGCTGTTCAAGCTGTTCCAAAGGGGGAGGACTTTATCGAAGTTGATTTTGGTAGACAAGAAGTACTCTCAAAACCTGATTTTTTAGATTGGGATATTTCTGTAGAGCAACAAAGTTTAAAAACGGCTGCAAAAAATTGGGATGGTCGTATACGACATATATTTTATAGAAGTGGTTTAAAAGCAGATGGCACGACATTAGCATATAAAGGCGGCACATTTTCAGATGATGATGAGTATCTCTATTCAACAGAGTCCTTTGATCAATATAATGGTAAAGCTAAAATATTTTTCAACTATTACTATAACCCGATTGGGGAAGATATTGAAGTAAAGATTCCATTGCAATAATTTTGCTGGTATGGTTTTACTGGCGATTTCACCTATCTTTAAGGCGAAAGTGTTAGATTGAACGTAATCAATCTAACACTATTTTTATTACGTAGGACTATATTTCTTCATTAAAGTAGATTTTATAAAATTTTCGATTTGTTTCCTCATCAAAGCCTACCTCAATAAGCTCTTCCAGTTGCTCGATATCACGGACGTTCACTTGAATTTCAATTGCGGAATCCAATTTAATTTTACGTTTATAACTTTTTTCAGCTTTAGCAAGGGCACTTTCGGAAATCACGGTTTCATAGGGCTTGACTGTATTGACGATAATGTCTTTTTGCGTTGAATCGGCTGCATCGAATACAGTTTCAATATAATCGTTGACTTGAAATTGTTCTTCACTGCGGAAATAATCGAGCGTTTTATTTAACAAGCCTAACTTCTCGGTATTGGTAAAACAATCTTCTTTCAAAATATACTTCTTACATTCTGTTAATGCCAAGTTTGTTTTATGGTAATGTTCATCAGCTACTTTAATCTTTAAAAAACGTTCTTGCCAGTACACGACATCTTCCTTTTTCTTCGTTTTCATAAAAACAACTGGCGCTTCATCAGCTCCCATATCAACGATAACAGCCATATTATTCATTTTCTTAACGTTAATGCCGTCGATGCCATTAACAGTCATTTTATTTTGTTCATTTTTTATATCTAAAAACATTTCTTTTTCTTCAATTTTGACAATGGCAATAACTTTCTTTGGCTCTGTAGACAGAAAACAATTGTCAAATAAGCCAATAAACAACTCGCCACTTTTAATATTCGGATGTCCAGATGCACTATGTAAGTGCGTAGCGATATGCTTGGATTGTTCTAGAAAACTAGCGTCCTCATCAAAAATAGCTTTCACATACGTATACACTTCATTTAAGCTGATAGTTGATTCATGAAAAAATTCATATTGCTGCTCAAAGTCGAGTTTGTTAAATGCTAATTGTGTAAACGCTGCTTCCAGCATAACTTCAGGTTGAGAAAATGCTTCCTCTCCATAAACAAGGGTATCGCTTACATAATGTACAACATATTGGGCTAATTTACTTTCACTAACTTCTAACATACTTTTCCACCTTCGATATATTTGTTTCGATAATTTACCATAGCACACCCCGTACAATTTTGATATGGATTTTATATGTTGATAGACCAGGAGTTGGTGTAGATTCGGATTTTACTTTAATGTAATACTAGTGTTTAGATATAATTAAAAAAGGAAAATGGGTTAGGAGGATGATGAATATTCGCAATAAAAAAATATGGTTTTTGTTGATTGTAGTTGTGATTTGGCTAATATGGTATTCCACTAGACCACTAATTACTTTTGATGAGGCTGTACCGGCATTGGATATTGCGAGCATCAATAATGTTTTAATTTCAGATATGAGACAACCATATTATCTTAATCAAGAGGAAACAGCACGTTTTATTTCGATACTAGAGAGTCTCTTTATGAAAAAGAAAATAATACCTAATAGACCAGCTTTTAATGAGGATGCTTTTATTTACTTTTATTCAGCGAATCCAGAAGTAAGTATCCTATACAATAATCGTAGACTATGAAAGAAACATCATTGGCATTATTGAGCGTCCTAAGATGATGAAGCAATACATACTTGAGGATAGTTCTGAATTTTTTTCATTTGTACAAAGTTACTTAAATAATAAAGAGGTAGTCGAATAGATTCGACTACCTCTTTATTTTATATAGGGATTCGATTCCCTTTTTCATCGTAGAAGGCGTGGATTTTCCCTACTGCAGTTACGCCTTTGAAAAGTTGCTTTTGCGTAGCCCAGTCACTAGCTTCTAGAAAGGCTAACTCAACATCGAATGTTGCACTATATCGGTACGACTTTACTAAATCACTCTCCAAACGTTGCACTGCATTATTACCTGCTTTAAGCCCTTGAATCATAGCATTGCGGTGTGAATGGGGTGTTCAGAATTATTATCAAGAATGTTGTGCAGAGACTTCTATTTTAAATTTTAAATAGTAGTTGATAATTTAAGTTGAAAATTCCCTTTATAAAGCGTTAGCTAACAAATAAACCAAATTAGGAGGAATGAATATGGGTTTTTACACAACAACAAGAATCATTACTGCTACAAAATCTCAATTAGACGCTATGTGTTACGCACAAGAAGACTTTGTAAATATTCTTGATAATAAAACTACTCAGGACTCAATTATACGAAATACTTTTGCTTCATATGGAGGTGCTGTTATTCCATTAGTATTTGCGGTAAGCACAGTTGCATCTGTTGCTTTAGGGGTCATTAGTCTTATTGGAAGCCTTAATGCTGCTGAACTATTACAAGGCATAACAGATGCAAAAGAAGGGCATCGCCAATTATTAAAGTCGTACCGAACAATGGTCAACTTCAACGCAATTCAAGTAAATATGACTTTAACGGTTAATAAGGAGCGACCAGGATCAGAACTAGCATATATTAAAGCTGTAAATGTCAATTGGATAATGCTTCCTGATGGTACAAAACTTATGTGAGAATTAATTTTATTGTGTAAGACAAAAGAGATTGTTGGTTGGTTTTAAAAAAGAAAATTTTAATAGTATAGAAAGGGTTAGCCCTTCTATACTATTAAAATGCATCCTTAGATAATACTTAATTTAAATAAAAAGATGATGTATAGATCAAGATAAATAACTCACACAATGATGATATCACTTAACTTTTTTCAATAGTAGCTTTCTCTAAAATATCAAAAAATCGGTTATCATCATCTTCGATTATATAGGCCACTCCCGTATCATCCAGTTGTAAGAATTTTGTATTTGAATCCATAAACATCACATAGCCTGTATTCAAAGTTATATTGACACGGTAATTGTATCGGTAACGAATTGAGGATAGATGTTCTACTTTTTTAAATTTTGCATTTTTAAAAGCCTGTATAAGCTCCTGCTGTGTTTCTTCTGGAATTTTCAAAGAAGTAAATTTAATTTCAGGTCTTAGAATGATACTTTCAATGTTTACAAATTGATTTTTTGCATTAAAATTAGCATTTTCTAGGACATCTGTGGCGTAATAAACTGATGGGACGGCAGTCCTTCGCTCGTTTATCCATAAGCTGATTCCGGCAATAATAATTATCATAATACTAATTGTGAAAAATACTTGTCGTTTACACATAAAATCCCCCTCTTAAAAAAACGCTAAAATTTTATAATTAATCTAATTTTTGCGTAGTAGAAAGAAGCTTTTTTATTGTACATCATCTTTTTAATAGATTAACATTTACCCGAAAATTAAATCAATTATAAATATTAGGTTGATAAAATCCAGATTAAATTACCTTTAACAACAAAGGAGGTTTTATTATGGAACAATCTTTATTAGTAAATTTTATTAGCAACGTTGGTTTTCCGATAGTGGCATTTCTATTAGTCTTTTGGAAATTTGATAAATCCTTAGCTTTATTGACTGAAGCCGTTAATAACAACACACAAGCTGTACAGTTATTATTGCAAAAAGAAAAGGCGGAGGGGTAGAACATAAAATTGATGATGTTTAGTAGATTAATCTCGATGATTTGAAAAAATTAATAGTTTGGGGTGATAGTGGTGGATAGCAGATTTGAACAAGAAATTATAGAACTGTTGACACCAAAAATTAAATCAGTGTTAAGACAAACAGA